>PAIW01000082.1 GCA_002710885.1 Chloroflexota bacterium | reverse complement strand
TGACCATCCCTCAACCGAATATTCCAATGATAACCACGGAAGAACTCACGGCAAGCCCGATCGACCACTTGTCGGCAAATTTCTGTGCCCGGAAGTACGTTTCGCGGTTCATTGCATGCTCCAGTCTGGGTCGAAAATAAGACTAAACTTAGAAAGAAACAATACATCAGGCGCCTGTAAACTCTTAGTTGCCCTTTGAATTGGACCGGTAGTACAGCCTTCGCGCAGGTGTCAAATTGCCTTCGACCGAATATCAACTGCCCCAACTCGGCCATGATCTAATGGCCCACGGATGCGTGTCGCCACGGCGGACGCGCCGATGGATGACCCACCCTCCCAGGACCAGCCCAAGCCAACTCCGCTGGAGAGGCCAAATTCGGCTCAGCTATCAGGGGTCATCAATATGCTCATGGAGGAAGGCCTTTACGATGAGCCCGCCATCCGCTTCTCCAGGCTTCTGCCGCGAGACCAGGCCGACATCCTGTCTATTCTATCCGTCGAGCACCTCGCTGCCTTGATAGACCGCATTAGCCTTGAAGCCCTGGCAGAGGCCACCGAAGGGCTGGACGCCGGTGACGTGAGTCAGGCTATGCCTAACGGTATGCTGGCAAACCTGCTGGACGTGATCAGCCCTCATGTGGCTGCCGACGTTTTGCGCGCGTTGCCCCAAGACGTGGCAGACTCCGCTTTGGAGAGCATGGAAGCCGCCGCCGAAGTTGCTCCGCTGATGGCGTACGAAGACGATGGCGCCGTCGGTTTGATGACTCCCGAGTTCATCGCTATCCATGAAACGGTTACTGTTTCTCAGGCGATGTCCTTCATCCGAACGTGGGCAGAAGAATATGGCGCTGCCAACATCTCCCAGGTTTTTCTCGTCGACAATGACGGCGTGGTCACCGGAACCGCAAGCCTGTCCCAACTCGTCCTGGCCCGGCCATTCCATGACGTATCGCTAATCATGAACAGAGACGTGATATCCGTAGCAACAGGGACCGACCAGAAGGAAGTCGCCCGCATCATGAAACGGCACGACATACACCGGTTGCCCGTTGTCGACGACGCCAACCGAATCGTCGACATGGTGGTGATAGACGACATCATCGATGTTTTCGAGCACGAGGCCACCGAGGATATGTTCCGAATGATCGGCGTCGATCAGGGCGAGCGAGCGCTTGGCCCATTCTGGCGATCAGTGAGGAGCAGGCTTCCGTGGCTGTGCGTGAACCTAGCGACAGCAATCGCCGCAGGACTGGTAATCACCCTGTACCAGTCGACGATGATCCAGGCCGTGGCGCTCGCTGCATTCTTGCCTGTGATCGCCGGGCAGGGAGGAATCGCAGGAACCCAGACGCTCACGCTCATTGTCCGATCCATCGCTTTGGGAGAGTTGGCCACAGGCAACGCGAAACGCCTGCTGTTGAAGGAGGCGGGATTAGGTCTCGTTCACGGAATCGTCGTCGGGCTGTTGGTGGCAGGAATCGCCTTCGCCTGGAAGGGCAACCCCTGGCTCGCTCTGGTTGTGGGGTTGGCTATGACGGCAAACATGATGGTCGCCGGCGTCAGCGGCGTGCTGGTTCCACTAGGACTCCGCGCGCTAAAGATCGACCCTGGGTTGGCGTCAGCCGTCGCCGTGACCACCGCAACCGACGTAATCGGATTCTTGATATACCTGGGACTGGCGACCTTGATGATTACTCTGATCGTCGGTTAACCCGAACGTCACTCAACCTTCGTCAGCTTTGCGAAGCTCATCAGCAGACGCTTGACGCCGTGACCTTCTTTGAAGGCCACCGTCACCTCGAAGTCATCCCCTGCCTGTTTGNTGCTCATCACGATGCCTTCGCCGAAAGTCCCATGCGAGACTTTGTCGCCCGTCTTCAATATGGNAGTCGCGTTCCGATTTNCCGCGCGGCGCGCCGGACNAGGACGAGGCGGGGTNGGCCGTCTTGACGGGGCGAGTTTGATCTTGCCTCCNGAATTGGAACCAATNCCGGATTTGGGTTTGGGCATCTCAGGCCGCGCCCTGGAACCCGNCCGTGTGGTGCTGCTGAACTCGAAGCCCTGCCGGTGTCCTGTTCCCTCCGCCGCTTGTCGAGTCCCAAGAGGCCCGCCCCTGCTCCGANGNNCGATCGTGTTNGGTTTCGAGTNGTTCTTGTCAACGCGCTTGATGAGATTCTCAGGNATGTCCAACAGAAAACGAGACGGCAGAGCCGGACCCGTGCCGCCTCGGAACCCTCGACGGAACGCTCTCATCAGGTACAGCCGCTCTTTGGCTCTGGTGACACCAACGTAGGCCAACCGGCGCTCTTCCTCCACAGCNGTCGGGTCGTCCATTGAGCGCATGTGAGGCANAAGTCCCTCCTCCATGCCCACGATGAACACTACTGGATACTCAAGCCCCTTGGCCTGATGGAGAGTAATAAGCGTGATCGCCTCCGTCCTATCCTCCATTTTGTCTATGTCGCTGACAAGGCTNACGCTCTCCATAAACGCGGTCAGGCCATCCTGCACTGGCATGTGGATGTAATCACGGGCCGCCGTNTTGAACTCATTAATGTTTTCAATTCGCTCTTCNCCGCGTTCCGCAGAATCCGTCAGATACTTNTGATAGCCAGTGCGTTCCAAAATCTGCTCAATTAGCTCGATCAGATTCAGNCCTTCCAAGTCAGCCCTNAGGCCGTTAATCATCTTCTGGAAATCCGTCAGAGCGCGGGTGGCTCTGGGCGTGAAAGGGTTCGCCACAATCGGCGNCAACTGGTCATCCGTGGGCAATATGTTACCGATCGCATCGAACTGAGAAATGCTTGAATCTCGCGCAAANCTCGCAAGTTCATCCAGCGTCCGCCGGCCGATTCCTCGGGTTGGCAGGTTGATAATCCGATTCAGGCTAACGTCGTCATTGGTGTTCGACACCAACCGGAGGTAAGCCGCGACGTCTTTGACCTCCTGACGCTGATAGAATTTCTGNCCNCCGATCAGTTGGTACGGAACACCGTACCTAAGACACTCCTCCTCCAACGCTCTGGATTGGGCGTTAACTCGATACATGACCGCGATGTCGNCNAGTTTGTGNCCATTTGAGNCGTTCTTGGTCAGCGCNCCGACTTCCTTCANAACCATCTGGGCCTCTTCGGCCTCGTCATACCCTTCAGAGACGACGATTGGCNCTCCGTCGCCATTGTCTGTGAATAGCTCGCGCTCGATACGCTGAGAGTTAGCTGAAATCAGCTTGTCAGCGGCGTCCAGAATCGTTTGGGTCGAACGGTAATTCTGCTCCAGAGTTATCANCTTTGCGTCAGGGAAATCGTCTTGAAAACTCANNATATTCCTGATATCCGCGTTTCGCCAGGAATATATTGACTGATCCGGGTCTCCGACAACGCANAGGTTNCGATGCGTCTCGGTCAGTTTTCGGGCNATGGCGTACTGGACGACGTTGGTGTCTTGAAATTCGTCGATCATGAAGTGGACGTAACGGTCCTGATACCGGGCCGCGATATCGGGATGTTGTTCCAACATACGGTGCATTTTCAACAGCAGATCGTCGAAATCTACTGCACCAGACTGCGCCATCAGCAATTCGTATCGCTCGTAAACCCGACCGACCACCTCTTCAAAGTAGCTGGCGGTTCGCATTCCGAAACCCTCCGCGCTCAGGAGGCTGCTCTTGGCCTTGGAAATGCTGGACTGAACGGCCCGGGGAGAGAACCGTTTCGGGTCAACGTCAGTTTCGCGCATGCTCCGCTTGATGACGTCCAACTGGTCGGGGTCGTCATATATGGCGAAGTTCCTGTCCAGGCCGATGAGGTCGCTCTCCCTCCTGAGGGTCATCGCGCAAAATGAGTGGAACGTCCCCACAGTCATGTCGTTGATACTGTGACTGACCAACTCTGCTAATCGGCTCCGCATCTCGTGGGCGGCCTTGTTTGTGAAAGTAAGAGCCGCGATCCTCCGAGGCGACACGCCGACAACTCGAACCAGATAGGCAATCCTATAGGTAATCAGCCTGGTTTTGCCACTGCCGGGTCCGGCGACGATCAGCAATGGGCCGTCGATAGCTTCCGCTGCCTCACGCTGTCGCGGGTTCAGTTGGGCGAGGATGTCAGTTTGAGTCAAGAATCAAATACGCTCCACAAATTGATCATTGCATAATTTAGCACGAATTTGTTGACAGAATCGGCGTCGCCCTTGCATCTTTGGTGCACGGACGAACAAACCTCAATTATACGACAAATATCGGATTGTCCCTCGTGATTATCTTTTCTTCTGCGTCAACGGCTTTCCGCAGGTACTTGGGAACCGACGTCATGCCCCGCAGAGTGATGCCATCGAGAAAGCGAAGCTCTCCGTCGATCCGATCAGAAATTCTGGAGTCAGTCTCCTCCACTGAAAGGCTCGTTGGGTCAGGTCCGGTCGAACCAATGACAAACCCCCACGTGGTCCCGAACGATGGCACAAACGCCTCGCTCAGATATACATCCGAAAACACGCTGCCCACAGTGTTAGCGACCGCGGAGAAACACTGTTCGTAGAATGCCGGTCCGGTCGGACCTGACTGCGCTACCATCAACCCGCCGGGCCTCAATCGCTCCTTGAGCAGGGAATAAAATTCCTGAGTAAACAGCAGATACGCAGGACCGGCTTCAAGAGGGTCCGGCACATCGATAATCACAACGTCGAAACGCAGAGACGTGTCCTCCAGAAACTCAAGAGCGTCCATGTGATGAAGCTCCAACCTGGGATCGTCGAACGAGCCTTGGTGATGATTTGGGAGGTATTCGCGGCACAAGTCAACGACTTGCTTGTCGATGTCCACCATCACCACCTGCTCGACGCTTCTATGAGACATCACCTCGCGAATTGTCGCGCCTTCGCCGCCGCCGGCGACGAACACGCTCTTGGGGTTAGGGTGGGCGATCATGCTAGGATGCACCAACGCCTCATGATACGCGAACTCGTCCACCTCTGTGGATTGGGTTTTGCCGTCAAGGACCAACGTTCGTCCAAAGGTGGCGCCGTCCATCACCTCGACGTGCTGGTACTCCGTTTGGCCTCGGTAGAATACGCGAAGGCGCTGCTCCGTTTGGAGAAGGCCGGGGGTAATAAGCTCGTAGTGCCAGTCGCCTTCAGGCGGGCCTTCAATCATGACACCGCGCCTGACGGCGCTATTTGTGTAAGTTGGCCGCGCTGAATTTCAGTGATAGAAGGTTGGGTGCACGAAAGTTTCTCAATAAGTAGCCCCGCTGCCTGATATGGGTCAAAATCATCGCCACACGTGAACACATCGGCGGCGGCGTACCCGTATTCCGGCCAGGTGTGGATACAAAGATGTGACTCGGCGATGGCGACAATGCCAGTCACGCCGATCGGATCAAATTTGTGGAAACTCTCCCCTACTACCGTGGCACCGGCCTGCTCTGCAGCCCTCAACATTGCATGCCGTATAAATTCAAGGTCATCCAAAACTTCCCTGTTGCAATCATTCAATTCCAGCAACAGGTGCCTACCTAATGCATTCAATCACCTATCTCCAAACAGGATTTCGCGCGCGCTTTCGACAGTCCAGAATTATACAGGATGCGACGGTCTCAGAACAGGTCGATTGCCAGAAAATAGGCGCACAATTGCCTTGGCGTTCAAGGTCGTAGATTGGACAATTTGAAAAGGAGTTGATTCTTTGGCTTCAAAATGATTTCAAGAAGTTGGAGTCTCGTACTTTTGGATGACCGGCCGATGGGCCATCTGTGCCAAGAACGCCCATCCAGACTACCTCTCCAGATCAGTCGACTGCGACGATGCGTTTTATGATTTCATGCATCTAAAATTGTAGATGACTTAAACAGACACACCGCCGAGGATACGCCCCATGCTGCAAGGAACACTGAATAGAACCTCTTCACCCGTGCTCGACACCCCCGAATTCCGGCGTTCCAGCGTCCAACAGGCATCCCCGTCAGTCGAATCACGCTTGCCTTACGGCCTCGACGCCAGAACGATCTTCCAGGCAGTGGCGGTGACCGGCGGCTCCATGCTCACGGGTTACGTGCTCTTCAGTTACCGCGCCCCGCTGGCTGAATTGGGCAACTGGGAATATGTCGGAGTGGCTCTGGCAGATTTTGCCAACACCGTAGCTATCATCGTCCCGACGCCTGCTCCGGCATACACATTTGCCATGGGGGCGTTGCTCAACCCGGTGGCAATCGGCATCATCGGCAGACTGACGGCGGCATCGGGCGAGAGGATCGGATATTACCTCGGCGTCAGAAGCCAGACCATCGCCCAACGCGGCAGGATGTACGGCCCAGTCCAGGAACTGACGCTGCGATTCCGAGCCGCCGCGCTGTTCACGTTCGCGGTCCTGCCAATCCCTTTCGATGTCGCGGGAGTCTGGGCCGGAGCCACTCGTTAGCCGCTGGTAAAATTTGCCGCGATTGTGGCGGTTGGCAAGATCATGAAAGTCACTACTGTAGCCGTGACGGGCCACTACGGAGTCCAGTGGCTCCTGGGCAGTTAGAAAACCTCGTCCCGCATCCAGTCTGCCTCTTCAGTCCAACAGACCCAACCGATCCGCTTTACATACCGACGCCTCTTCCTATACGATTGATTTTGAGGCGCGAACGGCGATGGCCCGGCGTTTCTTTTGTATGTGGCGCGGCTTAGGCAGGGACCGAACATTCCAATCTTGCAGAGGAAGAGGTTAACCTTGTCTGAGTACATTGAACTCTACCAACAGATAACCGGTTGCACAGCGTGCGGCCTATCTGAAGGAAGAACCAACGCTGTGCCAGGTGAAGGTTCTCAGNACGCCGACATCATGTTCATCGGAGAAGCTCCNGGCTACTATGAGGACCGCGACGGCCGCCCCTTCATAGGNCAGGCGGGCAAACTGCTGGACGAGATGCTGGCAAAGATCNNCCTNGACCGNAAAGACGTTTANGTCACCAACATGGTGAAGTGCCGCCCTCCTAAAAACCGAGACCCGCTCCTNGAAGAATTGTCATCTTGCGCCCCNTATCTGGATAAGCAAATCGAGATTATCTCACCCAGAGTTATCGTATGCCTTGGCCGATTTTCCTTCTCCAAGTTCTTTCCGGGCGAGGCGATCAGCAAGNCNAGAGGCAAGCCTCGGGACTGGCGCAACATNAANATTTACCCGATGTACCATCCNGCCGCAGGCTTGCACAACCCAGGATTGAAACCCGCAATTGAGAAAGATTTCCGAAATCTGCCCNCGCTAATTGAACAGGTCAACCAGGCGACACAAANCGAACCTGCNCCTGAGCAAGCGCNGCCGAAGCAGCTTTCGATGTTTGAATAGAAAAATATATGNCTGACTCANCACTACGTGTCATTCCTCTGGGAGGCCTGGGGGAAATCGGACAAAACATGATGGCGCTGGAGTACGAAGACGACATCGTCGTCGTTGACGCNGGAGTCCTCTTCCCTGANGATGACATGCCCGGAATCGACTTCGCCATTCCCGACATAACCTATCTCAGAGAGAACNCNGATCGNGTTCGCGCCATCCTCATCACCCACGGTCACGAGGACCACATCGGNGCTCTGCCCCATGTGCTGAAGGAACTAAACGTCCCCGTCTATGCCTCTCGGCTGACCCANGGCCTTATATCGGGCAAACTTCGAGANCACGGCCTGCTCAGCGAGTCGCGCCTGAACGTTATCGAACCCCANGCNCCATTCAATGTCGGGGTGTTCAACGTCGAGTTCTTCAGGGTTTGCCACTCCATACCNGACGCAATGGGAATCGCCATCACAACGCCGGTGGGTGTTGTGATCCACACAGGTGATTTCAAGATCGACCATACCCCCGCCGATGGACAGGCCACCGATTTCTCCCACCTTGCCAAGATCGCCGCCGACGGCGTTCTGCTCCTTTTCTCTGATTCCACCTACGCCGAGGTNGAAGGCTACACNGAGTCCGAGAAGATCGTNGGCGAAGCCCTGGATCGNGCAATACGAGACGCACCGGGCCGAGTCATNATTGCCACATTCGCGTCACTGATCTCCCGCGTCCAGCAAGTTCTCAACGCCGCTGTCAAGTACGANCGCAAGGTCACGGTGGTCGGNCGCAGNATGATTAACAACGTGAACATGGCCCTCAAAATGGGCTATCTCGAAGCGCCTGCTGGAACCGTCATCTCCATGTCACAAGCCCGGCGTCTACCGCTGGAGCAAGTCGTTATCGTCGCCACCGGCAGCCAGGGCGAACCAACGTCGGCTATGGTCAGAATTTCCAATGGTGAACACAAGGACATCAAGATCGCCGCCGGAGACACGGTGATATTGTCCTCCTCCCCCATTCCAGGAAATGAAACCGTAGTGGCAAAGACCATCGACAACCTCTTCCGCCAGGGAGCGCACGTCTTACACAGTCGCATCGCGACAGTCCACGTGCACGGGCACGCCAGCCAGGAAGAACTCAAGATGATGTTGGCGCTCGTCAGGCCTCAATACTTCGTCCCCGTTCACGGTGAGTACAGGCANCTGGTCAGTCACGCAGCNCTCGCCGNGCAAATGGGGNTTGCGAANTCCAATATATTCGTCCTGGAAGACGGCGACGTGTTGGAATTGACCGCNTATGAAGGCAGCGTGGTCGAANAGGTCCGCGCCGGCCACGTCGTNATCGACGGGCAGCACTACCGCAGCATGAACAGCGCAATCCTGGGCGAGAGGATAAGGCTATCCCGCAACGGCGTCGTGACTGTTGTATTGACTGTTGACGCAGAAACCGACGAGATTCTCGCCTCGCCTGGCCTCGTGTCCTCTGGGTTCGTAGAATTGGACGAATCTCAAGACTTGTTTCAAAAAACTTCTAAACATGTCGCCAGTAACCTAGAAGAATTAGGANTGNGTGTTGTAGATTTAGAAGCGTTGAAGGCNAAGCTCAGCAAGTCGGTATCTGACTTTCTTTACAAGGAAACCCACCGGCGCCCAACGGTGCTGGCTATTATCGAGCAGATATAACGACTCCGCCGGNCAAAGTNGGACNGGCCTTTTCGNGTCCTNNTNGTCCTGCCATTCTCAGATGTGCCAATAACCGTTTTCGAAACGTTCTATCGGCCACATANCCACCTGCTGATGCCAAGCCTACGGTCGTCGTTCCTCACGACGTNGCTACACTGTAAGCATATCCGGGGGCAGAGCATTATGGCCAAAGCAGGCAGCAGGNGCAAGATTCAANGGTCGTCAGNAGCNGCGAAACAATTCTGGACGTCTTGGACAACCATCACGGCGATNGTCGTNGTGTTCACGGCCATAATTGCNACCACCGTTTACCTNTCTTGGACTCCGATAACNGACTCTGTNGTNAGCGGACGCGACCGTGTCCTCACNACGGTCNGTCTCGGCATCGTTCCAATCGNGGTGTGGTTTGTCGCCCTGATTGGCGTAGCATTCNTGAAACGNGAATGGATCATTNCCAAGCCCAACCTCTGGCTCAGTTCGCTCGGCCTGGTTGCGCTGGCGATAGGCGCGTTCTCCTTTTTCGAACCCTACGACGGGGCAGTTGGATGGTTTGCCCTTAACGGCCAGATCACCCTGGGAGGCCAGGTCGGCGACGCCATAATAGGCTCACAGTCCTGGATCGGAACTCTTCGATTATTCGGCATTTTCATCCTCACTGTGGCCGTGGCTTCTCCTGCTCTGGCGGCAGATATTGCGCTCATAATAGGCCAAGGATCCGTTTATTTGTACATCATGGCAGTCGTGGGCATCAAAAGCTTGGTTAAAAAAATCCAGAACCGAAAAGATAGCAAACCCGAAACATTCATCCCTCCCGAGGTCATGACGCCCTACGAACGGACCAGCTACGTCAAGCCCGATTCTCACTTCGACCCCGATGCCGACAATACTCCGGAACCCGGCACATTCAAACTGCCCGAGTTCTCAGAATTTCTCAGCAAGAACAAGCCATCTACAAATTTGGAAGAATCACAATCCGCTACCCTGTCTGTTGAACACGTAGATGAATTACCGGAGCCCGCCGCATACCCCGATGAGCCGAAAAAGATCGCCGCCCAATCACAACCCGTTCCGATATTCGTGACTGAGCCTGAGCAAACCGAACCCGCAAAATTCAACCGCTACTGGTCTTCTGATGACGCCGCTGAGCCTATTAGCGAGGCGGACACTCAGCCTAGTCCTTCAATAGGGATCGCCACACTTACGGCGCCTGAAACCAACGGCGGCCTGTCAGCCAACTACATCTGGCAAAGCCCGCCTATGGAACTGCTCAACAACGCCCCGGAAAGGACCATCTCTGAAGAGGACATCCAAGAAACCGCCGACACGATCCGCGAGACGCTGGCTGAGTACGGCATCGAAGTCGAAATCGGAGGCGTGAAGCCTGGCCCCACCGTCACCATGTACGGCCTGGTCCCCGGCTGGATTCGCAAGTACAAGCAGACCAGGCAAATGGATGACACCGGAAGACCAATTCTGGACGAAAGCGGAAAACAGATCGTAAAACAAATCGAGTCGAAGACCCGCGTGAAGGTGGACGCGATTTTGGCGCGGGAAAAAGACCTCGCCCTGGCTCTCAAGACTCAGAGTATCCGCATCGAAACGCCGGCAATGGGCAAGTCATTGGTCGGTATCGAAGTTCCAAACCCAACACCCTCCCTGGTCACGCTTCGGGGAATAATGGCAAGCTCAGTGTTCAAAAAGATGAGCACGAAAGCCCACCTGCCCATCGCGCTAGGCAAAGGCAGCGGAGGCGAAACCGTCACATTCGATCTCGCCAAAATGCCCCACCTCCTCATAGCAGGAGCAACGGGCAGCGGCAAGAGCGTCTGCATAAACGCGATTGTCTCCTGCCTCATCAAGGAGAAATCTCCCTCGGACCTGCGCCTTCTCCTGGTGGACCCCAAGCGCGTCGAACTGACGCCGTACAACGGAATCCCCCACCTCATGGCCCCCGTCATTGTCGAGTCCGACCAGGTGGTCAGTTACCTCAAGGGTCTCATCCGTGAAATGCTCGATCGATACCGCCGTATGGAGGAAATCGGTGTCCGAAACATAGACAGCTACAACTCGCGCATGCCCGACCGAATGCCCTATTTGGTCGTGGCAATCGACGAATTGGCCGATCTGATGATGACCGCCTCATTCGACGTGGAATCTTCGCTATGCCGTCTGGCACAACTAGGCCGCGCCACGGGAATTCATTTGATTGTTGCCACCCAGAGGCCATCTGTGGACGTTATTACCGGGCTGATAAAGGCCAATTTCCCCAGCCGCATCAGCTTCGGAGTGACGTCTCAGGTCGACTCCAGGACCATCCTGGATGTGGCCGGCGCTGACAAGCTATTAGGCAAGGGCGACATGCTTTATCTGCCCTTGGATGCTGGCAAACCATCCAGAGTTCAAAACGTGTTCATCTCGGACGAGGAGATTGAATCCCTGGTCGAGTTTTGGAAGACTACGCCCTGGCCGGCCCTCCCCCGCATAGACCTTTTGGCCCAGAGCGAAGCGGACGAAGACGACGATATGGATGTCGCCGACCGGGACCGCGACGAAATGCTGGACAAGGCCATCGAGTTGGCGTACAGCCACCGCAAGCTCTCAACATCGCTCCTCCAGCGACGCCTGCGAGTGGGCTATCCGAGAGCCGCCCGTTTGATGGATCAACTGGAAGAGGAGGGCATAGTCGGCCCCGGCGATGGCTCAAAATCAAGAGATGTTATAATTAGTCAGGCATAATGAATAAAACAGTCAACGCGCTGGGGAAGGCAAACGTTGGTTCGAAACCTGGCAGGAATGGTTGGCTCCGTCACCCGGCGGAGCCGTGAAGAGCCGGACGACACGCCCGACCGCGATAACTGTCTGGTATGTGAAACAGACCTGACAACCTCGGAGGTCTACTCCCACTACCGAGTCTGCCCCCGCTGTCGGTTTCATTACAGCATGTCGGCAAGAGAACGGATTATATCGCTGGCCGACCCGGAGAGCTTCGAGGAAATAAACCGCTCCATCGTCTCTCTGGATCCACTGTCATTCTCATCTCGCGAGTCATACACCCGACGTTTGTTCCGAGACCAACGCCGCACTGGACTCACAGAAGCGGTGGTGACCGGAACCTGCACCATCAGCGGCAGCCCCGTCATGCTCATCGTCTTGGACTTCGGTTTCATGGGCGGAACGATGGGCTGTGTCGTCGGAGAAAAGGTGGCGCTCGCCCTCGAACGGGCCGTCAAACGCAGCCTTCCTGCCGTCGCGATTGTCACCAGCGGCGGCGCTCGAATACAGGAGGGCGTGCTGTCGCTCATGCAGATGGCCAAAACGACCATCGCAGCGAACAAGATGAACGAGGCGGGCCTGCCTTACGTGACTGTCCTGGCGAACCCAGCCACTGGCCAAGCCTTCGGTAGCTTCGCCAATCTGGCAGACATAATCATGGCAGAACCTGGGGCAATTGTCGGATTCTCGCCCTTTGGGGTTCTCAAACGGGTCAGCAACGAGCCTCTCTCGACCGAGTCCCACACCGCCGAATCCAGGCTCGACCACGGCTTGTTGGACGTCGTCGTGGACAGGCGAGAACTCCGCACCGTGCTGGGCGTGCTGCTGGACCTCCTCGGGCCTCGCTACCGCCTTGAACGCGCTGACGACAGACACCCCGGAAATCCCACCGATCTCTCTCGGACGCCCGCCTGGGAGTCTGTTCAGCTATCCAGGAATGACGCGCGCCCTACCTCTGGAAACTTCATGAAAATGATGTTTTCCAACTTCGTCGAACTGCACGGAGACCGCAGTCACGCTGACGACTCGTCGATCATATGCGGCATCACTCAATTGGCAGGACTGACGGTGATGGCAATCGGTCAGGAGCGGGGACATGACGAGATCAGCACAAGAATCACCCAGAACGGCAGAACTCGACCTGAAGGTTTCCGCAAAGCCCAGCGAGGTATGCGGCTGGCCGCGAAGTTCAATATGCCCATCGTCACGTTTATCGACACTCCAGGCCCAGACCTGAGCCAGGAAGCAGAACAGCGCGGTCTCGGCAACGCCATAGCCAGCACGATGGCCCTCATGGCTCGTCTGGACGTGCCATCGGTCTCGGTGATAATTGGCGAAGCCGGAAGCGGCGGAGCGCTGGCGCTCGGAGTCGCGGACCGCACTCTCATGCTCGAAAACGCGACTTACTCGGCGGTTTCGCCGGAAGAGGCCGCGGAGATAATTTTCCAGGACGTAGACCGCGCCGACGAAGCCGCGGAATCCATGAAGCTGACCGCGTACGACTGTCGAGACCTGGGTATCATCGACACCGTCGTGCCAGAGCCTCCTGGAGGCGCCCACCTCGACCCGGAAGAGGCCGCCCGTCAATTGCGCCGGATGATCGTCAGCGAACTCGTGAACCTCCAGTCGACGACCACGAAGAAGATGCTGAAAGGTCGTTACAAGAAATACCGGAACATTGGTGAATACAGTTCCTACTTCAGCGCCGCCCTCACCAGGGACGTGAACGCCCTCCAAAACCTGGTCTCCACAGGGGCACGGTGGATAACTCGCCGGAGCGCTCCCACCGATCCTCTTTCGAAACCCGAGAAACCGGACTAGACGCTTCGCTCTAATTCAGTAGACCCGCCTGGCCGAGCACAGACCTGATCTGGTCCACATCCCCGCGCCCAAGCTCAGAACGAGGATGGCGGGGCGCAATTCCTTCGAAACCCAACAGACCTAACGCCGCCTTCACTCCTGCCACGCCATGCTGACCGATTAAGCCATCCATTCGGGACGCCATTCTCTGCAAAGGTCGAGCCTCCGCAACGCGACCCTCGTAACCCAACGAGACAATATCTCGGCAAATCGCAGGCGCAATGTTGCCTAGCCACATACACGTCCCGTTCGCTCCCATCGCTGCGCCCGCCAACAGCAGGCCACCGTTGCATATCCAGAATTTTTTATCTTCGGGCGCGTAGATGCGAACTCGGCCTTCAAAACGGATATCGTGGTCTGTGATATATCCGAACACATTGTCCAGCGAAACCAACTCTCCGATCAAATCCGGAGGTGCCGCCGGAACACCTGTGAACGTCTGATGAATCACCACAACAGGGACCGGCGAACCTTGAGTCACCTTTTGGAAATACGCCTCAATCTCAACCGGAGACATAGGCCTGGGGATTCGAACTCTGACCATGTCGGTGCCCGCTTTAGCATACGCTTCCGCAAGCCTCAGCGTCTCAGTTGAAGACGGATTGTCGATTCCAGCGATCACGAATCGCTCGCCGCTGTGAGCCTGAGAGACCGTCTCGACGATGCCAAGCTTTTCGGCATCGCTGAGCACCAACTCTTCGCCGTTGGCCGTCCCGAGCACAAATCCAGACAACGGCGTCTTAAGCCACCGCTCGACATTCCGGCCCAGGACATCGTAATCTACTCGATCTTCAGAGTCGAAGGGCGTCGGAGTAGGCGCAACGACGATTGGGTCGGCGCTAGGAATCATCGTGAAGCCCCATCAATCAGACGAGTCCAATCCCAACAGTCTCGTCGCGTTGCCGCCAAGAATCTTTTCCTTGTCGATGTCGGAAACATTCGGAGCGTCCAAAATCCACTGGGCCGGAGAATCGAAACCCATATCGAAGGGGAAGTCGCTCCCCAACAACACGTTATCCGACGTTACCGTCTCCAGCAAATAATCCAACGCAGGGTAGCTATGGGTCAAGCAGTCAAAATACAGCTTGCGAAGGTAGGCACTTGGAATGCCCTGAATGTCATTGACCTTGCCTTCATCCCGCACCTTGTATGCCCTGTCCATCCTGCCGATGCCGTAGCAGGCATAGCCGCCACCATGGACGAAACAGAGTTTAATGTCAGGAAGCTTGTCGAGAACGCCGCCGAATATGATGCTCGCGACCGCAATGGCCGTTTCCAAAGGGTTGCCGATGGCGTTGGCGAGATAGTAGGAGCCCGTGCGTTCAGAAGCCGCGGGCGCGTGGGGATGGAAGAGCAAAAACGCTCCCATGTCTCGGGCCGCCTCAAAGAATGGCAAAAGTTCTGGTTCGTCGTAGTTGCGCCCATCCACATGAGTGCAAAGCTCTGCGCCCTTGAAGCCGTTCGCCATGTTCCTTTCAAGCTCTTTGATCGCGACGTCAACGTCCTGCATCGGCACGGTCGCAAAGCCACCGAACCTGTTCGGATATGCGACCATCGCTTCGGCGATCTCGTCGTTCAGTTCTTGAGAAGCAAGCAGCGCTTCGTTGATAGGTAGGTGGTAGTTAAAAAAGTACGGGGGCGTTGAAAGTACTTGCATATCGACGCCTATGGAGTCCATCAGCGCGACCCGCTCCTCCAAGTTAACCGTCCAGTTCGGCTCGACGGGGCCGGCCTTGCGGTCTCGTGTCATGATGAACTGGCGGCCGCTCTGTTCATCCAGCGTCGCTTGATACCAGTCCTTGCCTTCAGAAACGGCATTCCAGAACTTCTGAGGGATCAAGTGGCAGTGAATATCAATCCGCATCAAGTTATCCCGTCACCACTCCGCCGTGAATCCCACGTTGTGACTCGAATTTGGAAATGTCGTCCTCACGTTCCATCGTAAGGCCGATGTCATCCAGACCGTTCAGCAGAGAATAACGCCGGAAGGGTTCGAGATCAAAAGTCGCAACCACCTCTTCAGAGTCGTCCCAAACCCGCTGGGCCTCGAGATCTACGTGCAGCTTGTAGCCGGGGTCCTTCTCCGCTTTTTCCATTATCTGTTGCACAGACTCCTCCGGCAGAATCACCGGCAGGATGCCGTTCTGGAAGCAGTTGCCACTGAAGATGTCAGCGAAGCTGGGAGCGATGACACACCTGAAGCCGTAATCGCCCAACGCCCAGGGCGCATGCTCTCTGGAAGAGCCGCACCCGAAGTTACGACCAGCCACCAAAATATCCGCGCCTTCGTATCCCGGCTTGTTCAGAATGAACTCCGGGTTATCGGAACCGTCGGCGTTGTAACGCCAGTCGTTGAATAGGAACTGGCCGAAACCGTCCCGCTCGACACGCTTGAGAAACTGCTTGGGTATGATCTGGTCGGTGTCGACGTTCACCCTGTTCATCGGCACGACGCCGCCGTGGACTCTAATAAATGGCTCCATTAGTTCAACTCCTAACTTAGCGAATTAAACGTCTGTCGTACTGAGCGGAGCGAAGTATCTGGTCGATTCAGGCAACAGTCGAGACTCTGAACCAGATTCTTCGACTGGGGTCTCAGAATTACAAATCCTGACACCTGACCACCTGACCACCTTCGTTACCACTCACGGATGTCAACGAAATGCCCTGCAATCGCGGAGGCGGCGGCCATCTCGGGGCTAACGAGGTGAGTCCTGCCGCCCTTACCCTGTCGGCCTTCGAAGTTTCTGTTGGAGGTGGACGCGCACCGCTCNCCNGGNTCCAGAATGTCTGGGTTCATGCCNAGNCACATCGAGCANCCNGCGACCCGCCAGTCGAATCCNGCTNCGGTTAGAATCTTGTCGAGTCCTTCGTCCTCGGCTTGGGCCTTTATAGCCGCNGANCCAGGAACNACCATCGCGTANACGCTGTCGGCCACTTTCTTGCCTTCTGCGACTGCAGCGGCGGCGCGGATGTCCTCGATTCGTCCGTTNGTGCAAGATCCGATGAAGACTCTGTCCAGCGTGATATCTTCAATCCGAGTGTCCGGTTCAAGACCCATGTAGTCCAGGGCGCGCCCCACCGATTCTCTGTCGCCCTCGTCATCATATGAGTCTGGATTGGGCACCCTGCCGGTCACAGGGGCGACCATCCCGGGGTTGGTTCCCCAGGAGACATGAGGCTCGATCTCGCTGGCCGGAATGATCACGACCTTGTCGAATACCGCGCCTTCGTCGGTGGCAAGCGCATGCCACTCTTCGATCGCTTTGTCGAAATCAGCGCCCTGAGGCACGTTGGCGCGCCCCCGCATATACTCAAAAGTTGTGTCGTCAGGAGCGACCATTCCGGCGCGTCCCCCGCCCTCTATGGACATATTGCAAACCGTCATCCGGCCCTCCATCGAAAGCTGACGGATGCCCTCTCCGGTGTACTCAATGACATGCCCGGTGGCTCCGGCAATGCCAATCTTGCCAATAATGGCGAGGATCACATCTTTGGCCGACACGCCGTTGGGGAGCGGGCCGTCGATTCTGACTTCCATGGTTTTGGGNTTNAANTGGCGAAGGGTCTGAGTNGCAAGNACATGCTCGACCTCGGANGTTCCGATGCCCATNGCGAAAGCNCCGAANGCGCCGTGTGTGCTGGTGTGGCTGTCGCCGCANACTATCGTCTTGCCTGGCTGCGTNTGGCCCTGTTCTGGTCCGATAATATGNACGATGCCNTGCAACGGACTGAAACGGTCATACAGCGTGACGCCGAACTCTTTGCAGTTGCGCTCAAGGTAGTCAAGCTGACTTATGGCGATGGGATCTAAAATGGGCTGAGAGAGGTCCCAGGTCGGAGTGTTGTGGTCCATTGTCGCGACTGTAAGGTCAGGACGACGCACCTTGCGGCCNGACATTCGCAGGCCTTCGAAAGCCTGGGGCGAAGTCACTTCGTGGACAAGGTGCAGGTCGATGTAAATCAGGCTAGGCTGCCCCTCTTCCTCGTGAACAATGTGGGCATCCCAGATTTTCTCGAACATAGTTTTTGCGNTCATTTAACGGCCTTTGTNTTGCTGANTATTTGCGTTCGTAGNTGGGGCGCACGAGTGTGCGCCCCAGAANCGTGATTATGGNATCCGAATNTTGAAACTACGGCGAAGGGTCGGTGTTGTGAGTGTAGCCGTTGNCATCGCCCAACAGTCGGTTCAGGGCGTTCATGTATGCCTTGGCCGAAGCCACGATAATGTCCGTGTCCGACCCTCTNCCGATGTAGGTTTGGTCGTCCTTNTCTATNCGAATGGTGACGTCGCCCAACGCGTCGATGCCCTCGGTCACGGCATCCACCCGATACTCGGTTAGCTTGTTGTCCACCTNAACNATGCGATTNATTGCTTTGTACACCGCATCCACAGGCCCGGTGCCGGTTGCCGCGTCGGTCGTTGACNNGCCATCNGAAGAGANCANTTTGACAGTCGCGGTCGGGACTTCGTGATTTCCAGAGGCCACCTGGACATGCTCCAGCGTGAAGATGGCTGGCACATCCNCAACCCGCCGCTGGCTGGACATCAGNGACACCANNTCAGCATCGCTGACNTCNCGNTTCTTGTCCGCCANCAGCTTGAACTGCTCGAACGTCTCGTTCAGTTCTTCNGCTTCAAGGTTATAGCCCANCTCTTCCAGTCGAGATCGCAGGCCNGCTCTTCCGCTCAGTTTGCCCAGNACCATCTCATTTGAGGGCCAGCCCACAGCNTGNGGGTCCATGATCTCGAATGTGGTGCGTTCCTTCAGAATGGCGTCCTGGTGAATACCNGAGGCGTGCCGGAANGCGTTCGCCCCGACGATGGCTTTGTTGGGCTGCACCGGGAAGCCAGTGATGTCGCTAACCAATCGGCTGGTTCGGTAAATCTGNCGCGTGTCGATGTTTGTGCTGACGCCAAAAAGGTCTGGTCGAGTCTCTATCGCCATGATAATCTCTTCGAGAGCAGCGTTGCCTGCTCGTTCGCCGAGGCCATTGATGCAACCCTCGACTTGTCGCGCTCCGGCTGTAATGGCCCCCAGGCTGTTGGCAACGGACATACCAAGATCGTTGTGGCAGTGAACGCTTATCACGGCCTTGTCGATGTTCGGNACGTTTTCCTGAATCAGCCTGATGCGCTCGGCGAACTCCGTTGGGAAAGTGTATCCCACTGTGTCCGCGATNTTNACCGTTGTCGCGCCAGCATTGATAACCGCCTCCAGCATGGCGTACAGATAGTCAGGNTCAGTNCGAGTNGCGTCCATCGGCGAGAACTCGACGTTGTCNCAGTAACTCTTGGCCCTCTCCACCGANTGAACCGCCAGGTCCATGACGCGCTCAGGGTCGCTCCGAAGCTGGTTCANGATCTGAACGTCGGAGCTTGAGATGAACACGTGGATTCGCGGGTNCTCAGCGTCNTTGATAGCCTCCCAGGCCGCATCAACATCGCCGACATGGCATCGCGCCAGAGACACGATCATGGGTCTTCGGAGTTCCCGAGCGATGGTNTGCACCGCCTCNAAATCNCCAGGGGAGCTGGCTGCGAATCCGGCCTCTATGATATCGACACCCAGACGATCTAACTGCCTGGCGATCTCCAATTTTTCCTGCACTGTCAGTCCGATTCCTGCGGACTGCTCGCCGTCTCGCAGCGTGGTGTCGAAAATCAGCACTTTTTCTTCTGACATTTTTACCCTTCTCTATGAAAGCTGTCTCTTTTGATTCAGGTTTTGGAGTGTAGATACAGTCGCTATCGAAGGGCCACGCAGTGCGCCCGGACCAGCCCTGCCAGGACTCGACCGATACGGCACACTACGAATGTTACCTCTGGTACTTTCATTTTCAGTCCCCTTGTGATTGGGCCAATTGATCTAGAAGTCCCGTTAATCAGTGTCGCTCAAGAAAGTCATCATCCCTCGAAGTTCTTTGCCGATAGCCTCAATGGGATGCCCNGCGTTCTCTTCTCTCAGACGATTNAACGTTGGCCTGCCTTCGTCNTTCTCGGCGATCCACTCCCGNGCAAAACTGCCGTCCTGAATTTCTGCCAGCACCTTCTTCATGTTNTCNCGAACGTTATCGTCGATAATCCGAGGNCCNCGAGTGTAGTCGCCGAACTCCGCTGTGTCGCTAACCGAGTATCGCATGTACTCAAGACCGCCCTGATAGAACAGGTCAACNATGAGTTTCAGTTCGTGCATGCACTCGAAGTACGCCGACTCTGGCTGATAACCGGCCTCNACNAGCGTCTCGTAAGCCGACTTGACCAACTCAGCGACGCCGCCGCACAGCACTGCCTGCTCGCCGAAGAGGTCTGTCTCTGTTTCCTCTTTGAATGTAGTGTCNAGAACGCCAGCACGAGTGCATCCTGTGCCTCTGGCATACGCNAGACCGATGNCATGAGCATTGCCAGAAGCGTCCTGATGCACAGCCAACAGACCAGGAACGCCTGACCCGCGGGTGAACACCTCGCGCATCCTGTGACCAGGNGCTTTGGGNGCCACCATTGAAACATCGANACTCTCCGGCNCCNNAATGGAGTTGTAGTGAATATTGAAGCCGTGTGCGAACATCAACGTCTTGCCNGGNAACANATGTGGAGCGATCGANTCCCTGTAAACNTCGGCTTGCAGATGGTCAGGAATCAACATCATGATGATGTCNGATTTTTCCGCNACCTCNGCAACCATACCAACTTCAAGACCTTCAGCCTCGGCCTTCGCTATGCTGCTGCTGCCCTCATACAGGCCGATCATCACGTTCAGGCCCGAATCCTTCAGATTCAGCGCGTGGGCGTGCCCCTGGCTTCCATAACCGATGATCCCTATCGTCTTGTCCTGTATAAGCGACAGGTCTGCATCGTTTTCGTAATACATCGTTGCTGCCATTCTGTAAATTCCCTCTCANTTGTATATTTTGCTTTGGTTAGGNAGCCAGGANGAGTCAAATGCCTTCTTACAANCCGGACTCCATCCGNTGGGTTGAACNGNTGTTGTCCTTGTCCGTTTGCTCGTCACCNAGCCCTCGATCCATCGCNATAGTGCCCGTTCGCATGACCTCAAGCACTCCGAAACTTCTCAGAAGATTCTGTAGCGAGTCGACCTTGTCCTCATCGCCCGTCACCTCGATCATGAGCGAGTCAGGCGCGACGTCCACAATATTCGCTCGGAAGATGTCCACGATCTGCATNATCTCGCTTCNAGTCTGAACGTTGGCCCGCACTCGNACCAGCGCCAACTCCCTCGAAACACAGTTNTGNNTGGACACATCCGANACCTTGATTACGTCCACCAGCTTGTGAAGGTTCTTCGTGACTTGCTCAACGGTGGATTCGTCGCCNTCNACAACGAANGTCATGCGNGACANATTCGCNATCTCGCTGTGNCCCACNGCGAGGCTGGCGATGTTGTAGCCNCGCCGACGGAACATNCTGGAAACACGATTCAGGACGCCGGGTTTGTCCTCCACCAGGGCGNTGATGGTATGCTTCGGANTCTCAGTTGTTGTCATTGTCGGATCTCCTCGGGNTTCGGNTCCTCGATCATGCTGGCCACAGAGGTCGCCGATGGGATCATCGGATAGACGTTNTCTTCCTGTTCGACNACAAANTCGATNAGCGCAGGGCCGTCNTGCTCCATCGCCTNGAGGATCGCTGATTTCACCTGGCTCTTTTCCNTGACTCTAGNCCCATAGATACCAAAGGCNTCAGCCANCTTGACGAAGTCAGGATTGCCAGAGTATCCGGTCGCAACGTAGCTTTTCTTATAGAATATCTGCTGCCATTGTCTGACCATCCCCAGAAATCCATTGTTGATGATGGCAAATTTCACAGGGATTTTATTCTCAGCCAGAGTCGCTANTTCTGACATCGTCATCTGGAANCCGCCGTCNCCNGCGATGGACCACACGACCTTGTCGGGCCTTCCTACCTGCGCGCCCATCGCCGCAGGCACTTCAAACCCCATCGTTCCGGCNCCTCCNGANGAAATGAGACTGCACTGCTCTTTGAANGTGTAGTGCTGCGCCGCCCACATCTGATGCTGTCCAACGCCCGTGACGATGATGGCCCTGCCGTCCGTGAGTTCCGAGAGTTGTTGNATGATGTGTTGAGGCAACAATTCGTCGGTGTCGCGCTCGTGCATCAAGGGNTGATCGCGTTTGAGGTCCTCGACATGCTGAACCCANTCAACNCGTGTTGTCGGCTTCACGCGCTCGTTCAGNNCTTTCAAAANCGGTTTCAGATCGCCNACTATCGGCACNTCCACNGGAATGTTNTTGCCAATCTCNGATGGNTCGATGTCAATNTGAATCTTCTTGGAGTTCACTGCGAATTTTGAAGTGTCGCCGGTGATACGGTCATCGAANCTCATNCCCAGAGCGATNAGGAGATCAGCCTGGTCAATTGCGAGGCTGGCATATGCCGCGCCGTGCATGCCGGGCATTCCGACACTCAGAAAATGGTCATCAGGGAANGAACCGATGCCCAAAAATGTCGTCACCACCGGAATCTGCGCCTTCTCNGCCAGTTCCATCAGTTNGTCGTAAGCCTTAGAGATTATGACACCGTGTCCAGCCAAAATGACGGGACGCTCCGACTCCTCAATTAGTTTCGCTGCCTTACGAATCTGATTGGGATGGCCATGGATAGTGGGCTTGTATCCGGGCAAGTCCATTTTTTCGGGATACTCGAACTCGCCCATTTCCTCGAACACGTCCTTCGGAATATCCACGAGCACAGGNCCNGGGCGCCCGGTGCTGGCAATGTGGAAAGCCTCGTTTATAACCGCAGGGATTTCTTCGGCNGTCATCACCAGATAGTTGTGNTTGGTGATAGGAAGCGTGATGCCAGTGATGTCNGTCTCNTGGAACGCNTCCGAGCCAATTGCGCTACGCCCGACCTGCCCTGTCACGATCACCATCGGCACNGAGTCCATGNACGCNGTGGTGATACCGGTTACAAGATTCGTGGCTCCTGGCCCNGAAGTGGCAAACGCTACACCCGGCCGNCCGGTCGCTCTCGCGTAACCGTCGGCTGCGTGGGAGGCGCCCTGNTCGTGGCGTGTGAGGATGTGACGAAGCTTAGGATANTCNGGAAGCGTCTGATATANNGGCAGTATCGCGCCGCCGGGAATGCCGAATATCACTTCGACACCTTCTCGAATCAGACTCTCGCAGACCATCTGTCCTCCGGTCAGTTGCATTTCGTTCCTTCCTTNTAATTTTCCAGNGCTTGCTATTCATCGATTCGATTGAAAAACGGGGNGTGTCTGAGAAAACAAAAAACCCCGCCCCTGAAGGGACGGGATNAAGTTACGAAAACTCCCGCGGTACCACCCTAATTGTCCGGCCCTTTTAAGAGGCCGAGCCACTCAGAGGCATTGATATCGGCGCCAACCCGTCCAACCTTACTCAGAGGCATTCCGACAATAGCTCTCGGAAACTCCTTCTGGCCGAATGCTCCGGAGCGAGTTCTCACCAGTCCAACTGTCGGATTTCCACCATCACCGACTCTCTATCGCTGGAGACTGCTGGTACTACTCCCCATCATCGCGTTTGTGAATATTTTTACAGGTACAGTAAAGAAAATTCTAGCACGCAGGATTTGACCGTGTCAAACAAATCGAATCAAGCAGGTTATCTCAATTTCAATCTATACAATTGCTCGCCTTCGACGCCCTAGACGCCATCCTGTGCGAGTTGGAACCCGTTCTTTTCCAACACTCTAAATAGATGCCAAATTGTCGGATGCAACGCCCCCAGCGATGGAGGAAATTGGAAACTCTTGCCGGCACCATGCTACAAATCCAGTCAATAATTCGGACGCGATGCCCTGCTTCAAGGTGTCCGCAGACAGAAGGTAAGCTAGACGTAATTCTGTCTCGCCATTGCCGCCTTCCGCCTCGATCACGAATAATATCATCAAGCCGATAACCCGAAGGGTTGACCTGTCGACGACCAGCAGCGTCGTCCCCTCCTCGTCACGCTCTTTTATCCACTTGCGTCCCCTCTCGATTGTATACTTGCCCTGCCAATCCGGTGGCAGCGAACGTGTCACGTTCTCGGTAAGCATCCACGAGACAACCTGCGCCAAATATTGATCTCGCCAGTCACCCGACGAAAAGGAGCGCCACGCTTTCACAGGCAGACGATTCGTTCCATATTCGCAGTCCTTCATGACCATCGACATTCCATAGCTAGTCATAATCGTGAGAGAGTCTGCAGGTATTAATTCGGGACCCGATTATCCTTAGCGCTGCGCCTTTACCCCTCTACCCGGCGCAACACCCTCCACCACTTTTCCGTCATCGACAATCCGAACGCCGCCGACAATCACATGCTCCATACCCGTGGGCGGAAGAGTCGGTTCTTCGTAAGTCGAGTTGTCGATCACCGTCTCAGGGTCGAATATCACGATGTCCGCGTCGAAACCGACACGAAGCCTGCCCTTCTTGGCAAATGCAGGAGCGCGTTTCTGAAGTCGTTGGGCAGGCATTAACGACATCTTCCGAAGAGCATNCGACATTGACAATTCGCCNCTCTNCCTGACGAACCTTCCAAGNATCAGCGAGTACGTNCCAGCCGTCCGTGGATGGCCNTTGCCGTTATGCAGTATCCCGTCGGTNGCGATGGCCGTCAGCGGACTTAACACCGCGGCGTTAACCGCATCCTCCGGCGTCGAGTGGACGATGACCATGCCACCTNTTTCGCGATACTGNNCGAATGTCGAGGCGTTCAGGCGTTCGCCCGTGTCGACCCATTGGAGCTTATCGTAGTCGATGCCATACTTGTCCTGCCATCCCTCGTCGAACAACGCCGAGTCGATGGCCGTCATGCCAGCGGTGTACGGATAGCACTCCGTGGTGACGTCCAGTCCGCGCTCCTGAGCCTCGGCAACCATCTGGAGGGTTTGGCTGGTTGCGTGCATTCCCGTGCTCTGAATGTGGACGATGTGCAAAGGCGCGCCGGAAATCGCCGACGCAGCGATGACCTCTCCCGCAGCCTCGATGCTGCTCATAGGTTCCTTGTGGCCCTTGCCTCGCAGATGCACGTGACACGATGCTTCATACTTCGCGGCAATCCTGAAAATCTCCAGCACTTCCCAACGAGAACAACCGCGCGTGTAGTCCAGGCCGAACCCCACTGCCAGCGCGCCCCTTTGCAAACCTCGCTCAACGCCTGCCTTGATCTCCTCAAGCTCCGACTCAGAGGCCTCTCGGTGAGCGGCATCAGCCACCGGAAGGAATGCGCCTGGGTCGCTCATTACTTGCATCCGAACTGGGATGTGGCCCGCACTGGCTCCAAAATTCGTCAGCGCGTTGCCTTCACGGCCTTCGTACCACTCGTCGACATCGCCAACCCCGACTTCCAACTCCAACGCCGTCGTCACGCCGTCCCTGGCCTGAACCTCGTAGTTCTCCGAGTCCTGGCCGTGGGAGTGCAGGTCGATGAACCCTGCCGTCACTACCTTGCCTGTCGCATCAACGGCGTCCCTTCCCTCCAGTGCTTCCTCCGAAATTGCGCGGACCTCGCCATCGGAAATTCCGACATTCCGCACGGCATCCATGCCCGATTCTGGATCGATCACTCGTCCGCCGGTCAAAACTAGGTCGTAGATAATCGAGTCGCTCATCCCACGTCCGCCTTCTTTAGTAAAGATTTTGTATCGGTTGCCAATTATCAGAACGAGCGATAGGCTCCTCGACAACCGAACCCTGCCGCTTCGTGAGCCTGTAGGCTCCCGCCGTGTCCATCGCCTGGATCACCTTGAACCCCTGGTCCAGGACAGCCAACGCACAACTGTTGTCGATGGCGATTCCAATGTCGCTGTGTTTGAGCATCATGCCGTGAAAATCGGCCCGCCGAGGCACGCCCTGAGTGTCGCTGTCATAGTGAGGACACGCCAGACCCTTTATCAGGCCCATGCCGGCCACTCTGATGTACTTCCAATCGTCTGGGTTGTAAGAGGCCATCGAGTCCGAATGGCCCCACTCGAACCAGCAAATCGCCCCTGCGCTGACTCCCGACAATACTGTGCCGTTTTCCCACGCCTGTCGAATAAGGCTGTCGACGCCTAGATACCGCCATCGCCGCATCATCTTGAGCGTGTTTCCGCCGCCGACGTATATTATGTCCGGCGACAGAATTTTGCTCCTCAACTCATCATCGCTAGGATTCCTGCCTAACAGGTTCAACACGTCGATTGAACAGCCAAGCTCCCTATATACTTGGGTGAACGTCTCACTGTACTCAGCAGAATCATAACTAGCCGTCGGGATGAACAGGACGCTGGGGGCGTTCTTTCCAGACAGCTCTAATATGAACCTGTCGATGCTGTCCGTCTTGCCTGCCCGTAGGCCGCCGCCTCCAATCGCAACAATCTTGCCCATTTTCGTTATCCTTCCAATGCGTCATCAGGATGCCGCGTATGCCAGGACGTCATCGCCTGATACGCCCTGGCGATGGCGAGTATAGTGTTCTCTTGGTATGGACGGCCCATGAACTGGATTCCGGTGGGTAGACCCGCGTCGGAAAAGCCACTAGGAACCGAGATCGAAGGGAGGCCGCACCCGTTTCCAATCGCGCCCATGAGGTCGCCCGGGCCGGGAGACGGCGATGCCTTTCGGAACTCTTCGTCGATGGGCGACGCCACTCGCGGACTTGTCGGAGCGGCGATGGCATCATACTTCGACATTACTCCATCAACCTCCCTGGACATGACACCACGAATCCGCAAAGCCTTCACATAGTCCGTCGCCAAAACAGAAGTCCGAGCGTATGGACCGTAATGGTCTTCCGGCGCCGTAAGCTCTGCCGCTGTACCTTCTTCAATGAAGTCCTCGAAAGCCGCCGCGGACTCGACGTTCAAGATTGTGCGAATTGCCGCAACGTAAGGGTACTCAGGAAACTCCATCTCCTCCACGTCCGCCACCTCGGAAATAGCGGCCAATGCCTTCTCAAAATTCTCCCTCACCGGTTCTTCCGCCCCGTCCGCTACGTCCTTCAGGACGCCAATTTTGAATCTCCGCCCTTCCGTCGGGCTGTCATCGTATGCGAAAGTCATGTCCGCCGCGGTCGGATCATCGGGGTCAGGCCCTGCGATAGCCTCCAACACGAGACCGCAGTCATCTGCTGTCAAACCCAAAGGCCCCAACTTGTCCAGGGTCCAACACAACGCCATCGCGCCGTACCGGCTCACTCGTCCATACGTGGGTCGCAAACCCGCAAGACCGCAATTGTTCGCCGGAGACAGAATCGATCCCCACGTCTCCGANCCAATCGCAAATGGCACAAGACCTGCCGCCACAGCCGCGCCTGATCCTGCAGACGACCCGCCTGTCCAAGTCTCCCGATTCCATGGATTTCGGGGCGGGCCGGTGAATGTTGCTGTGGGTTGACGATATCCCATGCCTCCGGCAAGCTCGATCATTGCAAGCTTCCCAGCCAACACAGCCCCGGCCTCTTCCAATCGCCGAACAACCGTGGCATCAAAATCGAAGGTCTGGTGCTTAAACGGCGCGGCTCCCCACGATGTCGGAATGCCGTCCGACGTCGCCAGCAAATCCTTGGCTCCCCACGGAATCCCGTGGAGCGGGCCTTTATAGTCACCCGCAGAGATTTCGCGCTCCGCCTGCTCTGCTTGTCTTAAAGCCCGTTCGCGAGTCAGTGTAGTCAGAGCGTTGTAGCTCGGCCCTCGTTGCTCTAATCTGTCTAGGAAAATTTCGCTGAGATGCATCGGAGAAACCTGTCTCGACTTTAGCAGTTCAGCCAGTTGACGAATCGGCGTAAACACAAAGTCGTTATTCATCGTTATCGGCCCCTCGATAAGGCTGGAAATTGGCGAACGGCTCGACGGCGTTAGTGAGCCTGACCTTGCGAAGTTCCACTGCCAGGTCTTCGACGCCGTCGACGCCACTGCGAACTTCCTTCAATTGCTCGTCGGTCAGTCGGTCGCCGTACTTGGCTTTAACGATCCCGAACAGCATGTCTGNTCTCNATTCTTTTTTATTTTCATCTGGCATGGTTGNCTCCTCGCCGNTCAGAATANTGNGCCTATACTAACATCTGATTGACCNGAAGTTAATTTCGACTGATATACTTCCCACATCACGAGTTGAGAATCAGAATATGACCCTTCGAGCCGGCATCTTCGGCTACCCTTTGGGACACTCGATATCACCAGCCTTCCAACAGGCGGCGTTNGATCATCTTGGCATCGACGCCATCTACGAGGCTTGGGAGACTCCGCCCGAAAAGCTGGGCCATGCTGTGGCGTCACTGCGNTCAGGCGACTTCATGGGAGCCAACGTCACCGTACCGCACAAACAGGCAGTCCAACAACATCTCGACACCATCGAGCCGCTGGCGGCTTCCATAGGGGCAGTGAACACAATCGTTCGAGATGATTCCCAGTTGGTCGGTCACAACACAGACGCCTATGGATTCATTCAATCGTTAAAACGCGAGGCCAAATTCGAGCCTACTGGCAAACGAGTCGTGCTAATCGGCTCTGGCGGCGCCGCCAGAGCCGCCGCGTATGGACTGGCCCAGGAGGACATCGGCTCTCTCGTCATCGCGAATCGAACGCTGGGAAACGCGGTCATGCTCGCAGAGGAGATGTCCAACCAAATGACTGATGTCCGAGCATCAAGCTTGGAATCCGAATCCCTTGAGTCCCACTGCGCNGNNGCCNACCTCATTGTGAACACAACCTCNATAGGAATGNTCCANGGCCCAGCGGAAGGCCAATCGCCGATCTTGGAAGAGTTCATCCCCGGCGATTGCTTGGTNTATGACATCGTGTACAACCCGGAGGTTACTCCGTTGCTNAAAGCCGCCCGCCGCCCCGGAGCGCAAACTCTTGGCGGACTCCCGATGCTGGTCTATCAGGGAGCCGCCGCCTTCGAGNTGTGGACGGGCCANCCTGCCCCNATTGAAATCATGTTCACAGCTGCCAAAAAAGCCCTCGAATCCTGACAACTTCCAGCAAAGGAACGCCATGACCAAAGCCGCTCCATTCTCAACNTTCGTAGTCGGAAGTCTCCCCAGGCCCCAGTGGNTCCGAGANCTTATTGAAGATCGAAAAGCAGGCCGNATTTCTGACGCCGACGCCGAGACTCTGCTTGACGACGCTGTTCCCTCCGCAATCCGAATGCAGGAACGCGCGGGGTTGGACTACGTCTCTGATGGCGAGTGGCGACGGGAGAGTTACGTNAAGGTNTTCGCTGACGCCGTGGACGGNTTCGAGTCCGACCTCCTNGCCGGCGGAGGCTCGCGATTCTCGACCCTGCCCTANCCNGCTGTCACAACCGCCTTGAAACCNAACCGCCCNATCGCNACTGACGAAGCCCGATTCCTCAAGAGCCACTCGGNCTCAAAAAACATCGTNGCGGTCCCTTCGCCCTACACCATCGCGCGCCGAATGTGGGACCCNCACCANTCNACCAGCGCCTANGCCACNCGCGACGAGTTCATGGACGCCTGTATCCCGATTNTCCGAGGCGAAGTCCNCGCTCTNANTNCTCTCAGCGTCGAGGCAATTCAACTTGACGACCCCTGGCTGGCCTTGCTCGTCGATCCCAGCTATCGTGAGCGAGAGGGAATCAAAGACGTCGATCACGAGATCGAAATGAGCNTCCGATCAGTAAACGAGGTCACAGAAGGATTGGACGATGCGTTCATCAGCGTCCACCTGTGCCACGCCCACTTTGACCGACGCCACAGCACTCGTGGCTCCTACGAACTAATTATCGAAGCCCTGGGTGACATGAACGTCGACCGATTCGCAATAGAACTCGCCACGCCCGATTCCGGCGGCCTCGACGCGCTCAAAAACTTCCCNACTGACAAGATATTGGGCCTAGGAGCCATCGACCACACCGACCAAAACGTCGAGATACCAGAGATTGTCATCCAGCGAGTCGAGAACGCCTTGCAGTACGTCCCAGCCGAGCGCATCACGCTGAACCCCGACTGCGGATTCGCCCCCTCCAGCGCAAACCCAATGGACCTGGACGAATCCTATTTGAAGCTCACCGCCATGTGCCAAGCTGCACAAATCCTGAAAGACCGATTTTCTTAAGAATTCTGCCACTCGGGACGCTAGGTTATTTCTTCTGGAATCCCGGTAAAATGTCATTCTAAAGCGGCTTTCAATTTTTTGGCCGCGCAGATTTTGCACACATTTATCGAACCGCAAGCTGACGGCTGAAAGCTGATAGCTGACAGCCCCCCAAAGAGGACCGCCATGAAACTTCTAACCAAGCCAAAAGTCTATCTCGTCTCCAAGCCCAGCGTGGACTGGGACCAGGTCGCCACATTCCTAGCCGACGAGGATGTTCCCGGCATCCCTGACAGCATCCGTGCGGGTGACGACGAATCCAGCGCCATAATCGAAATCTCAGCCCGCCTCTGCTACATGAGCTTCGGACGCGGACGTCGGGACATCGCCGACTTCATCAACAACCTGCTGTCCTCAAAGGATGGAAGCGTGTTTGAGCACGTGAACTACGGTTTCGTGTTCACTGGAGTATCTCGAAGCCTGACCCACGAGTTGGTGAGACATCGCGCAGGGTTCGCGTTTAGCCAGAGATCTCAAAGATATGTGGACGAGAGCGAGGGCGCCTTCGTTATCCCGCCCGCGTTGGTCAATGTGAACGGCAAGGCCGACGAGGCGAACAAGATTCTGGAAGAAGCCCTTCAATCGGCCTCTGAGAGCTACAACATGCTGGTCGAAAAACTGGAAGACATACTACCTAGAGACAATTTCGAGCTTAGGACAGACCGACGCAAGGCGATTCGCCAGGCCGCCCGCTCGGTGCTTCCCAACGCCACCGAGACCAAGATTTTCACGACCGCTAACGTCCGATCTTGGCGTCATTTCATCGAGATGCGAGGCGCTATCTACGCAGATTGGGAAATCCGATACNTGGCGCTTGAGGTTCTCGATCTGCTCCAAAANGAAGCTCCCCTCTTATTCGGAGACTTTGAAATTTCTGTCCTGCCCGACGGCACACGAATAGCCGTCCCCGAATACTCAAAGGTGTGATTCCAAAGCCCACAACGCGCAATTGACGCCTCCAAGCCTCACTGCTACACTCGCACAAATCCCGATGGAGGCAACGCCAGTTGCAGTTTGGCATCTTCTACGAACACCAGATTCCCCGGCCCTGGGATGAACGCGACGAACACAAGTTGTTTCAGGACGCCATCGAACAGGTGGAGCTTGCCGACNGCCTAGGCATCGACTACGCCTGGGAGGTCGAACACCACTTCCTTGAGGAGTATTCTCACTCCTCGGCCCCGGAGGTGTTCCTTGCCGCGTGCAGTCAGCGGACCCAAAGGATTCGTTTGGGCCACGGCATCGTGCTGATGCCCCCCGCTTACAACCATCCGGCCCGAGTCGCCGAGCGCATCGCGACCCTCGACATCGTGAGCAACGGGCGCGTCGAGTGGGGAACCGGCGAGTCCAGTTCCCGCATCGAACTTGAGGGTTTTGGCGTTCACCCCGACCAAAAACGCGACATGTGGGAAGAAGCCGTCCGCGAGACCGCCCGCATGATGGACTCTAGCCCTTACCCCGGTTTCGAAGGCAAGTATTTTTCCATGCCCCATCGAAACGTCGTTCCCAAGCCGGTCCAAAAACCGCACCCGCCCATCTGGGTCGCCTGTTCCAACCGTGAAACTATCAAGATGGCGGCGCGTATGGGCATCGGCGCCTTGACCTTCGCATTCGTCGACGCAGAGGAAGCGTCCCACTGGGTTGACGAGTATTACACCACGTTCAAGAACGAGTGCGAACCCATCGGTCGGGCCGTGAATCCCAACATCGCGATGGTCACCGGATTCATGTGCCACGAGGACTCAGACACCGCCGTCCAGCGAGGCCTTCAAGGCTTTCAGTTCTTTGGATACGGACTTCAGCACTACTACGGCACGGGAACCCATCTCCCCGGCGAATTCAACATCTGGGACGACTTTGTGAAGAACGGCCCCAAACAACAAGGGCCAACCGGCTGTATCGGCAATCCGGAACAGGTGAGAAAAACCCTCGAAATTTACGAGTCCGCAGGCGTCGATCAAGTCGTGTTCATCCAGCAAGGCGGCAACAACAAACACGAGCATATCAAGGAATCCTTGGAACTATTCTCCGAGACCGTCCTGCCTGAGTTCAAGGCGCGACACGATGCAAGCTCTCAACGTAAAACCGAGGAGTTGGCNCCCTACGTCGAAGCNGCGAATCAGCGCATCCCGCCCATTGAGCCGATCTCTCCTAATCCGCCTGTCGACTCCTATCCAGTCATGATGGAAAAATTGGGGATTCCTCAAGACCCAGCGCAACGGCGCTCAAGCATACTGGCGCTTCTGGGCGCGGAACCAGATCCTGGTGACGACGACTGACCACACCAAGCCTCTGCGTGCCATTAATCTAGGGAGAACAAAATGCCGAGCAAGGAGTTACAGGCGGTGATCGACCTGTTGACCTCAAGACAGTAGGGCAGCAAATGACGATTCAAGACGCCAGGGCAGGCAAGACGATATTCATGCGTAACATTGGCTGCGACACCCAAGTCGATGTGACCAGCGTTGACGCCAATGGCGTTCCCGCCGAGTGGGTTGCCGCGCCTAACGCCAACGACAATCCTGCGGTCCTATTCCTCCACGGCGGCGCCTATATCTTGGGGTCTATCGAATCCAATCGAGAATTGGCGGCCAGAATCTCGAAATCGACTCGCAGCCGGGTTCTCAACATCGAGTATCGACTTGCGCCTGAAAACCCGTTCCTTGCTGCCGTCGAGGACGCAACCGACGCCTACCGATGGGTGTTGGACCAGGGAATCGACCCGGCACAGATCGCCATTGCCGGAGCCTCGGCAGGCGGAGGTTTGACCGTGGCGGCGCTGGCATCTTTCCGAGATTCAGGCAACCCGATGCCCGCCTGTGCTGTGTGCATATCGCCGTGGGTTGATCTTGAGTGCATCGGAGAAACCATGACATCCAAAGCAGGCGTTGATCCGATGACTCAACGAGACGGTCTCGTCGGCATCGCGAACATATGCCTCACCGGACTGCCTCCCACCCTCGTCTTGGTAAGCACATGGGAAACCCTTCTCAGCGACTCAACCCGTCTGGTTGAAAAAGCCGAGTCAGCCGGCGTCGATGTGACACTGGAACAGTGGGACGAGATGATCCACGTCTGGCCGATATCCGCCCCAGTCCTTCCGGAGGGCCAACAGGTTATCGACCGGATTGGCGAGTTCGTCCGTCAACACCAAAACGTCGCGACTGCGGCAGACTAACCCCATAGAGAGCGATAGTACATGACTGACCAGAACCGCCCGGAACCCAAATTCGACTGGTTCATCCCCATCGACGGTGACGGGGCGCACATCGGCACCCTTCGAGCCGAGCGTCCGCCCACTTTCGAGTATCTGCGAAACGTCGTCGAGACCGCCGAGCGCAATGGCTTCTATTCCCTTCTGATACCAACAAGATTCGCCAACGGACTGTTTGAGGAAGGAGCGCCACTGGCAGAAACCTGGACCACCGTGACTGCCCTTGCCGCAGTCACCAGTCGGATTCGATTCTTGATAGCCGTGAGACCCGGCTTCGTATCCACTGGGCTGTGGGGCCAGATGGCGGCAAATCTTGACCAGATAAGCGGGGGCCGCATCGACATCAATGTCGTCCCAGGAGGCATCCAGGGGGACTTCGAGCGTTTCGGCGAGACCAGTGACCACGCCCACCGATACGAACGCGCCGAGGAATTTATCGCGGCGCTCAAGCTTCTATGGTCAACCACCGACCCTGTTGACTTCGAGGGCGATCACGTCCAACTGCGAGGCGCCTTCTGCTCTCCAGGTGTCGTGAATGGAGGCCCGAAATTCTACTTGGGCGGCGCGTCAGACCGCGCTCTCGGCCTTGCCGGCCGCCAGTCAGATATGTATCTGGCGTGGATACTCCCTCAAGATGAAATCTCCGCATTCTTCGACCGCGCAAGAGCGCATTTCGCCGCAGCTGGACGCGCGCCAGGTTTCGGACTCCGAACTCACATTATAACCCGACCGAACGAAGCCGAAGCGTGGGACGCCGCCGAAGACCTGTTATCTGAGGCCACCTCCGTCGTCAAGTATCAGCGGCAGGCCGTGTTTGCTGGAACGGCGATGGTTGGCCAACAGGGACAAGCCCGAATAATTGCCGACCATAGAGTGGGAAACCACCTCTGGAATGGCATATCCACCGTCCGCGTCAACTGCGGCACCGCCATCGTCGGCTCGCCGGAGCAGGTCGCCGAAGAGCTCCTCGGATACTGGAAACTGGGCGTAGACGAATTTATCCTCTCAGGATACCCACACGTCGAGGAATGCGACCGCGTGGCATCTGATGTGCTGCCCATAATCAAATCCCTCATAGACGACGAGCGAGGCACATAACTTCATGGCGAACGCAGAGATAATATCCATCGGCTCAGAGCTGCTCCTCGGCCAGATTATGGACACCAACGCCTCATGGATGGCTCAACGCCTGACTGACCTGGGCGTCAATCTGTTCTACAAAACGGTCGTCGGGGACAACCCTGATCGAATGGCTGAGGTCATCGAACGCGCTCTGGAACGATCCGACATCGTGATAACCGGCGGCGGACTCGGCCCCACACAGGACGACATCACGAGGGAGGTTGTCGCCCAGGTCACGAACCGCAAGCTGGTCAAAGAGCCGGAGTTAGTTCTCCAATTGCAGGAACGCTTCCAAAAACGCGGCATGATAATGACGCTCAACAACGAGCGTCAGGCCTTCATTCCCGAAGGCTCGATCATCGTCAACAATCCCAACGGCACAGCCCCATCCTTCATAGTCGAAGACCCTCGCGCCGCAATATTCACGTTGCCCGGAGTCCCCTTCGAGATGAAATGGCTGTTCGACAACGAGGTTGCGCCATACCTCCGGCAAAAATTCAACCTCACCGAGACGATCATCTACCGAGTCCTAAAGGTGGCCGAACTCGGAGAGAGCCGTGTCGATGACGCCATCGGGCATCTGATTGCGGAATCCCAAAATCCCACCGTAGGCGTCCTAGCCCATCCCGGCCAAGTGGACGTTAGAATCGCCGCCAAAGCCGCCGACATCGAGACCGCAAACTCGCTGATCGACCCTGTAGAAGTAGAGGTCCGCCGACTATTGGGACGCCATGTGTTTGCCACCGACGAGGAATCGATGGAAGACGCCATTGGCGATCTTCTCGCCGACCAGGGCAAAACCGTCTCGGTGTACGAAGACCTCACCGCCGGCCTGTTGGCCGGCAGGCTTCAGACATCCAATTCCGAATTTTTCGTAGAAGGCCTAATTAGCAACTCCGAGGCGACAACCAGGCGACTTCTGCAATTCTCCAACAAATCATCAGACTTAAACTCTCTGAACGGCGACGCCATAAAGCTCACACAAGAACTGGCATCGTGCGTCAGGTCAATGACAGGCTCAGACCTTGGGCTTGCTCTGCACGCCATCGAACACCCGGAGGAAGAAGCCGAGAACCTTGCCAGAGGCCGCACCTACATCTCAATCACCGACGGCGCCAGCTTCAAAAGCCGTAACTACAGTTACGGAGGCCGGGGATTGCCCGACCGGACACGAATGAGCTTCAATGCTATTGAGCTTCTCAGAGTCGCNCTCATGGACGGCTTTTGATACACAAATCGGCACGCTNATCAATAATTCTTGAAATCAATAGGCGGGAATCAGGTGTTCCAACCGGCTCCGCTAAGACCAAATCAAACAACCTGGCAACGTTGGCGACGGGCCGGAATGGTCGTCGCAATATTGCTGGTCGTCGTCACGGTGCTTTGGTTGGCGCGNGGAGCGTTATTCCCCTTTGCGATTGCAATCATCCTCGCTGAGTTGCTCCACCCGTTAGTTGACCGTGTCGAAANATTGCAACCGTGGCGNGAAAAGTTCCCAGGANNCACCCGCATNGTGGCAATTCTCNCCATATACGTGATTGCNGCGNCGGCTGTCANNGGCCTNGGATTCCTCATGATACCNCCTCTATTTCAAGAGTCTCAAGAATTTATTGAAACTGTTCCTGAGCTTTATGAGAGCGCCCGCGNGACGTTGGAGGATTGGGGCAAGGAATACACGGAACGCATACCCGAGGAACTGCGGGTTCAGATNGAGTNGAGCGTCGAGAGTGGNGGGGAAATTCTCGGTTCNGCCGCCCGTTCTATCATGGGNAANACCTTGAACGGAGTNACTAATGCCGTCACCCTCGTCATCGGTTTGGCTATCGTGCCGTTCATGTTNTTCTACATTCTGAAAGACGGCCACGGCTCTCTGGACGGATTCTACTCGGCGTTATCCCCCGCGAACAGACGGCACGCGCACAATGTCGTTCAAATCATCCACAGCGTAATCGGAGCCTACATACGAGCACAGCTTTTCAGCGCATTGATTGTCGGNGTCTCNGTATTTGTGGGCCTGTTCATTCTCGGCGTGAAGTTCGCCGCCNTNCTGGGNCTNATCGCCGGNCTTTTTGGCCTGATCCCNATAATCGGCGCGGTTCTCGGCGCCGTCCCCGGTTTGTTGGTGACNCTCGCGACGTCNCGNGAGGATATGATTTGGGTCATCGTGCTGTACGTCGNGGTGCAGTTCGTCGAGAGCAACATAATCTCTCCCAGAATCCAATCGAAAGCCGTCAATATCCACCCTGCNNTAATCTTGGTCGTCCTGGTAATCGCCAGCGANACCTCAGGCCTGTGGGGCGTGGTTGTAGGTGTTCCGTTGACCGCGGCNGCCCGGGACGTGTTCAAATATTTCTACGNCGAATGGACTCGCCAGCAATTCGGAGAAACTCGNNTGNCAACCCCAACCGGAGAAATATCAGCGCAANCAGANCAGCCCANAGCTCCCAGACCACCAACAGAATCTTCTCTTGATATGGAGGAANAATAATGCGATNGATTAGATACCAATACGGCGGCGCCACGAGTTACGGAATCGTTGAAGGCGATCAGGTAGAGGGCGTCAGCGGGAATCCTTTCGACGGTCACCGCGCGACTGGCAACCGGCTTCCCTTGAGCGCTGTCAAAGTCGGAGTGCCTTTCGTGCCTCGGACATTCTACGCCGCTGGAATCAACTACGAAGAACATGTCCGGGAAGCCGCCGCCCTGTTGGGCAACGAGCCAAACCTGCCCACAAGAGCCGACGTCGGGTACCGAGCCAACAACGCCCTCATAGCCCACGGCGAGCCGATAATCATTCCAGCCGACGCCACCGAACGAGTCCAGTACGAAGGCGAATTAGTGGTAGTCATCGGCAAACAGGCAAAGCATCTCTCCGAGGACGCGGCGTTCTCCTGCATTCTCGGATACACCATCGGCAACGATGTGAGCGAACGCACTTGGCAGGCAAACGACCGCACCCTCTGGCGGGCCAAGAACACCGACACCTTCAAGCCTATGGGGCCGTGGATAGAGACCGAAGCCAACCCCGAGGACATGCAAACCACCGTCAGGCTAAACGGCGAGCTGGCATCGCAATTCGCCACCAACAGCATGATATTCGGCATTGCCCACTACATCGCCGAAATGACGAAGTACCTCACTCTCTACCCCGGAGACATGATCTGGATGGGCACCGACGGAGCCACACAGAACATGAAGGCCGGAGACACCGTTGACGTCGAAATCACCGGCATCGGAACGCTCAGCAACCCTTTGATTGGCGAGGAGTAGTTAATTAATGGCAACAATCAATTCAGTTCTTGCCCCCCTGGACACCGCGGACATCGGATACCCCCTGTCCCACGAACACGTCCTGGTGACATCTGCAGGAATCCAGTACGTCTATCCCGAATTTATCGACCGTGAGGGAACAATCGCGCGGGCCGTCGCCGATCTGAAGACCGCATACTCTGAGGGTCTCCGCACCATCGTTGACGTTACGACCATCGACCTGGGTCGCGACATCCGAATGCTGGAACAGGTGTCCAGAGAATCCGGCATCAACATCATTTGCGCCACCGGGACATGGCGGGACATCCCTCGCGTGTTCTGGTCGGCATCGCCGGACATGGTGGCTCCGTTATACATCAGGGAAATCGAAGAGGGCATCGAAGGCACAGGCATCAAAGCCGCCATCATCAAGGTCGCAAACGACGTGGGCGGCGTCACTCCGGAAGGCGAGATCATTCTGCGAGCGGCTGCCCGCGCTCAGAAGGCCACCGGAGTCCCAATCTCCACTCACACCTGGGCGCCAGAGAGAGTCGGCGAACAGCAGGTGCGAATTTTCGAGGACGAGGGCGTGGACCTCAACAGAGTCTACGTCGGCCACAGCAACGACACCACCGACACCGAATACCTGATTGGCCTGCTGGAAAAAGGCGTCTGGATTGGCCTCGACCGCTACCCAGGCCGACAGACTGAACACACACCCGACTGGATAGGCCGCACCGAGACTGCCAAGAAACTCATCGACGCCGGATACGGACACCGCATCATGCTCGGCCACGACTGGTCGGTGACCCTCAGTATCGCCAGCAAGGAGATGCAAGAGCAACGGCTGAAGTACAACCCGGACGGCTACCTGTTCATCACGCGTAACGTGGTTCCCAAGCTTAAAGAACTCGGCGCAACCGAAGAGGACATACAAAACATATTTGTGAACAACCCACGCAATTTCTTTGAAGCATCATAGGGGTTAGGAATCAGGTTTTCAGGTGTCAGGTAAGACATCAGGATTCCTCGCAAAAAAATAGGGCCCCGCCCGAAGGCAAGACCCTATAAAGGTGAGAGGTCCCCTCAGGGAACACCTACCCGAGGGGCCTCCTCATACTACTATCCAACGCGCAGCCTCCTTTCTTGAGACACTTCCAAAAGCTGTCAACCCCCACCGCACTCGTCTCATAAGCTATTATAAATCAACTACCCTCAGTTGAAAACCTGCTAACCGGAAATTTGGCGGGAAAATTCGGAGATTCTCCCACATGATAGGCAGCGTCAACGGCGTAATAATCTGGACTCAGAACCTCGACCGCCTCACAAAGTTCTACACAGAAACGATGGGGCTGACACCCCATTCTGTCCGCCCACATTTCGTCAATTTCGAGTGGGGCGAGATGAGATTCAGCATCGGCTCGCACACCGAGATCAAGGGCCAGGCCGCCGATCCGTACCGAATAATGATCAACTCCGATGTGACAGACATCCATGCCACTCATCAGACGCTGAGGGAACGAGGCGTGGAGTTCACCCGACCGCCGGAACAGGAGCATTGGGGCGGTTGGGTGGCAACNTTGCTGGACCCCGACGGCAACATGCTNCAGCTTCTCCAACANCCTTAAAATTTGCGTCNCTGACCAGGACTGCGCGTCGGTGTTCCAATGCAATAACCNCAGGCCAACTATTGTCAGCTTGCANCTCTCGATTCNGTTTATATGTGGGTCTAACATCTCCTGACGGTTATTACACTTCAGATAGCCGCCGGCAGAAATTCCCCTATGTCAGTTCACATCNACGTCCACNTTGACATTGGTGTTCGTANTCGCCGATCCTTNCCAGCCTCCATACACATTCGCCGAGCTGTTGACGTCCACATATACATCGACGCTCGTGNNCCGCNACACGCTCGCAGATGGCGAACAGGGAGCGAAGTANCANTTGTNCGGAGCATAACCGTGGTGGCTTGGGTAACGCGTAGGAANCGTCTNTGCTTTCTGGCNGCNCNGCATCGTGAGGCAGTCATAAAGACCCGACNGTTTCCCCGACCCGCACAGATGCNCACAGTGTTTCCCTTCGCACGCCCTGTAGTATGGATGCGTNGTGAGGTGATGTGGCAACAGACGNCGCGCTTNAGTGGTTGTAACTGAGCGGGCTANAGTGACCGCCCCAACGGCCACCCGACCCGATGTACCCAAATCCGGCGGTGCCNACAGCGCTTAGCAAAGCGATNGCGAGGNTCGCCACCACTGCCCATCTCNGTGTTCGNATTCTTNTCTTTCTCATNCGTAAGATACCCCTCTCTTTGGCATTGGTCATTTGGTACTCAAATACGTGGAACACACAAGTAACTGAGTTTTATGCCGCAAGAATTGAAGCGCGAGCGCACACCATGATCAACGTATCGAACTAACTGTTAACTCGGTGCGTGCTTGCCCGGAGGAGTCGGAATTTCGCTCACTTGATGAATGCTGCCTTTGTCCTCGATCTCGTGGTCTTCGGCGCTGCCTGTTGGGACAAAACCGATGGCCGCCTTAGTGTGACAGATGTCGCGCCACCGATAATTATTGTCCGACATTGCGTCTAAGGTATCGAACATCAGGTCGTCGGGAGCGTCAATGCGCTTTTGGACGAACTGCACGCAGTCGGCATGGCTTAGGTAGCCCGGATAGTAGCGATGGAGAACTGGGACGTCACCTGNCAGAACTGNCCCAAGCCTGATATTCAACACTGATACGCCAAACTGGTCCGAGTACATTCGTCTAAGCGCCTCTCCAAAGACCTTCNAGACGTATCCGAGATGAATTGGCATGAAAGGCATATCATCGGTGATCATCGTCCATGTCTCAGGGATCTTATCGTAGTCTGCGCCCACAATCTCGGTGTACGGATTTTCCATCTCATAACCCAGCATCGTTCCGCCAGAACTGGCGAAGATTATCCGACGAACGTCGTTTTGCTTCGACGCCTCGAAAACGTTGTAAGTCCCGCCGATGTTGAAACGGTGCATCCGCTCCCAGTTCCAACCGCCCGTTGTGTCGGCGGCCAAATGGACGACGGTGTGGATACTCTCGAAAGCTGATTATATCGCATCACAATCGGCGATGTCCGCCTGGGTGGTTGTCACGCCTTCATCAGTTCTGCGGTTCAGAGCGCTGAACTCGTGCTGGTCGGTTAGATTTCTTAACACTAGCACCCCGATCAGTCCGCTGCCGCCCGTCACCAGCACTTTTTCCTTGCCGCTCACCATCATTTAACCTAGCTAATCCTGACACCTGAGAACCTGTCGCCTCACCCTCAGTCCAACTCCGGAGGTCTTCGCTCATACAGCCTGACCTGCTGTTGGTAGGCGTAAGCCACTTGAAACACCGTTGATTCGTCGAATGGTTTCCCGCCTATTTGGAAACCGACCGGCAGGCCGTCTGGTGTCAGGCCACACGGGACCGAGATCGCAGGCATGCCCGTCAGGTTGTAAGGTCCCGTAAGGCTCCTAAGGCTGGAAGTGTTGCGAGAACTCGCCGTCGAAAACGGTGGAGGCGGGGTGGACATCGTGGGTGTCGCAATTACATCCACTGTCTTCAGAACTTCCGCAAACTCGCGCTTGATCACGTTCCGCACGCGCTGGGCCTGAACGTAATCCCCTCCGCTCACGAGGCCGCCAAGCCGGAACCGTCCCCGCACCATTTCTCCGAAATCCTCCGGCCTGTTCACGAGATTCGTGCGATGGTACGCGTACGCTTCACTCAACATGATCGTTTGCTGGGCGCCGCCCGCGTACTCCAGCGACGGAATAGAAACATCAACGAGAGTGGCCCCCAGCCCTTCAAGAGTATCCAGCGCGGNCTCGGCCAGGGCCTTGGTGTCTGCGTTTATCGCGCCATCGTCGGGGAAGAAATAGTCTCGCGGAACGCCGACCGTCATGCCCTCGACGTCGTCCACCAGCGATTCTGTGTAGTCCGGCACTGGCGCCCTGCTGGTCGTCGGGTCTTTCGGGTCGAAGCCCGCGATAGCCTGAAGCATCAACGCCGAGTCTTCCACGGTCCAGGTCAGGGGGCCGCAGTGGTCGAGGCTCCAACTCAGCGGCACGACGCCGTATCTACTGACGCGCCCATAGGTCGCCTTGATGCCCGCGATACCGCAGTGAGCGGCCGGTCCACGGATAGAACCTCCCGTGCAGGAACCAAGAGTTCCCATAGCCAGGCCTGCGGCAATTGCTGTCCCGGAGCCGGAGCTTGACCCGCCCGGCATGTGATCCAGGTTCCACGGGTTCTTCGCCAACGGGAAGCCGCACGTCGGGTCCGGACCTCCCAGAGCAAACTCATGCATCGCCAGCTTGCCCAACAAAACCGCTCCCGCCGCCTTCAGCTTCGCGGTGGTCGTGGCGTCCTCAGTGGGAACCCTGTCCTTCATCACACGGGAACTGGCGGTCGTGCGGATACCGGCAGTGTCATACAGGTCTTTCAAAGCGATAGGGATGCCATGCAGCGGCCCCCGATATTCTCCCGCCAGCAACTCGGCCTCTGCCTTTCTGGCGTCGGCCAGCGCTCCCTCGTGCAGTATCGTGATGTAGGCATTCAGCGTCGGGTCGAGCCTGTCGATTCGGTCTAGAAATGCGCGAGTAAGCTCAACAGGCGATAACTCGCCATCACGAATCAGGTCCGCCGCTTCGGCAATCGTCAGGTAGCAAAGCTCATTGGATTCAGTCATTATTCAGCCTCACACTTCCGGGTCCCAGACAGGCTCAAACGAGACCGCCAGGTCCTCTGCTCCAAGCTGTGCGTTGTGGAGATTGTCCACCCCTGGTTGGAAAACGTCATACGCTTCCTTCAGTTCCGCAAGCTCGGCGTCGGTAAGTTCCATCCCCGCTCTGGAAACCAGAGCCTTGAAAACATCCATCGAAACTTCGCCAGATGTGGTCACGATGCACACTCCTTTCAGGTATCTTTCCCAGAATCTGAATGCTGACGGCTGATAGCTAACAGCTAGCCTACGGCCCCTCTTCATAATACTGCCGAGGCGACCGCGCAGGAAACGGCTGATACGGATAGTTCGCCAGCCGGTCTTCGTCCAGGTCAATACCGATGCCCGGAGTGGTCGGAACCTGAATGTAGCTGTCCTTGACCTCGAAGGGAACTTTGGCGATGTCCTTGCCGAACTCTTCTAGATTCACGAAATACTCCGTGATGAGGAAATTGGGTATCGCCGCAGANACCTGCATNGTCGCGGCCAGACCCAGCGTTGTGCTGTTGTAGTTGTGAGGAGAGACAACCACGAAATAGGGTTCAGCCATCGCGGCTATCTCCTTCAACTCAAGGATGCCGCCGACGTTGCAAACGTCGGGGTTAATNATGTCTGCNGCCTGCTTCTCGAACACCTCTCGGAATTCGAACTTAGTGTATAGTTCNTCGCCTGTCACAACAGGCAGGTTGATGTCCCGCTTGACCGCCGCCAGAGCGTCGATGTTCTCGGCCAGCACCGGCTCCTCATACCAGAAAGGTCGGAACCGCTCAATCTCACGAGCGATGCGCCGGGCGTGCATAGGAGCGAGCCGACGATGCATCTCCACGAGGATGTCAACATCCCAGCCTACGGCATCGCGAACCGCTTCNACATTCTCAATGGCCGCGTTCTCAACATCCTTGCTCACATACGTGCGCCACGGGCCTGGTATGGGGTCGAATTTCATCGCTGTGAAACCCATCTCAACGACTTCTTGAGCNCGTTCGGCAAGAGTCTGTGGATTTGTGCTTCCAGACCAACCNTTGGCATACACGCGAATCTGGCTCCGACAGGCGCCNCCCAACAGCATATGGACCGGCATGCCTGCGACCTTTCCAGTGATGTCCCACATCGCCTGTTCGATACCACTGAGAGCGCACCACAGGTCCATCGCGCTCCGCCGACCAGCGAAGTCNTCATAAGCGATCTGCATGAAGTGCTTGATGTTCCGAGGGTCGCGCCCTATCAAGTAGCGCTTCAACTGGTCAATGTGAGCGGTTANCTGGGTGTCTCGATCAGACTGCGTGTACGCCTCGCCCCAGCCATATACGCCCTCATCGGTCTCGACCTTCACGAAGCAAAGGTTTTTGCCCCGACCACCGGGATGGGCCAGAAAATGCTTTACGTCCGTTACTTTCATTTGATACCTCCGCGTAGGTGTAAGCTACGCCCCTACTGAGCCGTCCAGCCNCCATCCAAAACCAACTCNCTGCCTGTGACAAAACCCGATTCGTCCGACGCTAGGTACAAAACCCCGTTGGCAATCTCCACAGGCTCACCGTAGCGGCCCATCGGAATTCTACCGACCATTTTGCCTAAGTTCTCCGGGTTATCTCGACTGTCGGCCGTCATATCGGTGTTGACAGGGCCGGGATGCACCGAGTTGCACCGGATGCCATCCGGCGCGTATTGGAGGGCTGTCGTTTTAGTCAAAAGTCGGATAGCGCCCTTTGAGGACTGGTACTGCGGGCTCGACATTTCTGTGCCGACCAACCCAAGCTGAGACGAAATATTAATAATCGAACCGCCGCCGGATTTTCGCATCTCCGGTATCGCAGCCTTAGTGCCCAGAAATGGGCCTTTGGAGTTAACGTCCATCACACGGTCCCAATCCGCCTCAGTTGTGAATTCGATCATGCCGTGCGCGCTGACGCCGGCGTTGTTCACCAGAATATCCAGTCTGCCGAACTTCGCGACCGTGGCGCCGATAGCATCTAGCCACGACTGTTCGCTGGTGACATCCAGCGAGACGAACAACGCCTGACCGCCGGACTGGTTGATCTCCGCTTCAGTCCGCTTGCCCGCTTCCTCCAGCACGTCCCCAATTGCGACGGCAGCTCCCTCGTTGGCGAACAATTTCGCCTCGGTTGCTCCCATCCCTCGCGCACCACCGCTGATGAACGCCACTTTTCCGGCTAGTCTCATTGTTCTATCTCTCCATGCACTGAATGGTCGGGGAATCGCGCCGCCAGTGTAGCGCCTTTTGNATTTGCNCGGGGCATGTGGNGTCCCTCCGAGTTCCCGGAAATCCGAGNGTCGAAATCTTGCGATGTTGACCCNGAAAACTCGTTATTGATAGACTCGNCCCATTATCAAGATGAGGTCAGAAACAAATGACNATACACTTTGACAGAGANAAACTATTCTCAGACGCAAACGTNGCGATNTTAGCCACCGTGGATAGCAAGAATCGACCCCACGGCATGCCCATCTGGTACATATATCAGGATGGAACGTTCGTCATGAGCGCCAGCGGGACATCGCAGAAGGTAAGGAATATTCAGNGNTNGGGCAACGCGACGCTGATTATTGATCGCCGNGAGACGCCCTACCANGCGGCAATGATTCGNGGACGGGCCGAGNTAGGGCCTGCNCCAGATGACGCATGGCGATTAAANCTCGCCGTCCGATACCTGGGNGAGGAACNGGGGAANGCCTACCAGTCTCAAGGCTCCAGCGACAACAGNGTCACCATAACACTGCATCCCGANGACGTGATCGAGTATCAGGGGGCTGCGGGCCGNGACTAAAATCTACTGAGNGTCAGACAACGAATCNANTAGAGCCTCAGCCCAGTCATGCAGAGCNTCGTAACGGTCGGATCCGCAATGGGGNCATTCCAAGTCTCCAACGCAGTANCGCATGCCGCAATTTGAACACGGNTTGATGCGATCCAAACTATTCATCACCNTTTGAATTTCCTGTTCTGACGCCATAAATTAGNCNTGCCGCAACCTCTCATAAACNTTNAAAACTTCTTCACNATAGGGCATGCCCGTNAACGCGCCACGCCCTCGCANCTTTAGGCCGGCCGTCACAGAACCNAATCGAGCCGCCTCCTCGACNTCCATGCCGTTGAGAATCCCGTGCAGGAAACCGCCATTGAAGGCGTCGCCNGCGGCNGTCGTGTCTATCGGGCCATCGGGTCGGTAGGCCGAAACCTCAATAACTTGGNNCTCCACGCCTAGGACCGCACCATGTTCGCCTCTGGTCACCGCGACGACTGGAACGCCCCGACTNCGGAAATGCGCCNCAACCTCATNAGGATCGTCGGTCCCAAGCATCATCTGGGAGTCCGCTGGNACGTTCGGNAAGAAGTAATCGACATACGGAATNACTTCNTCCATAGCCTCGCGNGCTTCGTCGTNGCTCCAGAGTTGATGACGATAGTTGGGGTCATATGAGACGGAGACGCCTTTGCCTTTCGCAATCTGCGCCGCTTTCAAAACTGTTTGCCTNGCGGTTGTCGAGATCGCCTGAGTNATGCCGCTGAGGTGNTGAATCCNNGCACCGCCGATGTAATCCGAGTCGAGATCGCCAGGCTCGATCGTGCTGGGNGCGCTCCCCNTGCGGTAATANACGAACTCNCGGTCTCCCCCAGGAAGCAGAGAGACGAAATGCACCGCGTTGAANCCTGGAACCTTCCGGACATGNCTGGTGTCNATNCCCTCGCCTTCCCACGTCTGGAGNAGGTAACCTGCAAAAGGGTCNTCCCCCAACCGGGTCACGTAGCCCGTGGAGGTNCCCAGCCGCTGGGCCGCCACCAGAANATTGAAACTGTCTCCNGCCAGAGATCGGGTGAAGGTGTNNGCCTCCTCGATCGGCTCCTCGGAGAACAACTCAATCATGCACTCGCCNATGCTCAAGATTTCCGGCATCTTTTGTATTTGATCTCCTGTGATCCTGGGNGTAATNNTNTGCCGNATTTGCNGATTCTCCGTGGCTAAGAGGTCGGGNTGNGTNTCCCCTCGGTCGTCATCCGCATTGTGTAGATAGATGTGCGAGCGGTGAACAGCATAGTCCGATGGTCTGGCCCGCCCCAGGCGACGTTNGCCGGAATNTCNGGCAATCGGATTATCCCCATATTGGAACCGTCCGAGTCGAACACCCAGCATCCGCCCGGNCCCGTGCAATANACCCTGCCCTCGACATCCACCTTCATGCCGTCAGGCACNCCNTCAGGNTCGTCCGAAGACATATCTGCCCAAACTCGNCCGTTGGNTACCGTGCCGTCCANGGCAACATCGAACGCTTCGATNTGCTTGCTCTCTCGGGTGTTGGCGACATAGAGAACGCTCTCNTCNGGAGAAAAAACGAGCCCGTTGGGATANTCAAAGTCTCGGATCGCCACGAATTGGCTGCCATCGGGTCTCACGGCATGAACGCCTGCGAAGTCTATCTCTCTGTCCTCTGGGGCGATGCGCCCGTTGGGGTTAGTGAAATAGACCATCCCGTCAGAGCGGCCCACAAGGTCGTTAGGCCTGTTCAATTTCTTGCCTTCCCACTGGTCAACAAACACGGAAATCAAGCCGTCGTCCTCTCGCCGAGTCAACCGGCGATTGTCGCCTTCGCACATAATCAGCCGCCCCTGAAGATCGAAGGTCAGGCCATTGGAACCACCGCTGTTGTCACGCTCAACTTCCGGCTCCCCGCCCGGCGCGATCCTGAAAATCAGGCTCCGTCGGATGTCCACGAACAGCCAGTAGCCATCAGGATGCCACAATGGGCCTTCAGTGAAAACAAAATCCGTCGCCAGTCGCTCAACGTCGTCGCTTTCCAAAACCTCGGATAGTCTTTCTGNCATTTCTCCCCTCCTGAACTGGCTCGATCCTATTTGCGGACGTACTTCACCAGCTTGCGGCCTTGCTGGCCTTCGACGGGCTGAACAAAGTATATGCTCCCCTCGGAGTCGCCGGAAACGCCGTGACAGGAGCGAAACTCCATGCCACCCCATCGCTCAATCGTCTCGCCTTCCATCGTCAGGATGCTGAACATGCCGCCATTGTGTTCAGCCACGTACGCGATNTCGTCCTTGTCAATATATACCACCGCAGGCCCGATCATCTCGGACGGCCATTGCGAGATAAAATCACCGTCCTGGCTGAACACCTGAATGCGGTTATTCTCGCGGTCAGCAATAAGAACNTGCCCTTTGGAATCNACCCACGCGCCATGCGGAAGCGTGAANTCNCCTGGCCCAGAACCTGGACTGCCCCAGGATTTCAAGTGCTTGCCATCTGCAGAAAATCTGTGAACTTCGCAGTTGGCNTAACCGTCCGCCACGAAGATGTCNCCATTNGCCGCNACCGCGATGCCCGCCGGAAGATTGAACGGCCCTCCACCGTGAGTGACCTCGNCGTACCCGCTNGAACTGAAAACNGAATTGTCGGCTCCAGTGTCGGACCGAAAGCCCTTCTCCCCGATAGTCANGAGCAGTTTGCCATCTGTGGTGTATTTNTATATTTGCCCGGCGTCCCGATCAACGANCCAAATGTTGTCGTCGGNGTCGGCNTATATNGCGTGAGGGAAGGCAAATTCGGTNTCGCCCCAGTCCGACAAGTAGTTGCCGTCCTTGCCGAATACNATTACCCCATGCTCGCCCCTNTTAAATCCATAGATTCGATCCTGCGANTCAACCGTCACCGCCGCCATCGGCGCGTTCCAACCCTCCGGGACCTTCGCCCAGTCCGAGATAACGTCGTATGCGTGATTCCCNGTNCCNACTGTGGTCATGTCTGGCTCCTTGAAAATTGATGCTGACGCGANAGATTAAGCCGCTTCGATCTTGGCCGGCGCGCACGCCTCCATGACCGCTCNAACTGAGTCCANGTTAGGCCGTGCGGCGACAACTCTGACCATAGACGTGTCCAACCCTTCGGACAGNCGTTTGAAAGCCNCTGCCGCTCCNTCCGCCTTGCCGAAGTAGGCAACAGCGTTCAGAATGTTGGTGGGGAACGCCTCGGCGACCTCATCCCTGGATGCCCCGTCTGCGCGCATCTGGTTCAGNTCGGCGAGTTCCTTCTCGAAGCCCATACGGGCAAAGTGNCCCCTGTATCCAAGCTGGCTCTCCCGCTNTGTGGGCACGGTGGGNCCCAGAGCGTATCCCATCGTCGCTTTAGCCAGCGCGACGCGGGCCACGTCCTCGTCGTCGTCAACGCAGATNCGAATGTANTCGGCCATCTTTANCTCGNNAGGTTCACGCCCTGNNTTGGCCGCTCCGGCATCAATTCGTTCTCGACTCCACGAGATCTGTTCAGGCGTGCACCAGTTCATGCAGGCGCCGTCTGCCAATTCGCCAGAAAGCTCCAGCATTTGCGGCCCCAAAGCNCCGAGGTAAACCGGAGTCTTNGGAGGAGGAGACATACCCAACGTCAATCCCGCGTAGGTCATGTTGTCGCTCTCATAGTTGATGGTCTCACCNGACAACAGACCCCGCACCACCGTCACGTAATCGCGCATCAACTGCATCGCCGACAGCCTGCCCAAGCCCACAACTCGCCGAGCGCGGGGCTGGTAAGCGCCACCNGAACCGATGCCCATGATGAACTTGCCGCCTGTGATCTCGCTTGCGGTACCACCTGCCATAGCAAACGATAAGGGTGTNCGGTACATCACTGGAGAAACGCTGATGCCTGTGCCAACGCCTTCAGGAACGACCTCGCGACTGGCCATCCAGCGCTGAACGCACAGGTGGAANGAGTCNGTGCCATTGCCTTCNGGAGTCCAAATGCTGGTGTATCCAAGCTGGGCCGATTCCCTTGACAACNGGACTTGGTCAGCCCACGTCATCCCCAAAGAAGCGTCCAGTCCTACCCCNATCTCCATATNCGTCACCTCATATTTTCATAACGATCATTCAAGACNAAAAATCTGACCGCNTCGCNTCNCCATGCTGAGCCTCGGCGAAGTATTTGGNCNTTGAAAAACCAACANTNGNCTTGCNCACGANTAGATTCTTCACGTCNGTTCGGAATGGNANGTCCGCNGNCAGTAAAACCTGATCCCTGGCCCACGAGCGGATTATATTTGCGCAGTCAACACGTGGCAAGTCGAGCCGTCGAATNCGAGACNCCCGCGTTGACNGGTGCGCACATCGGCCTTATTAAGAA
>PAIW01000081.1 GCA_002710885.1 Chloroflexota bacterium | reverse complement strand
CAGTCGTGGAAACGCGTCGATTTTGAGGCTCATCTCCAGATCACGGCGGAAACAGGGCTGCCCAGTCACGCATGATGTCCGGTCGAGTAGTCGAGATTTCAGGGCATTGGTTTTGGAAAATCTCCAATAGCCACAAATCTCACTACCCCTCGACGATATGTTAGTTTAGAATCTATTGGATGGGATTCACCTAGCGTTGATTGGCTCTGGCCGTCTCGAGAGAAATTTTTATGCTCAAATTGGGAGATCGCGTATCGCGTGTGCTGGCCTTGGGCGGTCTGCTGATAATCCTGGTCATTGTCGGTGCGGCGTGTGGCGGCGATTCTGACACAAGCGAGCCGGCCCCCACGGTTGCGCCGGTTCCATCGACAAACACTCCTGTGCCGACCACCATCCCAGAACCCAGTCCCACTCCTATTTCAACGGCCACGCCGCCTCCCTCCTCGACTCCAATACCGGCACAAACGAACACACCTACGCCGACGGCAACACCAGCGCAAGCAGTCACCGTCCCAACGGCCACTGCGGTTCCAAGTTCCGCTATTGCTCCGTCTACGGGCGGGAGTGGCGACCCCACCGCCGAGTCCATATTCGCAATGGCAGCCGACGCGATGGCAGCCGTGTCGTCATTCAAATTTGGAATGGAGTCCATCCTGTCGTTCGAGTCTGAGGGCGCCGCCTTCGATATCCCAATCACCATGCAGGGTGAGTATCTCGCTCCAGACCGCAGCCAGGGCACTGTGTCGTTGAGCGTCGTGTTCTTCACCATCGAATCTCAGTTCGTCACAATCGGAGACACCACCTATGTCACCGACCCCGATAACGGTGAGTGGAGCATTGGGCAGAGTCCCGACCTTCTCTTCGCCGACCCCAGGGATTTCGCCAACGCAGAATTCCTGCAAGCAGCCGACAATTTCGAAGAGCTTGAATTCATCGGAATTGAAACACTTGACGGCCTTGAGGTCTATCACCTGTCCGGTATTGCAGTCGACGAAGGCGTCGGTGACCGTCTCGTAGTGAACTTTTTGATAGACGTTGATGACAGCCTTATCTCGCAAGTCACGCTGAACGGAGCGTTCCAAGTGGATGGTGGACAAGCCGACGCGGGTGATCTCCTTGGAAGCCTGGGCGCGGGTGACGCGACGCTCGAAGCGACGCTGACATTCTCAGCCTACGGTGAGCCGGTGTCCATAGAAGCGCCGGAATTGGCATCTGCTGCCGGTCCCACCGATGGGGCCACGGTCACAGTGACAACAGAGGTTCTTGATTCAGGCCTGGTGCGCTACAACCTGTCCAATGCGCAATTCGCCATCACGATCCCTCCAACCTGGGAAATGGTTGCTCTGGACACAGCGGGTATCGCCCAGAGCCTCGAACTTCTTGAGGCTGACGACCCGGCTCTGGCCGTGCGAATTGGCGAACAGATAGACTTGTTGCTGAGGTCAGGTAACTTCGTTCTCTATGCCTTCGACTCCGACGCCGGCGTCGATGAGGTCGGCCTGACCAGTGTAACCGTGTTGAAAGAGGACGTCGGATTCGATGTTGAACTGAATTTCTACGCTGATCTTAAGGTTCAGCAAATATCGTTCTTGCCTGATGCGGTTGGCGAGATTCAGCGAAAGAGAGTGGATTTGAATGGCGTCCCTGCCGAGGAACTGAAGTACGCCATGAGCGTTCCCGATCCTGACGGCGAGACGGTCGAACTGGCGCTGACTCAGTATCTATTCGTAAAAGGTTCTGAGCTTTACGCTATCACCCTATCAACCACCGCGGATAGGGACGCAGACCTGACGCCTGTATTCAAAGCAATTGGCGAGAGCTTCGAGTTCGTCGAACCCCTCGGCCTCGCTGACCAAAACGATGGACAAAATGAAACCATAGGAGCAAATATGACGCAACAGTACGACTCCCCGCCCGCAATGACAATCGACACAGACAAGGACTACTCAGCCAAATTCGTGCTGGCAAGCGGCGGCGAGTTCACCGTAGACCTGTTCGAGAAAGACGCGCCTGTCACGGTCAACAACTTCGTGTTCTTGGCCAGGGAGGGTTTCTACGACGGCGTCACCTTCCATCGGGTGATCCCTGGATTCATGGCCCAGGGCGGCGACCCCACAGGCACGGGAACCGGAGGCCCAGGGTACAGGTTCCAGGACGAATTCAGCCCCAACCTTCGCCACGATAAGCCCGGCATCCTATCGATGGCAAACTCTGGCCCCGGCACCAACGGCAGCCAGTTCTTCATCACCTTCGTTCCGACTCCTCACCTTAACGACGCCCACTCGGTGTTCGGCGTGGTCACCGAGGGCATGGACGTGGTCAACGCCATACCAGAACGCGACCCCGGAAGCGCCAGAAGCCCCGGCGAGTCCATCGCCTCTTTGACCATCGTAGAGTCTTAGTTCTCGGCAAGCTCAAGATTTTTTGAGCGCTAAGCGCCAACGATAATTCTTGGACCGGAGTCTCCGCCAGTTTCTGGAGACTCCGGTTTGATTGCATCGCCATTGCTGTTGCACATTAGTAACGTTTCCCGTCCAATGACGCTAGCTTGCTTATCAGCGTCCACTGACCAGAATCCAATGGCCCGTTTGTGACTTACGGCGATTGACTTCAAAATAGAGAACAAATGCTCCAAACGTCGACCAAAACTGACTGACATCTGACCTTCAAAGTGATAGAATAAAGTTGTCACACTTGGGACAAACTAGAGACTTTTTCGTTCCTCGAACCTAATTTCCGCTCCGAGGCCCCCGAATGATGTCATGCTTATCGGGCGTGGCCATTCCCCCCCTCGACTCACAGAATCCACCGGAGGGCAGCACAAAATATGCCGTTGGATAATATCGTCGTTAAGGGCGCACGAGAACACAACCTCAAGAATGTAGACGTTACGATTCCCCGAAACAAGCTCGTGGTTATCACAGGGGTGTCTGGTTCTGGCAAAAGCTCGTTGGCCTTCGACACCATTTACGCCGAAGGACAGCGAAGGTACGTCGAATCTCTATCAGCCTACGCTCGGCAGTTCCTTGGACGGATGGACAAGCCCGACGTCGATTACATCGAAGGGCTGTCTCCCGCCATCTCTATCGACCAGAAAGGCGTCTCCCACAACCCTCGCTCGACCGTGGGGACCGTCACCGAAATTTACGACTACTTAAGACTTCTCTATGCGAGAGTAGGACGCCCCCACTGCTACAATTGTGGACGTTCGGTGGAACGACAAACCGTTCAACAGATCGTCGATTCCGTGCTGTCTTTGCCTGATAACAGTCGCATACAGATCATGGCTCCGATGGTTCGCCGCAAGAAGGGCGAGCACAAACCCGTGTTCGAGCAGGCCCGTGTCGCGGGATTCGTGCGCGTGAGGGTGAACGGCGAGACCTACGAGGTTTCTGAAGCCCCCGATCTGGACAAGAAGAAATGGCACAACATTGAGATAGTGGTTGACCGTCTGGTCATGGGCGAGAGCGCAGAGATCAATCGGGTATCAGACTCCGTTGAGGCCGCGCTGAAGATGACCGGCGGCACGGTGCTTGTGGATGTTGTTGGCGGCGAGGAACAGTTGTTCTCTGAGCATTTCGCCTGCGTCCACTGTTCCATCAGCTTCGGAGAAATGGAGCCTCGGACTTTCAGTTTCAACAACCCCCACGGCGCATGCTCAACCTGCACAGGCCTCGGCTACAAGCTCGAGATCGAACCCGACCTTGTCGTTCCTGACAAGGACAGGACCATCCGAGAGGGCGCAGTCCAAGCATGGGCGCGAACCGGAACGATGTCTCCCTGGTATTTCAGCCAGCTTGAATCCCTGGGAAGGGCATACAAGTTCGACACTGAAACGCCCTTCAAGAAACTGACCAAGCGTCAGGTCGAAACCATCTTCTACGGCACCAAAGGGAAGTCCATCAAGGTCACTCACCACACCAAGAGAGGCAAAACATACAACTGGTCTACTAGCTTCGAGGGCGTAATCACCAATCTGGAGCGTCGGCACAAAGACACCGAGTCGGACTACATGCGAACCGAGATCGAACGGTACATGGCGGCGCGGCCCTGCGCTTCCTGCGAAGGCCGAAGGCTTAGACGCGAAGCCCTGGCCGTCACCGTGGGCGGCATCAACATCATGGATATGACGGACCGATCCATCAACGGCGCGCTGGAGTGGATCGATGCCATCAGCGGCGATGGCCCGTCCCCAAACGGCACTAAACCNGAAGACGTGCTGACCNAACGTGACAAGACCATCGCATCTCAGATACTCAAGGAGATCGACGCTCGCCTGCGCTTCCTGCTGAACATTGGGCTGGACTACCTCACGCTATCGCGCACTGCGTCAACCCTCAGCGGAGGCGAGGCCCAGCGGATTCGGCTGGCAACCCAGATAGGCTCNGGCCTCATGGGCGTTCTGTANGTCTGCGACGAGCCGTCCATCGGACTACATCCCGCCGACGACTATCGACTAATCCACACCCTGAAACGCCTGCGAGACCTGGGTAATACCGTGATAATCGTCGAGCACGACGAAGCGATCATGCGCGCTGCCGACCACATCGTGGATATTGGNCCTGGCGCCGGGGAGCACGGGGGACATATCGTTGCCACTGGGCCGGTGCAAAACCTCATCGACACCCCAGAGTCCATCACCGGCCAGTACCTGGGCGGGTTCCGAACGATTCCAGTGCCCGANACTCGGCGCGAAGGCAACGGAAAATTCATCACAATAAAAGGAGCACGGCAGAATAACCTCAAGAACATCGATGTGAAGGNTCCTTTGGGNAAACTGGTGTGCGTCACTGGNGTTTCCGGCTCTGGCAAAAGCACCCTCATGTACGAAGTNTTGTACAAGGAACTGGCGCGTATCTTCTATCGCGCCAAGGACCGCCCTGGAGATTTCGACAAGATCGAGGGCATCCAGAACATCGACAAGGTCGTGAACATCGACCAGTCGCCCATCGGAAGGACCCCGCGNTCCAATCCNGCCACNTANACGGGNACGTTCACNCCTATNAGAGAGCTGTTCGCAACTGTNCCNGAGGCCCGGACCCGCGGTTACAAGCCTGGCCGATTCTCGTTCAACGTCAAGGGCGGGCGCTGTGAGGCCTGTTCCGGCGACGGNCANATCAACATCGAGATGCANTTCCTGCCGGACGTTACCGTGCCCTGCGAAATNTGCGACGGCAAACGCTACAATCGCGANGCTCTGGAGATCAAATTCAAAGNCAAGAACATCGCCGAAGTCCTGAACATGACCGTCACTGAGGCGGTGGAGTTCTTCGAGAACATCCCCCGCGTNCGCCGAAAGCTCCAGACTATGCAAGACGTCGGCCTGGGATACATCCGCCTNGGACAACCCGCCACCCACNTNAGCGGAGGCGAGGCCCAGCGNGTCAAGCTGGCNACGGAGCTATCCAAGCGGGCGACGGGCCAAACTCTNTACATGCTGGACGAGCCGACCACGGGCTTGTCCTTCGAGGACTGCGCTCACCTGATGCGTGTCCTGCACCGCCTCGTGGACGCNGGAAACAGCGTCGTGCTGATCGAGCACCACCTCGATCTCATCAAGAGNGCCGACTGGCTCATAGACCTCGGCCCCGGNGCCGGGGACAAAGGCGGCGATCTCATCACCGAAGGCACNCCGGAGGATTTGNTGGCCGTCGAAGCATCCCNCACCGGACGCTACCTCAAGGATATTCTTCCNCTCGCAGCGNCNGAGGCGGAACCTATGCGCGCGGCGGATTAGAAAATCTTGTCTAACTTGGCCAATTCAACTAAATAATGAACTCGTACGAGGACCTGTNCAACCGGCAGATATACTTCGATCTCTACTCCGAAGAGGATACCTGGCTGGCGGTTGAGCAAGTTGACGATCTGGTGAAACTGCTGGACATCGCGCGCGGAGCGGCCATCGTGGACGTGCGTGTGGGTACCGACGGCACGCTACCGAGCTAGGACATCGAGGTTTTCGAGGCAGGGGCATCGATCTGGTATCGAAGCAGATTGGCGAAGCGAAAAGCCGAGCGTCAGAGCCCAGCATCGAAATCGAATTCCAGTAAGGTGACGCCAGAGAGATGTCCTTCCCCAACCAATTCGACGTGACTCTTAACCTGTTGTTATCCTTCGGATTCGACGATGCGTTGCCGACCGGACGGGCCTTGAGGTCCCTGTTCGCCACGTATGCCTTGAGGCCCTTGACCGCCGCTAAGCCCAGCTGGGCCAGTAACGCCTTGAATTTCGTCCAAGATCGGGGTGTCGGCTGCAATCGCCACAGTAGTAATACTTACGACCGAGGGGAATGTGATCGGGAAGAACAAAAAACTGACGAGTGGTCCCAATAGCTCCCGTTAACGACCGAGAAATTCTTTAGGCTTCTCTTTTGTGTTTTGATCTTCCTTCTAATCATCGTTATCTTTGTTCAATTTGTCGTTTGGCTCTTGACCAAGATCAGGTTGCGACAAGGGATTCCTCTGCCTAAGTAATGTTGCGTTTTAATTGGGTTTCTATGGCATATGCTCGCATGAACTGTCCTGGCTACCCCACGCATGTTGAATGATCGGAGCGAAATACACCGGTATTTGACAATATGAGTGATACCCATTCCAACCCTTTTATATCGTATTTTGTCCTACAACAATGGATCGCCCTTGCTCATCCAATTGTTGCCATCTGAGATGTTCTACGCCTTGCCCTTGACTCCGACGGTGCAGGTGATAACCTAACTCGCAAGCACTCAAAGGAGGATGTTCTCATGCGCGCCGCCGTTTATCAGGGCTCCCAGAAGTTTGACATCGAAGACCGGCCAGACCCGACTCCAGGGCCAGGGCAGGTGGTAGTGGACGTGATCTTTTGCGCCATCTGTGGCACCGACGTTCACGCGTTCCTCTATGACGTCGCTCCGCCGGGCACTGTGATGGGCCACGAGTATTCGGGGACCATCTCCCGGGTTGGCTCAGGCGTAACACGATGGAAGGTCGGCGACCGGGTAATTGGCGGCGGTGGCGAGCCTCCGCCTGAAGTCGGCACGTCCCGAGGCCCCAGGTACAACTATCGCACCCAGGGTTTCGCCAGCACCGACGTTCGCGCATATGCTGAGAAGGTGGTCATGGAGGAGTGGCAGCCGATACCTCTTCCCGAAGGCGTCTCCGACGAAGAGGCTGCCATGTGCGAGCCTTGCGCGGTCACGGTCCACGCCGTCCGACTGTCCCAGATGAAGCTGGGAGACTCGGTGGCTGTGCTGGGAGCAGGCCCTATCGGCTTGCTTTGTATGCAGGTCGCCAGAGCCGCCGGAGCCACAAAGGTGATAGTCTCTGAGCCTGTGCCCGCACGAGCGGAAGCCGCCCGAAAGCTGGGAGCAGATGCGGTCATAGACCCCACCAAGGAAGACGTGCAAGAACGACTTGTCGAGCTTACCGATGGCATCGGCCCGGATGTGATATTCGAGTGCGCTGCCGCCAAAAGCACGCTCGACGTAGCAATGGACTCTGTCAAACGCGGAGGCCAGGTGGTGCTGGTGGCGATTGTCTGGACTCCGACAGACGTCATGCCGCCCAACTGGATGGCCCGCGAGGTCAGCATGCAGTCATCTTTCGGCACTCAACCCGAGGACTGGCGCATCGCCTTGGACCTAATTCGGGATGGCAAAGTCTCGATGGCGCCTCTGGTTTCAGAGGCCAGTTTCCTGCCCCTCGATAACATTCAGGAGGCCTTCGAAGCCCTTTGCGAACCCTCAAATCAAGTACAGATGGTAGTAAAACACGGGTGACACTTATATGGAAATCTTGAGCTTCAACACAAACCCATTCGGAGGAGTCCTGGTTGACCCATTGACACTCCCCCAGGACCCCCAGGGGTTCCGAAGCCAACTGGCATACTCGATGGACGAGTGGATAGCCGAAGGCTACAAAGTCGCCTGGTTGGAGGTTCCGTTGGACAGATCGGCGTTGGTCCCTGTGGCTGTGGAGGCTGGGTTCTCTTATCACCACGCCGATGAATCCTACGTGATGATGACGAACCAACTTGAGCAGGACTCCTACATCCCACCGTATGCGACTCACTACATAGGCGCGGGCGCGGTGGTTGTGAGTGAGAATCGAGAACTTTTGGTCGTCTCGGAACGATACAAGTTCCGTGGAACTCGGGGCCCTGGGTACAAACTGCCCGGAGGCGCTCTAATGACTGGAGAACACTTGGCAGAGGGTATCGTTCGAGAGGTGCTGGAGGAGACCGGCATCCAGTCGAAGTTCGAGGCGCTGGCGTGCTTCCGTCACTGGCACGGCTACCGCTACGGGAAGTCGGATATCTACTTCGTGTGCCGACTGTCGCCTTTGAGCTACGACATCACCAGACAGGAGGAGGAGATCGCCGAGTGCCTGTGGATGCCTGTTGACGATTTTCTGGAAGACCCTCAGATCGGCAACTTCAACAAGTCTATCGTGAAAGCGGCGCTGGATCATCCCGGCATCTCTCCGGGAGACATCGAAGGCTATGGAGACCCGAAGCGATTCGAGTTCTTCCTGCCTAACGGGCAGGTGTGAGTCTTCAGCAATCAGCCGTCAGACGCTTCGCCATTCTTAAGTCGCAACCGAAAAATCTAGCCCAGTGGGACAACGATTGAATCTCATCGACCAGATACTTCGATCCGGTCAGTATGACAATTGGAAGACATATCAACGGATTAGGAGAACACAATGGCAGAACGGGTATCCTTGAAAGAGCGCATCGTCCGGGGCGACACCGTGATCGGCGTGTCCGCACCTCTGAACGCCACCAAGAGCGAGCTTGAAGACATCTTCAGCAAAGATTCATACGACTTCGTGAACGCCGATGCCCAGCACTCGCCCTACAACGAAGAGCGGTTGGTGGAGTTCTGCGAGACGGCCAAAGAGTTGGGTATGCCTGTGCAGTTCCGCATCAAGCACACTCGCCAAGCGTATCTGGTTGGCAACGTCCTGGATTTGGGGCCTCTTGGAATCGAAGTTCCGTTAGTGGAGGACGAGTCCGAGGTGGATGAAGCCCTGCGGTGGTTCTACTATCCGCAGGTCGGAGGCCGAAGCTGGGGAGGCGCGGCCCGCTACGGCGTCGAGGGCCGCGGCGACAGGCTAGAGTACGCCGACTGGTGGAACGCCAACGGCATCCTGTGCATGCAGATCGAAACCTTGCGAGCCGTGACAAACATTCGACAACTGGCAAAACCGGGCGTCACGTGCCTGACCTGGGGACCAGCGGACCTGAATTTCGACATCGAGGCCCACCCACACCATCCTCTCCAAACCGTCGATGACTGCGTGCGCCATGCCTTGAAACAGCTTGAAGGCACCGACACGAAGATCAACTTCCGCAACTACACTCCAGACCTGCGAGACCACTACGCCGAAATGGGCGTGACTGTGTTCATGGAGCGTCCACGATAAGGTCGCCATACCGAGTGGAGGCGAAACATCTGGCTGCAGGCGTTCCGACTGTTGTCCGTTCACGACCAGATTCTTCGGATGCGACCTGACTATTGCCTGAAAGCCGATAGTTACGCCTAGAAGCGGGTGTAACCGCCGTCGATCACAAACTCTTCGCCGGTCTGATAGTCGGACGCCGAGCTTGCCAGATAAACTGCTATTCCTGCGAAGTCTTTGGGCTGACCCCAGCGACGGACCGGCACGCGCTTCATGACCCTGTCTTCGAACAGTTCGTTTCCGACTCTGGGAGCAGTCATCGCGGTTTCGATCCAGCCTGGGATGATCGTGTTTGCTGTGATCTTGTAACGAGCCAGCTCAACGGCCAGTCCTCGTGTCATTGCGAGCATCGCGCCTTTGGTCGCGGCGTAAGCTTCGTTTCGCGCCGCGCCATGAATCGCTGACGTACTGGAGGTGCCGATGAGTCGTCCGCCTTCGCCCTGGTCGATCATGTGCTTTGCCGCCGCTCGGAATGTGAAGAACGTGCCGTCA
>PAIW01000080.1 GCA_002710885.1 Chloroflexota bacterium | reverse complement strand
AGGCGGTTTGTTACACTTTTGTGACTATGGACACAGTATCCACCAAAACGCGGTCGAATATCATGCGAGCAGTGCGGTCTCGGGATAACAAGTCGACCGAGCGCAAGCTGCGGGCGTCTATGGCTGGCGCCGGGACGAAGGGCTGGGTGATGCACGAGAAATCGCTCCCAGGCAGGCCGGACTTTGTGTTCATGGACAAGCAGGTCGCCGTGTTTGTCGACGGATGTTTCTGGCACGGATGCCCAAGCTGCTACCGTCGGCCCTCCTCGTCACAGGAGTATTGGGACAACAAGCTGAGCAAGAACTCCAATAGAGACAAGAGAAACACGGCTTCACTGGAGGAGATGGGATGGAGTGTTCTGCGGATATGGGAGCATGAGTTGCACGATCTGCAAGACGTGCGGTCCCGAATCGACTCGGCGTTAGCGGGGCGCTCGAATTGAAGACGCTCTGCAAGGCATTGGCCCTATGACGCTGGTGAATGGAACGCTTGAGAAGGCGGCGGATGCTATAAATCCACCTGCGTTGTCGCAGGATAACGGTCTGACGTTCGTTGACCTGTTCTGCGGCATCGGCGGTTTCCACACTGCCGCCAGCGCCTTAGGATTGAAGGCCGTTTTCGCCTGCGACATCGACAATGAAGCCCGCATGGTGTACTCACGCAACTACGGCCTGACCCCGATGGGCGACATCCTAGAAATCTCAGAAAATGACATCCCCGACCATGATCTGCTCTTCGCCGGGTTCCCCTGCCAGCCGTTTTCTATCATTGGAAGTAAAGGCGGGTTCGCCGACCCGAGAGGCACGCTATTCTTTGAGATCGCGCGCATCGTTCGGGCCAAGCGGCCCAGGGGCATCGTCCTGGAGAACGTGAAACAGCTTCTCACCCTGCAAAAAGGAGAGGTAATTCGGCGTATCGTTAACGATCTGACAGAAATGGGATACGACGTTGATTATAAGGTGTTGAACGCTCTCAATTTCGGTTTGCCTCAAAAGCGAGAGCGTATCATTATCGTCGCAACCCTGACCGATATGGACTCATTCCACTGGCCATCCGGGACTGTCCCGATGAAGCCTCTCGATGAAATTCTGGAATCCGATCCTGACCCCAAGCACCTGGTCTCGGACAGGATTCGTAGCAAACGCCATGAGGTTCACACTGCGGAGGTAACGCCGTCCGTCTGGCACGAGAACAAATCGGGCAATATCTCCAGTCATCAGTGGTCCTGCGCGTTGAGGGCCGGGGCGTCGTACAACTATCTATTGGTGAACGGGGAGCGGCGATTAACGCCCAGAGAACTGCTGCGCTTGCAGGGCTTTCCAGAAGATTTTGAACTCGACTCCAACTATTCACAGGCGCGAAAGCTGACAGGCAACGCGGTGCCTGTTCCGATGGTTCAATCAGTGATTAAGGAAGTCGTCGATGTCGTCAAACGAACCGAGGTTGCGGGGATCGGCTCGAAGGCGTAGAGGCCCGTACCCTCTGGGACAACTGCCCGACGCGGTCATGCAAATGCTCGGCAAACAGCTAGTGCATCGAATCGCCGTTGGACAGGGTGACATAAACGGGGACGACTTCGGAACGATCTTCGCCAACGCCATCGGAGGCATTCACAGAAACAGCCCCTTGGGCATCGCAGACGTGGTTCTGGACAGGTGCGCGTGGTCAGTCAAGACGATCAAGCGCCCGCAACCGTTCACCGCAACCACAGTTCGTTTGATTTCTGGCCGCAACTCGCCGAACTACTCTCTCGGTATCTCTGATCCGCATGACGACACTGAACAGACGGGTCGCGCCGTGCTGGAAGTGTGGAACGCGAGGGTCGATGAGGCGCTGGCCGAACACAATGAACTGCGGATCGTGGTCATGGTGAGAAACCTTGAGTCCAGAGAGTTCTTGGTCTTCGAAGAAGAAGCCATGCGATTCACGCCTGAAGATTTCACGTGGGAGTATAACTCACGTGGCAATCTGGAGGGCTGTAACCGGGTGGACGGGACTCACCATTTCACATGGCAGCCTCATGGCAGCCAATTCACGATCTTCCGAGTCGTGCCAGCCTCGGCTCAGCGATTCTCGGTCAACCGAGACGTGCCGTTGGTCTCTTTCGAGGAAGTTCTAAGCGCGGTTAACTTCGAGAACGATTGGATATCGATTCACCGACGCGAGCAACGCGAAGAGATCGAAACTCCCCTGACCCCTTCTCTTTTCGACTTGTTGCGTTAGCATCGTAACTGGGCAGGAACGAACGTCGATGTGTTATAGCGCCTGATACATGTGACCCTTTTTACAGGGTCACATGATCGAACGATCAACAGACGTTACTTATCGGACGGACGTATTACTCAGAATCTACGTCGTCAGCGGCGCCATTTTGTTGGTCGTCTGCTCCGTGTGTTGATATCATTCCTGGAAGATTCTGGATAGTGCTGATTATGTCGATACCCGTCAGCGCCTCTACAAGGGCGGGGAGTTGAGCGATCGTGTTCGTGACATCGCGTGTCACCTTGCTTGCCCCGGCGCCGGCGTCTTCGCCTCCTCCTGTGCTGATGACCACGATTTTTTCGGTCTTGGCAAGCGGTTGAGCTACGGCATGCGCGACTTCGGGAAGCGTGTTAAATAACTGTTCGACCAGGGCCGCCTGACCGTACTCTTTCCAGGCATCGGCTTTTCGTGACATGGCTTCAGCCTCGGCCAAGCCTTTCGCTTTGATTGCGTCGGCTTCGGCCTCGCCACGCAGCCTGATGGCCTCAGCGTCAGCCTGCGCTTCTGCCAGGATACGTGCCCTTTCCCCTTCGGCGATGGTTTCGAGCCGGTAACGTTCGGCTTCTGCGTCCACCCGGGTTTGTCGCCTGTTGCCCTCAGCCACTAGTTCAAGCCGGTCGCGTTCGGCTTCCGCCGGACGCCTGACAGTGGCATCTAACTCCCGCTCGCGACGCATTATCTCTTGCTCTTGAATCTGAATCTGTTTTTGCCGTTCGATTACCTCCACCTGAAGCTCTTCGCCTCTGATGTCCTGTCTTGTCTTAGCTTCCTGTAGCTGGTAGGCTAACTCCGCTTCAGCTTTGCGCGCATTTACTTCCTGATCGTATTCTGCCTTCTGTGTCGAGAAATCTCGCTCTGACTCGGCGACAGCCGTGTCTGCGGTGTACTTGGCCGCTTCGCTCTCCTGTTGTGCCTGGGCAGACCGTATAGTTGCGTCTCGGTCGGCCTCCGCTTGTCCGATACTGGCGTCTCGCTTGACCTCGGAAGTTCTTCGCACACCGAGGGCTTCCAGATATCCGTGTTCGTCCTGGATGTCCCGAATGGTGAAGGAGACGATCTCCATGCCCATATTTGCCATATCGGTAGACGCCACTTCTCGAACCTGGGTGGCGAAGGCGTCCCTATCCTGATATATGTCCTCAACGGTCATGGTGCCCAGCATCGCCCTCTGATGGCCTTCCAAAGTCTGGAGCGCAATGTCTGCGATAAGCTGAGGGGTCTTGCCCAAGAACTGCTGTGCGGCTGTTCTAATGGCCTCTTCGCCCCGAGCAACCTTCACCTGCGCAACGCCATCCACAGAGAGGGCCACGCCTGCTTTGGTGTACACTCTGGCTGTGTTGACGGTCAGAGTCATGACCTCCAGCGAAAGAAGCTGAGCCCTCTGGAGAAAGGGCATTACGAAAATGCGCCCCCCCACTACGATCTTGGGTTGATCTCCACCTCCTGATCGGATGATGGCCTGGTTTGGACCTACAGTTCGGAATCCTGGCATATTGGCTCTCCTTCAGGGCGTTGCCCATGTCGTTCTTTGTCAGCGATTCAGTGTGGCTCTGAACCCTTTAATTCATTCCACTTCATCGATTAATCGGGCGACCTTTAGCACTTCGCCGTACACGGAGACCACTATTATCTCCTCGCCTTTTTTGATAACGTTGTTTGAATCGGCGGTAGCGGCCCACTCCAGGCCTGCCACCAGCACCTTTCCAGACGGCGTGAGATCAGAGACGACCTCGCCCCACTCGCCTTCCAATTCGCCTTCGGAAGCGTTGATGTATGCCGAAGACGACCCGCCACCAGATCTCGCCATACGAACGAAAAACACCAGAGAAACGACCGCCAATCCGGTGACGGTCGCTAGCAAAACCGGGTTCACTGTCACCCGCACTTCTTCAATGTCGGGCGCGCTGAAAAAGCCGCCAAAAAGCAATAACGCGCCCACGACCACGCAGATTATGCCGCCTACCCCGAAGACGCTCACTCCAGGACTGATTGTTTCGCCGTAGAAAAACGCCATCGAAAGCAGGATGAGCGCCACGCCCACCCAGTTCACCGACAGGTTGCCGAATCCTAGGAACGCGAGAATTAGCGCTATGATTCCGATGACTCCGGGGCCGATCAGCCCAGGCGTGATTACCTCGATCAAGACGCCGAGACCTCCGATCATCAGAAGCAAGAACGCGATGTTCGGGTTGGCCAATATGTTGAGGATGTCATCCGTAAGCGTAAGCTTTATGTTTCGGATTTCCAATTCACTGGGGCGAATTGTCACATCGCCGCTTGCGGTTTCGGCTGTGAGTCCGTCCAATTGTTGGAGCAAGCCGTTTATGTCGCCTGCGATGAAGTCCGCTATGTCGAGGTCAACAGCCTCTATCGCGGAGTATGATCGAGCGAAGGTGACGGTTTCTTCGAGGGCCCGGACGTTGCGGTCCCTTGTCTCGGCAACGCTTCTAATGAAGGCCGCGGTGTCCTCATTGATTTTCTTTGCGAGGGTCTCAGGAATATCTGCGCCGCCGACAGCTACTGGTGATGCGGCTCCGACGTTCGTTCCTGGGGCCATGACAGCGAAGTTAGCCGCCGCCATAATGAATGTCCCGGCTGAGGCTGCCCGAGCGCCCGGTGGAGAGACATACACCGCCGTGGGTATCTGGGCGCCAAGCAGGGATTCGACCATGTCGCGTGTGGAGCTTATCAGCCCGCCTGGGGTGTCAAGTTCCAAGATCAGCAGTTGGGCGCCATCTTTGGTGGCGCGGTCGATGCTGTTCGCCAAATACCTGGCGCTCATCGGGTCAATGGGGCCGTCGATTGACGCAATGGCTACATGCTCGTCCGCAGCGTAAGTCCGGCCCAGCAGCATCTGGAGAGAAATCGCGGTTATGAACGCGGCTAGCGCAACTCTGCGAGACCATCTGTGGAACCAGCCTGGAAGCAAATACCGTTTTGTATAAGACTTTTGGAACGTCACCTGTGATGCTCCTGTTCTTTCTCATTCAGAAGGAACGGTGTGGTCTCAATAGCCTGCTTCTTTGATGGTTGCGAATTGATGGTCGACAAGGAAGACAGGCATGTGGCTATGTTTAACAGTGTAGCAACACGGCGGATGATACGGTCTGCGTATTGTGGGACGCTTATTGTGGTTGCAGGGTCAAGCCTGCGTCGCAAGTAGTCTTAGTAACATAGACTTTTTGTTTGTGTAAGTCAATTGAGAAAAGTGTCTCGCATAAACTTGTGTGTGAAATAGCTTGAAGCTCTCCATACCGAGTTCAAGATTGTTGCAGAATGCAAACTCATGAACTCGAACCCGTAGTGCGGACGAGACGAATGCCCGAACGTAAGCGCCCTGCTCGTCGCCCAGCAAGTAGCGCGTTTATGGGATGTTTTGTATGATGCCTTCAGCGTGTCCGGGGAAGGGGAATAGCCTCCCTTCATCGATACAGACACAACTGTGAGGGTGAATAATTGAAGATCAAGCAAATCAGGGCAGTCGAAATAGACATGCCTAGAACGCCTCCCAAGTCTGAGTCGCGTCGACCGAATTGGAACACCCATGCCCGCCGCGCTCTGCCTATCAACAAGTATCCTGAATTTTCTCGACTTCACGGAACTATGCCAGGCGCCAACACCAACGAGCAAATCTGGATTCAGGTTATGGCCGAGGATGGCAAATGGGGTCTGGGCCGAAGCACCTTCGGCGAATTGACCGCGACTCTGGTTGATTATCACTTCGGGCCGCTTCTTGAAGGCCGCGATTGCATGGCTCTGGAGTACCTCAACGACCTTATGTGGCGTTCGACTCAGCGATTCGGCGCGGGCGGTCTCGCGACGGTCGCACAGTCCGGGATAGACCTGGCGTTGTGGGACCTCAAAGGCAAGCTGTTAGACCAACCCGTATACAGTCTCATCGGCGGACGCTGCCGAGACAAGGCGTTGGTTTACTGCACATCAGACGACCTCGACTGGTCCAAAGAGTTGGGATTCAAGCACTTCAAGGTGTCTAACCCTGCTCACTACGACGAGGGAATCGACGGACTCAACATCGTTGAGGAGAAGATCGCCAAGGCCCGTGAAGCCGTCGGCCCTGACGCCGAGCTTATGTACAACCCGGTCATGAGCTTCAACGTAGAGTTTGCAATCCGAATCGCCGAGCGGCTTCGACCCTACGGCCTGCGCTGGCTGGAGGAGCCGCTGGTTCCCACGGACCTCGAAGGTCATATCGAACTCAAGAAAGCAATCAACTGGGTTCCTCTTGCCACGGGAGAAGACCACCACGGACGCTGGACGTTCCGACAGCTTGTGGAGCATCGAGCCGTCGATGTTCTGCAGCCCGACATTCAGTGGTGCGGCGGCCTGTCCGAGGCGCTGAAGATTTACACGATAGGCGAGGCCGCAGGACTCATCACCATTCCCCACGCATCAGCAGCCACACCCTGGGGCCAGCATTTCTCCGTCGCGATGCCGGAGTCGCCGATGGCCGAGTTCTGGATGGGCAGCGACCCCGGAATCCCCCTGGACGAGGTCTGTCCGATCCCCGGAATGCCAATGCCCAAAGATGGCTATATAACACCCTCCGACGCCCCCGGATTCGGAATGGAGATCAAAGAGGAGTGGATCAAGCCCTGGGATCATACGAAGGCAATCAAGGCCAGAGTGTCAGGTTAAGTTCAGTCTGGGTAATGTCTAAACCTGCAACACAACACATTGAGCTATGATCGTTCAATATGCCTCCTGTCATTCTGAGACCGCAGCCGAAGAATCTGGCCCCGCAGTGCAACTGTTGTATTCGAACGACCAGATACTTCGCTCCGATCAGTATGACATCATAAAGTTCGTTAGACCCATCAAATAATCAAGGAAAGCGACATGCCCACTGGAGCGCAAAAGATAGCGGAGACCCTGATAGACGCCGGGGTTGACCACGTGTTCGGCATTCCTGGCGGCGCCACCGGCGCTATCTATAACAGCCTCTTCGACAAACAGGACAAGATGAAGGTGATTCTGGCACGCCACGAGCAGTCGGCGTCCATCATGGCCGACGTGCATGGCCGTCTCACCGGCAAGCCAGCCGTTCTCATGGGTCAGGGGGCGTTCATCGGCACCAGCGGTGGATTCGGCATCATGGAAGCTCTGATGAGCTACTCGCCCATGTTGGCAATCACCGACACATCAGACACGGGCTTCTGGCAGCTTGGAAACAACCAGGAAGTGTCCGGCGAGTACGGCACGGGCGACCTGCTGTCGATACTGCGGGCCATGACCAAGTACACAACCCTCGCGACCACTCCCAATGAGGCGGTGTTGGGCGCTCAGCTTGCGATTAAGCATTCCATGTCGGGAGCCCCAGGCCCCACCGCCCTGTTGCTTCGCACCAACGCGTCCTTTGGCGAGTTCGACCCCGACGGACCGGTGGGAACCCATCCCTCGGCAGGATACCTGAGCAACGTGGAGATGGTGGCCCCGCCCGACGCCATTCAGCGAGTTGTCGACGCTCTGGCCTCCGCGAAGAATCCCATTATTATCGCAGGCAACGGAGTCCACATGGCCCGCGCTCACCAGGAACTGCGAGAGCTTGCGGAGCAGATGGTCATCCCCGTCACCACAACCTACAAGGGTAAGAGCGCAATCGAGGAGACTCATCCACTGTCGGTCGGCCCGATGGGAATTTACGGTATTGAGACGGCCAATCGTCAGGTCAGCGAGGCCGACGTTGTGCTGGTGGTCGGCACTCGGATGCGGCCACAGGACACGGCATCCCACCATCCAAACCTGCTGAACCCTGACCGTCAGCGCATCTTTCAGATAGACATCGAAGGGCGCAACGCCGGGTGGACGGTCCCTGTGGAGATGGGGCTAATTGGAGATGCCCGCGCCGTGCTGACCCAGATTCTTCAGGTGTCCCGAGATCAGGGGCTGTCGACCAGGGAGTTGGAACCTAGGGTCGTGGCTTTGGCTCAGCGCAAGGAGGAGCTACGGTTCTTCAACGACTCGCCGGGCCTGACGGCGAATCAGAGTCCGGTGCAGCCGCAACGCCTTGTCAGGCTCCTCCAGGAGAGCGTTGACCCTTCGACCATCATCACTTTGGACGCAGGCAACAACCGGGCGTGGATGTACCATTTCTACCAGTCCCAACAGCGCGCCACGTTCCTGTGCCCCGGCGGCATCGCGGGTATGGGTTGGGCGGTTCCTGCGGCGGTGGGCGCAAAAGTGGTCCGACCCAACAGTCCGGTCATGGCAGTCACCGGCGACGGCGGTTTCATGATGACTTCTAATGCTATATCGACCGCCGTGCAGTACCAACTTCCCGTCGTGTTTGTGGTGCTGAACGACGGTGGCCTAGGCATGGTCCGGGAGAACCAGCGGCCCAACCTGATAGCCTCGGAGTTCGTGGACACCAACCACGCCAAGATGGCAGAGGCTTACGGAGGCTGGGGCGTTCAGGTCGACAATCCGAATGACATTCCCGCCGCCATCCACGACGCATTCCGCTCCGGCCAGCCGGCAGTAGTGGACGTGATTATGGATCGTTTCGAGCCTTTTGGGCAGTTCCGAGCAGGCGTCTCCGAGTTCGCTCGTCGGTAAAGACTGACCGTGTTGGGCAATTGGAGGAAAGGCCGATGCCGCTAACTGAAAACGTGGACGTTCTGATCGTGGGTTCCGGGCCTGCCGGGATGTCGACCGCGCTTCATCTGATGGATGCCGATAGGAACTGGAATGGCAGGGTTGTGATTGTTGACAAGGCAATCCACCCTAGAGACAAGCTCTGTGGCGGAGGCATTACCAATGGCGGAGACAACATTCTAGAAGGTTTGGGCCTTCGCTATGACGGTCCGCAGGTTGTCGTCCAGGAGTTGGAATTAATTTATCGTGGTCATTCGCACGTCATGAATGCGGACCNCGTTTTTCGCGTCGTGAGACGAAACGANTTCGATCACTGGCTAGCGCGNCGNGGTCAAAGCCACGGCCTGACGCTAAGNCAGGGNGANGCAGTCACCAGCGTCGTCCCCAAGAGAGACCNTATCGAAGTCNTCACAGAGCGAGCGGTTTTTCATGCCAAGGTCGTGGTCGCCGCTGACGGTTCAAACAGCACAGTGTTGAAAGAACTCAAGTGGAATCGCACGGCAGGCCAGGCCCGACTGNTTGAGGTTCTGACCTCGGAANCTCCGGATGACCGCGCGTTCNGAGACGGCGNCGCNGTGTTCGATTTCAGTCAGGCNNGGTCGGGGCTTCAGGGCTACTACTGGGAATTTCCGAGCNTGATCGACGGCCAAGCGTTCCTCAATCGCGGTGTGTTCGACAGTCGAGTGCAGACAAANCGCCCCAGGGCGGCGCTGAAGCAGGTNCTNNCCGAATCTTTNACCAACCGAGGCCGCGATCTGGCNGACTTTCCGATCAAGGGNCACCCGATCAGANNGTTCCGAAGCGACTCTCCNGTGTCNGCGCCGAGAATTCTGCTGGCCGGGGATTCGGCAGGCGTGGACCCGTTACTTGGCGAAGGGATATCGTATGCTTTNGGATACGGGCAGGTCGCAGCAGAGGCAATCGTCGATGCCTTCGCGAGGGACGATCTCAGCTTCGTTAGCTATGCAGACCGTATTCAGGCCCATCCNTTGCTGTCAGGNCTGAAGACTCGCGTTGCGATAGCCAAGCTCGTCTACTGGCCGAAACTGATCTGGCANCAGGAATTGGCGTGGCGGTTTTCTTCGATGATTCTCGGAGGATTCCANAGGTATAGGCAAGGCTNCGGGACCAGGCCGTAGATTTTACAANCTGATGGTCAGNAGCAAGACCATATAAAAAAGCGCGGCGACAGTGGTATAGGTTCCCAACCTTCGGAATTCAGGNCNGCCNCGNNCGCGAATCCGCAGAGCCGCGGTCGGGANAAATGCCACCGCGAAAGGCGCCAGGTACATTGGAATAGTTCCAGTCAGCAGGGNTGTGACGACNANAATCACCAGGGCCGCAGTCACNNCTCGAAGGCACGCGACCGTCCAGCCGANTCCCACGGTGGTCGCAAAGTTGGTGTCGGTGTCNGAATCGACCTCAAAGTCGCGCAGCTGTTGAGCGAGTTGTCCCGACAGAGAGGCCAGGAAGTTGACGCCCAACAAGGTCAGATCTGCCNGGGTCCACTCGGCTTTGATGAGTATTAGGCAACTCAGGTATGAAAATGTCTGGACGAAGAGCGCATGGGTAATTAAATCGAGGCCGGGCCTGGATTTCAGNCGAAAAGGCGGGGCCGAGTATGCCCACATCACAAACAGCGAGACTCCAAATATCACTCCGCCCCGCAGGCCGAATTGAGTGAAGGCGAGCAGGAAAAGGAAGCCGATGGTCAGGAATCCTGCTTTTGCCACTGTGGGCGAGACTGGGTGATTGACGAAGACGTTATGNCGCGCTTTGGTTTCGTCATGGGCNTCGAAGGGGGCGTCGAAATAGTCGTTGACAACGTATCCCAGCCAGTACATGCCCGCCATCGCCACAGATAAGAGAACGGTCTGGATGCTTATGGCCTCGTGAAGGTAGAACGCCATGATGCAGATAATGAACGTCACGCCCCAGGCGTCGATCCGATTCAGCAGTGANGCTAGCAGANTTCTGGCCAAAGCCGAGTCTNCGCTCTTTTCAACGNGNGCNGTGTTCAATCGCTTNCGATCATGCGGCTNACTTTGCAATGCGTCAAAAGGGTTGTCCGTATCTGCTACGTTCTCAAANGATGAACCGGATGGTGTCATTTNAGCTCCAACGCTTCCTGAGTTCGTTGCATGTTANAGGGTNCCCTAAATTCTTCCAACACTTCTAAGACTTGTCCTANGTTTGTCCGTCGGCCAGAGGACNTCACAGAATCTGCATGCTGGGCAAAACAGGAGGGTGGATGCAACTTTGATCNTCNGGATAACCGCGCNCTTTTGGACNGANNGNTTATAGNTCAGGGCTACAAGCGNCTGTTCCNAGAATGAAGTGAGGCTAGCCTCAGCAACGAAGGTTACTATACCACATCCCGCTGGCGAGNCCATTCTAGGTNAGAGGGCGACGNATACGCNAGAGANTTNTACTGTTGAACCGCTTTCCAGCGAACAGAGGAATCTNTCCAGCAACCAAAAGTCTGGACGCGGTGTTCAGGTGTTAGGATACCTCCAGNTCGCGCCTGCCGGTTCCTCGTCAGAGAGGGTGAACTGGGGCAGGGTGAGTCCGTTTTCNATGTCCTGGAAGACGACGTTGACCCNCTTGCCNATGGCGACGTTCTCCTCGTGTTCGGGGTNCATGTTCTCGTCGAGAAGGTTGGCGGTTATTCTNAGCCCGTCATGCTCCAACGGCTTCCCGCTNTGNTCGNCTAGCTCGACCAGCACGACCGGATATGGCGTCCAGTCGCGGAATCCNGGCAGGATGGCGTGAGGGATNATNTGGTAGCTGTAGATCGTGCCCTTGCCGCTCACCTCATGCCANTCCGAGCGCATGGATGAACACCACGGGCACGAGGCTCCCGGTTCTCCACGGAGCAAGTCACAATCCAGGCACTTCTTGACTACCAGCTTATGTTCTTTAGCAGCTTCGAAATAGCCGAAGTATTCAGAGTCCTGCTCTATNATGTTGAGCAACAAATCTTTGTATTCATAAACCGGCATCGAACTATCTCCTCAGAATCAGGGCGCTGCCCGTTGCCGGCGAAGCCCATCCCATATTCATCGTAGTATTAACGTNCCTGACCTGTCGGCATCCACCCTCNGAGTAATCGTAGGTGTGGTTGCCNTTCTGCCAGTCCGNGCAGTAGTCGTCCACCATNCCCCTTANCTGGCGGGTGTTCTCGATGACCATGTTCATCCCGTGAGTGTACGCTTCGCACAGATGGCCTCCGCTGGTGTTGTTGGGCCGCTTGTCTCCGAGATTGACTATCCCNGACTTTATGTAGTCCTTGCCTTCGCCCTCCTCGCAGAACCCGTAAGCCTCGAACTGGAGGACGACGGTGTAGGTGAAGGCGTCGTAACANCCGGTGACGTCGATATCGTCATGGGAGAGGTCGGCAAGGTCGAATATCCTGGGGCCGACGTAATGCCCCGCGACCCGACTGATGGGGCCGTGCTGGTAGTGGAAATCGCCTCCNGGCTTGGTGCCTCGACCCTGCACCGCTCGGATGTAAACCGGNTGCTGTTTNAGGTCTTTGGCGCGCTCNGNTGAGGTGACGATGATNCACGTGGCGTTGTCGGTCTCCAGGCAGCAGTCTAGAAGGTGGGCACAGGGNCTGACGATCCAGCGCGAGTTCACCACGTCATCGACAGTCACACGCTGTTTCATCAACGCCTTTGGGTTATTGCTGGCATGGTTGCTGTGGGCNACTTTGACGCGAGCCAGGTCTTCGCTGGTGACTCCATACTCCATCATGTGCCGAGTGAAGGAGAACGCGAAGCTCTGGACGGCGCTGGCCAGACCGTATGGNCGGGTCATGAGACCGGGNCCGCTGACCGGCGTGGACGCTCGCGATCCCGTGCCGCCGATACGAACCTGGGAGTAGCCGTTCATGGAGCGGAATATCGCCACGGTCTCGCACATCCCCGCCTCGATGGCGCCGATTGCAAGGCCGATCAATGCCTCGGTGCTGGAGCCNCCNCCGGAGCAGTCCATNTAGAAGTTAAGCTGNGCGCCCATNTCGTAGGCCAGAGTGCTNGAATTTACGGAGTCTCCGCCGTGGTAGCTCAACATNCCGTCGATGTCCTGCATCTTGAGNCCGGCGTCGGTCACGGCGTTGCGAATCGCTTCGATAGCCAGCGCTCTGGTGCTGCGACCAGAGCCGCGAGTGTAGTCGGTCTCGCCGATTCCGACGATGCTGTACTTGTCTTTGAGAGCNCTTTCCATTGTCAGGTTCCTTTCGAGGNGAGAGATGTTTGTGGGTCCAGCGTCGAAAATTAAGAACAGACCAGNTCGGCTAGAATTATAGCGCCACCAATNGAATTAANGGGAGCGCTTCTTGNCTGAAACACGNTCGCGTTCAACCAGTTGGNCGAAGGCTANCGGCCNCCGTTGACGGAGAGNGTCTGTCCGGTAATGTAAGTGGCAAGGTCCGATACCAGGAACATCACNGCGTTGGCGATGTCCTCGGAGGCGCCTAGACGTCTGAGNGGAATGTTCTCCATCAGTCTNCGCTGGCCTTNCTCTCCCATTGCTATCCATTGTTTCTCAGAGGAAGGGTTGGACCGAATGAAACCCGGAGCCACGCTGTTCACCGTGATGCCGTAAGGCCCAAGTTCGTGGGCAAGNTGCCTNACGAGGCCAATCTGGCCTGCCTTTGCCGACGCATANGCTTGAATTCCGGTCANACTGACGCCCAGACCCGCGCCGCTGGAGATTATCAGTATCCGNCCCTCGCCGGACGCTTTCATTGTTGGCGCAACGCCCTGAGCGCACAGAAAGGCCCCTTTGAGGTTAACCTCAAAGATGTCTTGCCATTGCTGCTCTGTCACGTTTTCAATGGCTTGGCCAGCCTGCCCGGAGACTCCTCCTGCCACACAGACAAGAATATCCACATGGCCGGAGCCTGCGGACGCNTCCTCAACCAGCGCGGTCACCTGGGCCTTGTCAGTTACGTCAACGATGCGGGGGTGGATACTCGTATCGTCAGTCNCGCNTCCAGCTGCCACCATCNGATTCAGCGCATCTTCCANGATGTCGCATGCCCATACGGTTGCGCCNCGGGAGGCCANGCCGTGGGNTATAGCTTCCCCAATTCCGTGCGCNGCGCCGGTGANAATGGCTGTTTTCCCGTCAAAGNTGATGTCCACGGNNGGCTTTCCNCCTCTGTNTTTACGGATTTCGTTNANNTATTGGGCCTTAACCAACAACAACATTGCGAGCGCAATGTTGTTGTTGAATTAATCTGGCTACTCAGNGATTAAGGCAAAGGCCTACGTGACCTCTAGCGTCGGGTTTCGGAGTGGGGCCGCGAACTGGGTTTCGTCCAGTTCGATCACGTCCTTCTGGTANATCTGGACCCGATAGGACTCGTAGTCCGGGATGAACAGTCGGAAATCACTGTCAACGCGGACTGACCTCGGACGTCTCAGGTACTTCTCTTGCTCCAGTTTGCCCATCTCACGCAGTCTGTTGGAGACGGCGTTGGTCATCATGTATTGTCGGGCGACCTTTGACAGGGACGCCTCTCCNCGGAAGCTCCAGATGTACTGGCCCTCNGAGTTGAACATTTGGACCCGGTCGTTGCCCCAATCTGCCACGTATATGTCTCCGTGAGCATCGACCGCGACTCCGGTGGGNCNGTTGAANTCGCCGTCNCCTGAGCCTTCCTGACCGATGACATTCTTCAACGTTCCGTCGCTGGAGAAAATCTGGAANCTGTTGTTGCCCCAGTCNGCGACGTATATGTCGCCCAACTCATCGACATGCACNCCCCAGGGTAGCTCGAACTCTCCTGGNTTCGANCCGTGAGACCCGAAGCCGCCGAGGTATTCTCCGTCAGGGGCGAATCTCTGAACCCTGTGGTTCTTGGANTCCACCACGACGAGGTTGCCATCTGGGTCGAAGGCGATGCCAGTGGGGCCATTCAACTCGCCATCAGAATCCCCTTCGACGCCCCACTTGNAGACGAATTCGCGNTCCTGGTTGAANCGGGAAATCCGGTGCGTCGCTTCNTCGCTGATGAAGATGTCACCCGNGGAGTTTGTGATTATCTGGACGGGCCAGGTAAGTTGGCCGTCTTCGGCCCCGTAGGCGCCGAACCCAATGAGCTCGTCTGTCAAACGATCCATGTCATCGANGGGCCAGACGCGAANGNTGGCGGCGCCNGCCGAGCGCATCAGTATGTAGGCGTCGCCTGTGCCGGAAAATGCGATGTCGGCNGGGAAGTTGGTNACTCGCCGCATACCCAACGTNCGCAGGTAGGGGTANCCGGCTCTCAGCAACCCATGNGGTCTGGTTATAGTCATAGNNTGGTCTCCTGAATCACGATCGTTTAAGCCCTGAACGGGGAGATCTGTTCATACTCGCCCTTNACGATTGGCCTTGCTTCAACATCCAGCACCTGCTCAAGAAGCGTGGNGTAGATGCCGCGGAAGTCGATGTGGTGCTTCAGGTCTTCACCGTGCTCCCAGTCTGCCGGGTCTAGAGACGGGTACTGTCCGTANAGTCCGCCNNGGACNTTCTTTCCATAAATAAACGCGCCNCCGCCCGTTCCGTGGTCGGTGCCGCTCCCATTGTCTCGCATGCGTCGCCCGAACTCNGTGAACGCGAACACCGTTACGTTGTCAGAGGCGCCATGCTCTTCCAGGTCGTCCAGGAAGTCTGAAATTGCGCCGGAGACATCTGTCATCANCTTGGGATGNCCTGCCAGTTCGTTGGCGTGAGTGTCGTACCCGCCNTGCTGGGTGTAGAAAATCCGCGTNCCAAGCCCAGAGAGATGAATTCTTGCGACNTCTCTCAGGCTCTTTGCGATGGGGTTTTCGGCGTATTCAACAGTGGATTCGTAATTGTCNGCCACCTCGGCCANCAGGTCGGCGCCGCTCAGGACGTCCAGGCCGGTCTGCCCGATATAATCGGCAACCGGGCCGGTGCCGATGGCCTGTCCGTANATGCCTTTGAACGTTTCCAGGGCCTTGTTCTTCAGGCGGTCCTGTTCGATTCGGTTCATGACGCCGTAGCCTTCGAGATCGCCAACGGACGTGACAGGCACGCCTGTGACCGCCATTGCGCGGGGCAGGCCGGCGCCGATGCTGACTCCGGTCAGCACGTTCTCAGCCTTGGGGTCCAACTCTCGGACAGCCTGCCCGAGCCAACCCTCGCTGCCCACTCGGTCAGGCTCGGCGGTGTGCCANATGTCCATTCCCCTGAAGTGGGACCTGTTGGAGTCGGGATAGCCGATGCCCTGAATTATCGCCATCTTTCCNTCGTCGTACAGACGCTTGAAAGGCGCGGCGTTCTCGTTGATTCCCAGTTCGTCGTTGATCGGAAGAACCTGGTTTTCTCTGATCACAACNTTCTTGCGGGCATCGTAGTAATGCCNATTGGTATANGGCACGAGTGTGTTCATAAAGTCGTTNCCGCCGGTCATCTGGACGACTACGAGNGTCTTTTCTGAGGGTTTAGTGGTCATGTTTCTCCCCATATCCTTAANGACGGTTTTCGGGTTAAGTTATTCGAACTGGTAGTCGACCGTGGATGCGGTCATCTGAAGAAGGTTGTGGACGCCAACGGAACCCTCTACATCGTCGTTTTCGATACTGCTCAACTCTTTGGCGTAAGCGACNAGCGAATCGTATGTCTGCTCGCTAACATTTATGCTGCCCAGCAGGTCAAGACATCTATCCACCANTTGGGAGGGGTCGTCGTCCAGGCTTCCGACTCGGTCCACCATGTCCNTCACGCCCGGNTTGGAGAGGTCTTCGAATTGTCTTTCGACAAACCCCACCCGCTCGCTGAGCGTCCCTGAGTCGATCCACTCGTGGCCCGTGTGCCATCCTTCGACGGTGGGAGGGTTCATCAGTCGTTGACCCATAATCGCCAGCGGCCCCTCTACCAGGGAACCGTTGAGCGAAGTTATGGCGAAGTTTTGTATCCCNGGAACNGGGTNGNTGAACTCTCCGGTCTGCTTCAAAACTCCTGCGATTAGCTCCGTAGGGCTTTTGACCTTCTTGAAGCTGGTGGCCNCTTTGAACCAATCGGAGTTGAACATCTNCTTCAGGACGGCCCTCATGTCNCCGCCGGTTTCCAAGAACACCTTAGAGAGCTGCGCGATGGCNTCCTCGTTCTTGGCTGGCTCGGTTTTCCANGAGGGGACCTGAAGCTCGTCTTCAACGAAGAANTTGTAAAGGTGTCGCGAGANGAACCTNGCTGTGGCCGGCTGTTTGACGATGATGTCGATGATGTCTTCACCGTCGAAGTCGCCGGTCTCGCCNAGGAATGTCTTGGAGTCGTAGTCGTGGTCATCTTCCAAGAACTCGAACTCTGCCGGGTAGTGACCGTTGGGATAGAGCGACAGAGGCTGCNTNAATGTCCATCCCGTGAACGCTCTTGAAGCCGCCTTGATGTCGTCTTCTGTGTAGTTGCCNACGCCCATNGAGAATAGCTCCAGAAGCTCGCGGCCATANTTCTCGTTGATCTCGTCTTTGTGATTTTCGTTATTGTCCAGCCAGAAGATCATNGCNGGGTCACGGGAAAGCTCAAGGAGAATCGTTTTCATGTCCATCAGTCCTACTCGACGGAACATCGCNATCTCGGTNTATAGAGACGGGCCGTGCTCGCTCTTTCCCCACGCGACCGGGAAGATGTGATGGAGGAAAAGNGCCATTTTCTCTTCCAGCGGACGTCGGGTGTTCACCATCCTGTACAGCCACTTGCCGACATGGAGGGCCACNGGTTCGCCCGANTAGTACCGGTCTATGTAGGCCTCGTCCAATTCCTCAAAGCGTTCAGGGTTTACGAGGTNTTCGACAATATCTTCGTATGTCTGTTCCTGNGCCAACGTGTCGAGTTCTGCCGGCGTNGCNCCAAACCCTGCCCGCCTCATCAAGTGTGCTACAAGCGCTCTNTCCGATTTCATAATCTGCNATCCTTCACTGTATGGACCGCCTNGCGGCGNCCAGCGACNTCAAATTTGTAACCTATTATATTNCAATCGCATTATATTCAAAACACNCGAACAAGTCTTGTAATTATAANCNAGTGTGTTTGAAGCTGCTTGCGTGTGCGTCAGATGTCTGNTGATTTCATNCTCGGNGGCCAGACGACCTCTTTTTCTCCATCAACCGTCCACCNGATCACGGGCATCATATGCCCCAATTGACGGCCCGTGTCCGTGTCGATATTGAAACGGCCATAGAACGTAGTGAAATCTGCTGTGTTAGCTACCNGTCTCATCGCTTCGATGTCCAGCGAACCTGCCTCCTCCNCGCACCATTGCGCCACAAGACANCCGGCATACGCCTGCGCCATNGGGTAGTCGACTCCAGAAGGGCGGNGCGACTTGAGGTTGGTCAGNATCTCTACTGGGGTGTGGCCATAATCNGGNGACGATTCCACCGACGGTTCCCATTGGCTNGGTCCGATGAAAAGAGATGATGACTCTCCGAGGGTNTCNTTGAACAACGCAAGAGGCGNTGCGATCAGCCCCACATTCTCAATCGAAAGACCACTCTGAACATACTGCTGGGCGAATAGGANGTCGTCCTCTATGCGTCCGACCGCCAGGATTAGATCAGGTTGGACGNCNTCNATCAGTCTNAATAATGGGNGGAAGTCTCTAGNTCCAGCTACATAAGGAAATGTGNGAACCGAAAAACCGCGCGCCCNGCCATGCGCCTCAGCTCCAGACGCCACATCTTTAGGGAACGCTCCTGCCGTGGAGTGCACAATGACCATATNCGTGGCCGACTCATNGCAGGCNNGGGCCATGTCAATGANGCCCTCGAAATATCGNNTNGGCGGCGTGAGNATNCCAACAACCCACTGATACCCCCTCTGGTAGACNGTTTCAGACGCTCCTCCNTGGTTCCAGAGGACAGTTCGATGTCGTTCGGCAACCTCAGCAGCCTTCAGANCCAGTCCGCTGGAGTAAGGNCCNATCAGAATGTCCACTTNGTCTTCGNCCAGCANTCGCTCCGTGAGTATTTCGCATCGTCCCACATCGCTCTGGTCGTNATAGTGAACCAGACTTACCGGGAGACGNTTANCCTGTTGTTTCAACCNAATCCCGCCCGATCNGTTTGTGTCTNCNANCCAGGCTTGTNCGCCGATTAGAGCCTGGCTACCCGGATGGCTGTACCTTCCTGTCAGAGACGCGGTCATGCCTATGGTGATGTTCTGTTGTCCTGGCGATGTCATAGCAATTGGTAGGCTGAATCGTTGTGTCTGTGATTGATTAAACAGAGATTACAGCCTATACCATTTTCATTCGGCGCGATTAAACTTGGCGGAGTCATCTGCTTTGCATGGCTGTCGTGAATGACGTAGTATCTGCAACATCAACCNGNTGAGTAGAAGNGGCGGGACGCAATATGGACCTTGGACTTGAAGGCAAGNNNGCATTGGTGATGGGNGGCAGTCGTGGAATTGGCAAGGCAATCGCGNTGGATTTGGCTCGTGAAGGGGTCGATGTAGTAATCGCNTCACGAACGATGTCAGAGTTGGAGCANACGGCNNGNGAGATAGAAGANCAGACAGGCANGCGAGCGATACCAATGGCCGTCGATGTGACCAGCCGNGAACAGGTNGATCGCGTTGTGGATGAAGCGGCCAGCCNGTTGGGCGGGNTGCACATCCTGGTCAACAGCGCCTCGCTTCCCGGAGGCTCCCCCTCNGCTGTCGGCCCGATTGCGACGCTGGACGAGGNTGAATTGCTCAGTGACTTCGACGTGAAGTACGTCGGGGCGCTCAGATGCGCCCGGGCTGCTATCCCGTATCTCAAAGAGCAGGGCTGGGGACGGATAATCAACATTAGCGGCACCAACGCCCGACGGGCTGGCAATCTCAGCGGCGGGGCGCGCAACACCTCNCTGGTGCATCTCACCAAAACTCTGGCTGTCCAGTTGGGCCAGTTCGGAATCACCGTCAATTGCATCCATCCAGGCATAACTCGCACCGAGCGCACCCCCGGACTTCTTGCCGCTCGCGCCGCCCAACTCGGCGTCACTCCTGAGGAAGTGGAGCGACGCGACTACGATCCAGCCGGATCTGGCGGGAACTCCATAGGCCGAATGGTTGACGCTGATGAAGTCGCCTACGTTTCGACGTTCCTGTCGTCAGACAAGGCGTGGGCAGTGACCGGAGAGCTTATTATCGCAACCGGAGGCGCAGGTGATTCGGTTTATTACTGATTAATCGCCCCCTAATTCCAGGAGATTTGAATATGGCAGTGGTAGAGACTGAACGTCACGGACAGATTTTTGTTGTTCGCCTGAACAGGCCTGAGCGATTGAACGCGTTGGGTTTTGAAATTCGCTCGTTGTTGGCCGACGCCTGGTCAGAGTTTCGCGAGTCCAGCGATCTTGAGATCGGGGTCTTCACGGGCGCCGGTCGCGCTTTCTGCGCCGGTGAAGACATGAAGGAATCGTTGGAGAATAGCCAGCCGGGCGGACGACGTCCAGACCGCGAAGACCCTTTAATGTCTGGGAAGTTGGAAAAACCGGTTATCGCCGCCATCAATGGCTACGCGATGGGAGGTGGGTTCCAGCTTGTTGAGAAGACAGACCTTCGGGTCGCCGTTCATGAGGCTATATTTGAAATGTCCGAGGCCAAGCGTTGGCTGCTGGGCGGCTATAATCACGGTCACGTTGCGGCGTTGCCTCACCCCATCGCCACAGAAATGGCCCTCGCGTTCCGGTTTTCGGCACAGCGATTATATGAAGTGGGATGGATAAACCGGTTGGTGTCTTCGGAGGAGCTTTTGCCAACCGCCTTCGGGATGGCCGATCATCTCCTCACCCTGCCGCCGGCCTCGCGAGTCAACACCGTTCACATGATGCGCGAGATGCGTCCAAGCGTCGCGCCTGAGTTGCAGCAGTTGGCGGGCGCGCTGAACGATCACGGCGCTAAGAGCGACCTGATGGAATCGCGTCAAGCGTTCGCTGAGAAACGCTCGCCGAACTGGAAAGGCTGGGACGATCCGAACGACCGATACAAGACACCGACACTTGATTCACTGCAACAGCCTTCAGTGGCAGACTGAATCTGAGAACCGACTAAAGCAGGAGCATGATCGCCTTAGGCGTCATCCTATGCCCGCCACCCGAACTCTTGATGCCGAAAGGATGATATAAGTGCCCGAAAATGAAGCTCAGGTCCTGAGTGGCTTTCGGATTATTGAGCTTGGAACAGACGTCGCGGCGGCCTACGCGGCTCGCTTGTGCGCGATCTATGGCGCCGACGTTATCACAGTCGAACCCCCTCAAGGTCATACGGTAAGGCATTTTCCGCCGTGGCCGGACAATGTTGAAGACCCCGAAAAAAGCCTCCTGTTCGCTTATTTGGGAATCAGCAAACGCTCTGTATGTCTCGATCTGAACAACCCCGAAGACGTCAGTCATATCCGAGAATTGGTCCTAACTGCAGACGGCATATTCGATAGTTACTTACCGGGCCAGCTAGCTGATCTTGGGATTGATATGGATGAACTGGCGGATGAAAAACCAGGGTTAGTCGTCGCACACATAACCCCCTACGGGCAGACCGGCCCTCGCGCCAACTGGTCGGCGAGCGCTCTCACCGCTGCGGCGGCTGGAGGGCAGATGTATCTGGCCGGAGACCCTGACAAGCCGCCAATGCTCACGGCCGGCCATCAGGCGCACTATCAGACCGGAGTTCAGGCGTTCGGCGCAATGTTGACAGGATTGTATGCCGCGACCGCGACTGGCACAGGGGACATACTGGATTTATCTATTCAAGAAGTCCAAGCCGCGACCCTTGAGGGTGGCGGGCCGGTCTCGTTATGGTACGCGGGCGAACAGTTCCGAGGCGGCAACACCCCTCGCGCCCAGTGGGGAGTCTACGAGTGCGCGGATGGGTGGATTGGGGTTGCCGCGATGCCGCGACAAACGAACTCCGTGCTTGATGTTATCGGACACGGTGACCTCAAAAACGACCCTCTGTTCAGTCAGGGTGGATGGAACCCAGAGGCGAACGAATTATTGGGCGTCCTCATCGCTGATTTCGCGATGCCTCGCACAGCCGCCGAGATTTTTGAGATGGCCTCTGAGTTCCGCGCTCCTTTCTCGTTGATCCCGACTCCAGCGGAACTACTGGAGTGGCCACATCACAAGGAGACGGGTTTTTGGAAGGAAGTTGATCACCCTGTATTAGGCCCGCATCCGACGCCATCCGGCCCCATCGCTTTCAACCACGGCGATCGCGGACGTTTCAATCCGGCGCCGACCATCGGGCAACACACCGACGAGGTTTTGGCGGAGTTTTCCGAGACTGAACGCCCGAATTTGCAGGCCAGTGTTTCAACTCAGGAACTTCAACTGCCCCTGNCTGGAATCCGGGTTNTCGACATGACTCAGGTCTGGTCTGGGCCTTANGGNGCTCGGTTNCTCGCTGATATGGGNGCCGAGGTAATNAAGGTGGAAGGCCCGACGTTCCCNGACCCTATTCGGACNGCGGGCGGCACTCAAACTTCCCCTGAAATCGACCTTTCNGGCTATTTCAACGAATACAACAGAGGGAAAAAGAGCCTCACCCTGGANATTAAACAACCGGAAGGNCTGGCGGCNCTNAAGAANGTCATAGCCACTGCGGACGTGTTCATCGAAAATTGGTCTTCGGGAGTGGCGGTGAATAACAGCNTGGGCTACGAAGACTTGCAGAANCTCAATCCGCAGATCGTCTACATNTCGATGCCGGGGTTCGGGCATGNAGGCTCCGATGCGACTCGCGTTGGCTTCGGCCCCACGATCGAGCAAATGGGAGGCCTCGTGGCGTTGCAGGGCTATNCGGGAGGCCCGCCTCACAAATCTGGNATCTCTTATGGCGACCCTATCGCCGGGTCAACCTGCGCGGCGTCAGTCGCCGCCGCGTTGTTGTATCGCCAGCGGACAGGCAAGGGAAGCTACTGCATGATTCCACAGCGCGATGGCATCACCGGGCTGATCGGGGAATTTTTCATCGCAGAGGCGCTCGATTGCGAGATGCCGATTCGCGCNGGATTTACGCACCTCACGTCGGCGCCTCACAATGTCTACCCGACCCTCCCTGANGAGGANCCACGGCCAGTCCTCGGGCCAGACCGGACGCCNGNNTCCTACGTTGATGATCGGTGGATCGCAATCGACTGNCGCTCCGATGAAGANTGGGAGCTTCTTGCGAACNTGATCGGAGACCCGCGATTAGCTGGGGAAGAGTTCCGAGCGCTCAAGGCTCGACAGGATNGNCTCGAATTTNTAGACGNNATAATCGGCGAATGGACAAAGNGCCAGGACTNCGAAANTCTGGCAGCTCGATTGCAGGAAGTGGGNATCAACGCGGCNCCCGTGATGTCTCCGTTGCTCCTGACCAGGGACGCTCATCTGCAAGANCGGAACAATTACATAACTGTTGAGCACGACGTGAAAGGCTCNCANCTGACAACCNGACCGACCTGGCGATTCAAGAGACGCNCCGAGTTGCCAGCCCGTTCCGGTCCCACGTTTGGGGCCGACAGCCGGAGNATCCTCGAAAGCNTGGGTTACTCCGAGGCTGAGATCGGGTCGATGGTTCAACGTCGAATTACAGCAAAAACGCTTATTTAGNGCAGCTAGNGAAAGGACGCTCAATGAAAATCACCAATGTCAAAGTGGATATGTTCAACTGGAAGACCGAGGCCTGGAAGACCGGNGTGGGCACGACGTTNGGAGACACCCGCCAGTTAGGGATCGTCACCGTCGANACCGACGAAGGCGTATCTGGCAACGCCTTTCTGGGATCGTCTCGTATGGGTGCAGACCACTTCGTGAAGGGCATGATGGAGTTCATCAAGCCNATCGTNANGGGCAGGAATCCGCAGGACATCGGCGCCATNTGGTGGGAAATGTGGAAGATGAANCGCTCGGTCTCGACGTACATAATCGGCGCCATCGACATCTGCCTGTGGGACATCAANGGCAAGATAGCCGGACAGCCGATCCACCGTCTGCTNGGAACCTGCAAGGAGTCTGTGCCTGTGTACGGCAGCACCGCCTACCATGAAACCACCGAAGAGTACGCNGAAGAGGCCATNCGATTCAAGGAGATGGGATGGCAGGCCCACAAAATCCATCCCCACGGAGACCCTCAGATGGACATCAAAATCTCCCAGGCGGTGCGCGAGGCTGTTGGCCCTGATATGAAGCTCATGCTCGACTCCATGTGGGCTTACAAGTACGCTGACGCACTCAGGGTGGGCAGAGCGATTGAGGAATTGGACTTCTACTGGTACGAGGACCCGCTGGTAGAGGAAGATATCTACAACTACGTCAAGCTCAACCAGAAGCTGGACATCCCCATAATGTCCACCGAATACGCCCCCGGCCATTTCTACGGCATGACTCCCTGGATCACGCANTACGCCACTGCCATACTCCGAAGCGACGTTGCCGTGACCGGCGGCATCACTCCGCTGGTCAGGCTTTGTCACATGGCCGAAGGGTTCAATATGATGTGCGAGATTCATCACGGAGGCAACTCCCTGAACAACGTGGCGAACCTCCATGTGACGATGGCTGTTCCCAACTGCGAGTTCTANGAATTCTTCCCCTGCACAGGGGCGAACGTGTANGGCCTGGTGACAGACATAGAGTTTGACGATAACGGCATGGTGCATGCTCCGACAGAGCCCGGCCTGGGATACGAGATCGACTGGGACCTGGTGAAGAGGGAACNCACTGCAACCGTCGAATAGGCGGTCAGAGAAGAATCTGCGGGGCCAGGCCAGTGGCCTAGCTGACGCGNGTCATACGATGAGCCTAGCGTAACGGAGATTTCAGTGAAGAACTATGAACCAGTTATGAGTTTTGGCGAAGACGCCGCCGAAGGGTACGTTGACTTCAAACGTGGCGATGAGGTTGAAGCAGTCGCGTTCCTGGAGCANATGGCACANGGCGGCCCTGCGCTNGAACTTGCCATCGGCACCGGGAGGATCGCGCTNCCNCTGGCCGCCAGAGGNATCCATGTCGATGGCATCGACATCTCGACTGCTATGGTCGACCAGCTACGTTCCAAGCCNGGAGGNGATCAATTGTCGGTCACGATTGGTGACTTCGCAGATGTGCCNGTTCCGGGCGCCTATCGCCTGATCTATGTGGTNTTCAACACGNTGCANAACCTGCTGACCCANGACGAACAGGTGCGCTGCTTCGAGAACGTCGCCGNNCATCTCACNGACGACGGCTCGTTCTTAATCGAGGCCTCTGTGCCNAGCCGTTTCTACNGTNTGCAGAACGATCAATACGTGGAAGCCGAAGCTATCGAGATAGATGAAGTCAGACTCGANGTCGCGCAACACGATCCCGTGACTCAATTACTCCACGAAAACCATGTNTCCATNTCCACCGAGGGCGTGCGCTTGAATCCGATTGTGACCCGGTATATATGGCCGAGCGAGCTTGATCTCATGGCGAGGATCGCCGGGCTTCGCCTGAAGGAGCGTTGGGGAGGTTGGAGTCGAGAGCCTTACAACTCCACCACCGATAAGCTCGTGTCAGTCTACGGGCGCTGAGTTTTCCGAAGATGAAACGACGCAAGAACCGCTTTTAGANCCTATCCCTGTGGCTAGGATAGGCTCTAAATAGTGGCTTTTATGCGCGGGGAGAAACTCAGTTAGGGACGACTGTTTTCANCCTGTCCAGATGCTCTTTGCGGAACTTGGACAGCTTCGGCGAGATTATGAACTGACAGTAAGGCTGAAACTGGTTCCTCTGGTAGAAATTCTGATGCTCGGGCTCGGCTACGTAAAACTCAGTGAAGGCNTTCACCTCGGTCACGATTGGATCGTCCCATANCTCTTCCTTAGCAAGCTCCGNAATTGTCTTTTCGGCAATGTCTTTCTGCTCACGGTCATGGTAGAAAATGGCCGATCTGTACGACTCACCGATGTCGTTGCCCTGACGGTTCAGCGTTGTCGGATCATGAATTGCGAAGAAGACTTCCAGGATGTCTTTGTATGAGANGATCTCAGGGTNAAAGGTTAGCTGGACGGCCTCGGCATGCCCGGTCGTCTCGGAGCATACCTGCCGGTAAGTGGGATTGACCAGGTGGCCGCCAGTGTAGCCTGAGACAGATTTTTCGACACCATGAACCTGCTCGTACACTGCCTCCAGACACCAGAAACACCCGCCNGCCAGCGTTGCTACGCCTGTGATTTGATCAGTCATTNGCGATTTCTCCNATCGGNGATAATTTCAGNCCCATTCCNGAAGTGTAGAACCTGTGGGCTTGAATTGATGATAACTCATTGTACCGGTAGCGTGAAAATATTGTCTCTGTGTGTNCAACNCGTNTCAATCTGAAGATGAGTCAGGAGAANCCTAGNCGATGCCGCGCTNGNTGGCGCAAGNTGCCGCCTCAACTCGGTTGGCTGCGTCTATCTTGGAGAAGATGTGGCTGANGTGTCGAGCGACGGTGTTCAATGATATGAACAGTTCGNNTGCTNGNNCNAGCANNCGAACCGCCTCTNTNACGAACAGAGGGTTGCCCTCAGTCTGAGCGTTCGGCATCTCAACGAATCCATCTGGNGGATCGACCTCAGTGNTGGCCCTTAAGAAGTCTGCCAGATCAAGTTNGCTNAAGCCTCTGAGGGCCANCCNCTGGAACCGGCGTTCTCTTGTCAAATGACCTAATGATTCAGACAANGGATGCCAAGCTGACAGANCAGCGTCTCTNTAAGCGCCGATTATCAGGATTTGAGCGTCTCCTNACTATTGGCCGATGAACTCCAGAAGCAGCAGAGTGGAATTGTCAGCCCAGTGCAGGTCTTNAAGTACGATCACGATNGGCTGTGCTTCGGACGCGTTTTNAANGAGTGTGGTNATGGANTCAAACAAACTGAATCGTGCATGTTCAGGGNTGTCCACTGAAGTCGATTCGGGAGGTNCCTGGCTGAGTTCAGGGATTATCTCTGANCAGTAGGNNTCGCCTGTTCCCATTTCAGCCTTGGNAGTCTCGCTGTCGAGGGTCTGGGTGTGAGCGCGATTANCCNGAACCCAGGGCCAGTATGGCNGCATGCCNTGCTGCTCGTGACAGCGGCCCACAGCGTCTGAGCNCCGCGCTTTTCGGAGATGGNNGCAAGCTCTTGAGCCGCTCGACTCTTCCCTATCCCCATCCCCGGCNCGCCGACCAACNTGACAAGTCNGCNCGTGCCTGACATGGCGTCGTCGAGNGCATTGGTTAGTTCAGTGAGTTCTTGGCGGCGGCCTACGAAGGCGNGGTTCNAGCGATACATGCCNTGCCTTCCTNGTTGANGCGCCGAGTTTAGCAATTGGCANATACGGAGTCAANGTTGGTCNGAACCATGTCGNTNGGGCGCACTAATCGAGGGCAGCATTCACGATAGTCCTATAACTGGTACCTCTTNAGGAAGTCCATGTTCAACTCGAAACCGATGCCCGGCCTGTCAGGAACGGTCACGTAACCGTCGCTGTCNGGAGCCAGATGAGGCATGAACATCTCGGCCCTCAAAGGGTCCACCGCGACAGGGTAGTATTCCAGGAATTCTCCGTGGGGAATTGCCGCGGCGAGGGGCAGTTGAAGCTCCTGGCACCCGTGAGGCGCGACTGACACACCATGCCTGGCCGCGAGGTCCGTTACGTCCTTTGCGACGTCGTANCCGGGGCAAATGGTGACATCCACGTTCAGTATGTCNGCCCCTTTGTGGTCAAGAAGGGTCTCGAAATGNGCTANATGATACCCGTTCTCTCCGGTCGCGATCTTGATGTCTGANGCGCTCGCTAACGTCCCGTGGTCTNNGTATCGGTGNATCGGNAAAGGNTCNTCAAACCAGTAGACGCCAAACTCTTTCAACTGGNCTGCAAACTCTAANGAGGTTNCAAGATCGAGAGCGCAGTTTGCGTCGACCATGAGAGTCACATCGTCTCCCACNGCCTGCCTTGCGGCCTCNACTCTGCGCATGTCGCCTGCGACNCCCTGGTTGGGGTCGCCAATCTTTATTTTNACNGCCCCTGCGTGCATCTCCTCGACGTTAAACCGGACCTCGTCCTTTAGCTCTTCGAGCCCTTTGCCCTCTGCATAGTACCCGCCCGCTATGTAGGTTCTGATGCGGCTCTGGGCGCCGCCAAGCAGTTCATGAACAGACTTGCCCAGGGCTTTGCCTTTAATGTCCCAGCAGGCGATATTGATAGCCGCGAGAACCTGAGTGTTGATGCCGCCGGGACCAAGGATTTTTATCTGCTTCTCGCCCAGATCAGTCGTTATGCCACGGGTGTCCATCGGGTCTCTTCCGATAAGCAGCGTTCTGAAGTAATCGACGTAGCCTGGAAACATGCCCAGAGGTCTCTCTGCGGCAGTGCCGCCGTTCCAGCCGTAGCCGGTGATGCCCTCGTCAGTTGTCACAGTTACTTTGTGCAGCCTTCCGGGTCCGTAGAAGTGGCCGCCGTTCCAGATGCCAGGCCGTTCCCACTCGAATATTTCGCTGACGACGTCGGTAATTTTCATTTTTCTTCACTCACTGCAACAATTGGATTGGGTTAAGTTTAGTCTAATCCGTAATCGAGACCTGAGCGTCGTGCCTTCTCGCTTTGATGATTGACTCGCTGCTGAATATGATCGCTCCAGCGCACACCAGGATAAGCCCTGCTATCAGTCCTTGGCCAGGGTCTTCTCCGAGTATCAGCCAAGCTAGGACAACGCCTGCAACTGGCTGAATGAAGTAGAAGAAACCGATTGTGGATGGCAGGTATTTCTTCATCAACCAAGCGTTTCCCAGGAATCCGAAGCCCGCGATCACGAACCCCTGGTAAGCGATAGCCAGAAGGAAGTGGGGTTCAGCCGAATAGACGGGCTGCTCGAAGATATAGCTCCCGATGAGAAAGAACGGAATGGCTACCATCGCTTGCCCGTACATGAGTTTGGCTTCCGAGACGTTTTGGGAGAAATTCGAGAGCAGCACCATCCTGAGCCCTAACAGGACTGCCGAGATCAAGCTAAACGCGTCTCCCCTGACGGAGACTCCTTCTGAAACAATGGCAGTGTCGCCGAACACCACCACCAGAATGCCTCCATATGAGAAGGCAATCGCCAGCAGTTTCCATCGGGTGAGGCGGTCTGAAGGAATCAGCAGGTGGGCGATTATCGCTGCCCATATGGGGTAGGTGGTGTTGAGGGCCATGCCATGACCAGCAGTTGTCAGGTCCTGCCCGACGTTCATGAACACTATCTGGATCGAAAAGAGCAGGCCGATTATCGCGACCGGCCTGGCTTCATGCCTTGCGATCTTCAGAGATTCTCTTCTGAAGAGCANGTAGCCGACGATGACGACTCCTCCGAGAACAAATCGCATCCAGCCGATCTGAAGAGGCGATCCGTGTTTCAACGACGCCTTGATGCTTACATTCGTGCCTCCCCAGAGAAGTGAGATGAAAAGAGCAAAGCCGCTGGACAGTAGCCCGACAGGCATGCGCTTTTCTGGTTCGTTTCTATATGTTTCACGGCCCGAGGTCGATTCTTGATCCAAATATTTTCTCAAATTCAACGAAATATGCCATGAGGCAAGTCATTTTGCCGCAAGTCGCGGTCATGTCACTCGTATGAGATTTCAGCCTGCTTGAAGGCGGAATCTATTTCGCCCGCTATGGACTCCACGTCCGCGCACACGGCATATCGGATGTACGAAGGGTCGAAGTGCACTCCGATGACGCCTGTGCGCTCGATCATCAGGAAGTTGAACTGCTCGGCGCTGTCGATCTCGACCCCGAATGCGCGAGTGGGAGTGTTCCAAAGGGTGAAGAACGCCGCGTCCGGTTCTACCGCGATCTGCATTCCATGTCTTTTGAGCATTTCGATGAAGAAACTCAGGCGAGAGCGGAACATTTCACGGCGCTCTTCGATGCCTTCCTGGTCGTTCTCGCAGGCTGATTTGACGCCCGCCGCCATCGCCGCGACGAATCCCTCATCGGTGTTGCCTTTGATCTTCCCCAGGTCGGTGATGAAATCGGGAGAGCCTGCCATCGCTCCGACCTGCCAGCCCGTGCCGTTTCCGATCACCTTCGAAGCCGAGAAGGCTTCGACCCACGAAAGCTCAGGAAAATCGACTGCCACCTCAGTAAGCGCGCAGGCCTCGGAGGAGTGGGTGAGTGTTGCGTACGCGCCGTCATTAAACAGGCGTATGTCGTTTTCGGCGCAGTGTTCGCACAACCTCTCCCACCATCCTCGATCCGCGACCCGCCCCGATGGATTGTGGGGATAATTAAGCATCAACAGGCGCGTGTTTGGATGGATGTCTTCGGGACTGAACCGGAATGTGTTCTCCTGGTTTAGAGACAGTGGATAGTGCTCAACTTTCAGGTAGGTGTTCCAGTCTTTTGGAAACGGATAGCCGGGATCGGTCATGGCGCCAACGGCGATGGTCTGATGCGAGGCGCCGCAGGCCAGAGGGATCAGTCCGAGCATCCGTTTGATGCCAGGTATAGGCAGGAAGGCGACGTCTTCTCGCTCGATGCTGTGTCCGACGTTGTATTCGACGAACATCTTTGCGAAGCCAGGCACGCCGGGGCTGTCGTTATACTGATACCGGTGCATCTCCTCTTTGTCGCTCATGATCGCCGTTGCCGCCGCTTCTCTCGCGCTGAGTAGGGCCGGACCACGCGGCTCGCCAATTGAAAGATCAATCAGCTTTACGCCCTGCTCCTGCGCCCGCGATCGTCGCGCTCTGATCGCCTGGAACAGGTTCTCTTCTTCGAGTTGCAACCACGATGTCCTCATTGTCGCATGCCTTCCGTATGGTCTCATCTCTTGATCTGCCCGTCGGACATCCGTGACTCTATTCTCACAGTGATGCCCTGTCAAGACTGGGGCGATGTGCCGGTTGCAGCCTCACATCTGATCCAAAACGTGCAACAAAACCTCCTGATGTCATGCTGAACTGAGAGATGATTCGGTCCCCGATCGTCTATAATCGGGTAACATGGTATATAGACTAAACCGGCTGATGCGTCAATTGAGGCAGAGGAAGAGCTTAGGAATAGGCCTTCTGCTTCTCATTCTGGCTGTAAGCATCGTCGGCAATGCCCTTACCTTTTTCTTTTTCGACAAGGCATCGAAACCCGATCTCACAGTGGGTGACGCCTTCTGGTATAGCGTTATATCCATAGCGACAATCGGGTACGGGGATTTGTCGTCGACCTCAGTGGGGGCGAGGATTGGAACCGCGTTCTTCATCGTGTTCGTGGGGTTGGCCGCATTCACCTCCGCGGTTAGTGTCGGCATCGACTGGCTTTTGGAACTTCGAGACAAGGAGCGATCAGGCATGGGAAGCCCAGGAGCCAAGAATCACCTGCTAATTGTCAACTTTCCCAACGAGAGACGGGTTCGGCAGATAATCGACGAGTACCTCCAAGAGCCGAGCCTTAGCAAGGCCGAAATTGTCATCGTGACGGACCAGATCGAGTTTCTTCCGTTTACCCAACTCAGGGTGTCCTTCGTTCGAGGCTCGCCACTGCAGGAAGAGACCTATCATCGGGCCAACGTGCGCGACGCGCGACAGGCCCTGATCTTGAGCACAGGATACGACGACCCCAACAGCGACAGCGTTGTCGCTTCGATAGCCTCTATCCTCGAACACTTGAAGCCTGAGATCAGGAGCATCGCCGAGGTTCTGAACTCCGAGCACGAGCTGCTGTTCCGGGGCGTGAAGAACGTGTCTCTCGTGTACACCTTCCGCATGTCCAACAACCTCATCGTGCAGGAAGCCCAGGACCCAGGGGTGAATATGCTCACTCAGGCCATAACCAGCAATCAGATAGAGGGAACGCTGGTTAGCACGAGGGTCGGGAAAGGCGCAGAGCAATCGTTGTCATACAAAGAAGCTGCGAAACGTCTGCTCGACCACGAGGTCAATCTGGTGGGGATGATTCGAGGCGAGGATGTGCATGTCCGATTTGACGGTCTTGAAGTGACCGAGAATGACCGCCTGGTTTACATCTGCTCGAACCGCATGGACTGGGAGACCGTTCGCTCGTTGTTGACCTCCTGAGCATCGCAGGTAGGATATGCTCTCCTGTCGTTGAATAACCGACGTCAAGCCACCACGTTATACAGCCACGGAGAGAAAAGATGCCCAATCCCCCCAGAGCGCAAAAAATTCCGAAATCGTCCACCCTGCACGGTGACGCGCGAGTGGACGATTACTTCTGGCTGCGAGATCGGGATTCGCCTGAGGTCACTTCTTACCTGGAGGCCGAAAACGACTACACCCAGGAAATGATGAAGGACACCGAGGAGTTGCAACAGACTCTCTACGACGAGATGGTCGCCAGGACCAAGGAGGATGATGCCTCTGTGCCTGCTCGAAAGGCCGACTACTTCTACTACACCCGCAGAGAGAAAGGGCAAAACTACGCGATTCACTGCCGAAAACAAGGCTCTCTTGACGCCAAGGAAGAGATCATACTGGACGAAAATGAACTGGCTCAGGAGCATGATTACTTCCGAGTCGGAATCTTCTCAGTCAGTCCCGACCACAATATTTTGGCCTACTCGGTGGACACCAATGGCGGCGAGAGCTACGCACTCCGTTTCAAAGACCTGAGCACTGGTCGCGATCTGGCCGAAATCATCGAGGATACCTACTACTCTTTCTCCTGGGGCAACGACAACCGGACGGTGTTCTATACCCGCATCGACGCGGCCCACCGACCCGATAGGCTGTTCCGCCATGAGCTCGGAACAGACCCGTCAGACGACGTATTGGTCTTTCAGGAGAAGGACGACGCCTTCTTCATGTGGGTACACAAGACCAGGAGCGGGCGTTACATTCTGATGGGTCTGGAAAGCAATGTGACCTCAGAGTTCCGCTATCTGGACGCCGACAATCCGTCAGGCGAATTTCGGATGGTCGAGCCGCGGAAGCAAGATGTGGAGTACGACGTCGAGCATCAGGGCGACCGATTTTACATCAGAACCAATCAGGACGCCGTTAACTTCAAGCTAATGAGCGCGCCGGTGACCGACCCTTCCGCCCAAAACTGGGGAGAAGTCATACCTCACGACGACGACGTGATGATCACCGGTATCGACGCCTTTGCAGACTTTCTCGCCATTAGCCAGAGGATTGGCGGTCTCCCGGTCGTCACAATNCGCAGCATGGCAGGAGACGAGCGTAAGATCGAGGTCCAAGAGCCAGTGTACGATATNGGGCTGGGGGATAACCGAGAGTTCGAGTCTGATACGCTGCGTTACGAGTATTCGTCCGGGGTNACGCCTCATTCTGTGTTCGANTACGATGTGAACAATCGAACGCGAGAGTTGAAAAAAGAGACCGAANTCCTCGGCTACGACAGGACNAATTTCGAGACGTCGCGAATTCATGCGACAGCNTCAGATGGCACAAATGTCCCGATTTCTCTGGTTTTTCGAAAAGGCGCNCTCGATCATGGCCCAGCGCATGTCCTGCTTATGGGGTACGGGTCCTATGGAATCAGCATGGACGTCGGTTTTCGGTCCAACCAGGTGTCTTTGCTGGAGCACGGAGTCGTAATCGCCACAGCNCATGTAAGAGGCGGTGGAGAGATGGGGCGACGGTGGCACGANAACGGCAAGTACATGCACAAGACCAACACCTTCACCGACTTCATCGCCTGCGCTGAACGCCTCATTGATGCCGGATACACGACGCCAGAGCATCTTGCCGCAACAGGAGGCAGCGCGGGCGGATTGCTGNTGGGAGCGGTCACTAACATGCGCCCTGACTTGTTCAGGGCCGTCATCGCCCACGTTCCGTTTGTCGATGTTCTTACCACCATGTTGGATGAGAANCTCCCCCTCACGGTGGGGGAGTGGGAGGAGTGGGGCAACCCGAACCAGGAAGACTACTACCACTACATGAAGTCATATTCTCCTTACGATAACGTAGAAGCTAAAGACTACCCAGACATGCTGATCACCGCAGGCCTCAACGATCCAAGAGTGTCGTACTGG
>PAIW01000079.1 GCA_002710885.1 Chloroflexota bacterium | reverse complement strand
CGTACCCGTCTGGAGACCTCCATATCGGTCACTGGTACGCCATGTCGGGTGCTGACCTGCATGCCCGTTTCAAGCGTATGTCGGGTTTTAATGTCTTGCATCCTATGGGGTTCGACGCCTTCGGTTTGAACGCTGAGAACGCCGCTATTCAACGCGGTATCCACCCGTTCAAATGGACCATGAGCAACATCGAGAACATGCGGATACAGTTGCGTTCAATGGGGCCGATGTATGACTGGGACCGAGAGATCATCACCTGCACTCCCGATTATTACAAGTGGAACCAGTGGTTCTTCCTCCAGTTCTACAAAAAAGGGCTGGCCTATCGTGGGTTCGCACCGGTGAACTGGTGTCCTTCATGCAAAACGGTGCTCGCTAATGAACAGGTAATCGACGGTATGTGTGAAAGGAGCGATACACCCGTTGAGCAACGGGACATGAACCAGTGGTTCTTCAAAATCACTGATTACGCTGAAGAGCTTCTCGACCAGTCCAAGATCGATTGGCCGGAGCGAATCAACACAATGCAGACTAATTGGGTTGGCCGAAGCGAAGGCGTCGAGGTAGAGTTCGATATTTCGGAATACGGACTCGAACAAAAGACGCTCCGAACGTTCACTACGCGGATCGACACTGTGTTCGGCGTGACGTTCGTGGTTTTGGCGCCGGAGCATCCGCTTGTTCCTGAGTTGACAATCAAGGAACAAAAAGCAGAGGTGGCGGACTACATTCACCAGGCAAGTCTGGAAACAGAGATCGAACGATTATCCACTGAAAAGGAAAAGACCGGCGTTTTCACTGGCGCCTATTGCATCAATCGGTTGAACGGCGAGAGGGTGCCGATTCTGACTGCCGATTACGTTTTGCACACCTACGGGACTGGTGTGGTCATGGGCGTGCCTGCTCATGACGCCCGTGATTTCATTTTCGCAAAAAAATATGGACTGCCAATTCGGGTGGTTGTGGCACCGCCGGATTGGGACGGTGGCGACCTCGAAGATGCGTATCTCACAGAAGGGACACAAGTTAACTCAGGAGAATTTGACGGCCTGTCTAGCTCTGAAGGATTGCAAAAAATAGCCGCCCATATCGAAGCGCAAGGCTGGGGCGAGCGTAAAGTCAACTACCGAATGCGAGACTGGCTTGTCTCCCGTCAGCGATACTGGGGCACGCCCATACCGATCATCTACTGCCCGGAGTGCGGAGAAGTTCCGGTTCCAGATGATGAATTGCCTGTTGTGCTGCCAGAAGACGCTGAATTTTTGCCGACGGGTGAGTCTCCTCTGGCTTTACACGAAGGGTTCGTCAATGTTCCATGCCCAGATTGTGGACGGCCATCCAAGCGGGAGACGGACACGATGGACACCTTCGTGGACTCATCGTGGTATTTCCTGAGATACGCCAGCGCCGGGTTCCAGGATGGGCCATTCGACCCCGAAGCGATCAAAAAATGGAACCCCGTTGACCAGTACACGGGCGGCGTCGAGCACGCCGTGATGCACCTGCTCTACGCTCGTTTCTTCACAAAAGCGCTGCGCGACCTCGGTTTGATTGATTTTGACGAGCCGTTCGTTCGGCTATTCAACCAGGGGACAATCATCTACCAGCACCAGAAGATGAGCAAGTCGAGGGGCAATGTTATCGCTCCCGACGACTACGTGAACGAGGTCGGCGCGGACGTGGTGCGTTCGTACCTGATGTTCCTGGGTCCGTGGGAGGCTGGCGGCGACTGGAGCGATTCGGGCATCAATGGGGTCGCGCGCTGGGCGAACCGAGTCTGGGAGGTCGCGAATCGTGACTCATCAGAGTTGGACCACAGCCCTGTTAACGAAAACTCTGTACGCGACGTTCAGCGTGCCCTGCACAAGACAATCAAGAAAGTCTCCGACGACATGGACAACTTCAAGTTCAACACCGCCATCGCTTCGTTGATGGAGTTAACTAACACACTGACTCAAGCATGGGAGCGCTCGGACCTGACGTCAGACGCCTGGAACGAAGCCGTCAGCAATCTGGTGGCAATGATGGCACCTATTACCCCATACTTGTCAGAAGAACTTTGGGAGGCGACGGGCCACGAATCCAGTGTTCATACCCAATCATGGCCCGAATGGGACGAATCCCTGGCCGCCGACGAGACGATCACGTTGGTGGTTCAGGTCAACGGACGGCTGAGAGACCGAATCGAAGTTCCGGTCGGAATCGAGGAAGACACCGCCAAGGAGACCGCTCTGTCCAGCCCGAAAATCCAGCCTCATATCCAGGGCAAAGACGTGTCGAAAGTCATATATGTGCCAGGCCGGTTGGTGAACATCGTGGCTGGCTAGAATCTAGACCGCTACGCAATCACTTTGAACGAGTACCGCGTCGAGTTCAGGTCGCCCTCGGCGAATCGGCTCATTCTCAACGATGAAATGTCCAAAAGTTTTGCATCGCCTTCCAGGATTAACTCGGACACGGCGACGCCGATGGCAGGAGCCAGTTTGAATCCGTGTCCGCTGAATCCTGTGCAGATGTACAGGCCCTCGATGCCGTCTACTTTGTCTACGACCTGATGGAGGTCGGGTGTCGTGGTATAAAGACCTGCATAACCTGTGAATAGTTCGGCGTCCTCGATGCCAGGCAGGCGCTTGGCGAGACGGCCCCAGATGTCCTGAACAAAGTCCATAGTCGCTCTGGGGTTGTAGGCGTCTGGGTTGGCCTCTTCCTCGCGGTTGCCGTTGCCGACCAACGTGAGGTCGGGGCCTTCGGGCCGGAAATATATGAGATTGCTCATGTCTCCGCCGCCCGGATGGTTGGGAATCGCGTCTGTTATGCGTCTCAGGAGGATGACCTCGTGACGTGTCGGTTTCAGCGGCAGTTTGATCCCCAGATGCTTAAGGAATCTACTCGACCACGGGCCGGTGGCTATGACCGCGGTACTGGTTTCGTATCGCTCGTTGGCGGTCTCCACTGCTGACACGCGACCAGCGGTAATTTCAACTCGGGTGGCAGGCGATTCCAAAATCACGCGGGCGCCTGACTCTCTTGCGCGGGTCGAGTACGCCAACGCAGTCGCGGACGGGTCGCCGTGACCAGATTCAGATTCCCAGGCGAACGCTTCTGACTCGTCCAGGCGAAATGCGGGGGCCAATTCTCGCGCTTCCTGCATCGAGACGATCTCCGTGGCGATCCCAACTTTCTGTTGCATCTCGATGTTCTGCCGAAATGCGTCTTTGGCGTCGTCAGGCACAAAAACCATATAGCCAGTCTTCACGAATCCAACTTGGCCACCTCCGACCACCGAGTCCCAGTCTCGAAAAATCTTCAAAGACTCCCACGCCAACCGCGCGTTCACCTCGGTGGAATAGTGCATCCTGATGGCACCAGAGGACCGGCCTGTGGAGCCTGAACCTAGCGTGTCGCGCTCTAATAGAATCGGAGATTTAACGCCCCTTGAAACCAGGTTATACAGGATGCTGGTTCCCATTACTCCGCCACCGATGATTACGGCTTCGGTAGTTACGGTCATGTGCTTGCCTCTATGCCTGCGCTGTGAATCAATTTCGCATATAATACGCCCCGCATTAGAGACTTTGCAAAATAACAACGACCAGGAGCGCTGNNTATGGAATACAAAATCACTGTCCTNCCGGGGGATGGCATTGGGCCGGAGGTCATTGACGAATCGGTGAAGGTTTTGGAAGCCGTGGGTAGAAGGTTTGGCCACGATTTCGCCCTCGTATACGGAATGGTAGGAGGCGGAGCTATCGACGCGACAGGATCAGCTTTGCCCGATGAGACAATCGAGATGTGCCTGAACTCCGACGCCGTGCTGTTTGGCGCCGTCGGGGGGCCGAAGTGGGACGATCCTCAAGCCAAGGTGCGGCCCGAAGACGGTATTCTCGCAATCCGCAAGCAGTTGGGATTATTTGCGAACCTTCGCCCAGTAAAGGTCTATCCCACGCTAATAAACGCCAGTCCGGTCAAACCGGAACTGCTTGAAGGCGTGGACATGATCGTGGTTCGCGAGCTGACGGGCGGCCTCTACTTCGCTCAACCAAAGAAGCGTTGGAACACATCCAGAGGAAGGCGGGGCGTCGATACACTCAAGTACACAGAAAAGGAGATCGTCCGAATATTGCGGGTTGGCTTCGAGTTGGCGCGAGGGCGCCGCAAACTGCTTACATCTGTCGACAAGGCTAACGTGTTGGAATCCTCAAGACTTTGGCGGGAAATAGCAGTAGAGGTATCTGCCGACTACCCGGATGTCGAACTTGAGCACACCCTAGTAGATTCCGCAGCGATGCAGTTGATCAGCAATCCCAGTCACTACGATGTAATCGTCGCAGAAAATATGTTTGGCGACATTTTGACGGACGAAGCCTCGGTGTTGGCGGGTTCGATGGGCATGTTGCCATCTGCCAGCCTTGCGGGGCTTCCTGATCCGTCGAGCCGGAAGAAACAGCCCATCAGCCTCTACGAACCGATTCACGGCTCTGCTCCTGACATTACGGGGCAGGGAATCGCCAACCCAATCGGCACGATACTCAGCGCCGCATCGATGCTCCGGCTTTCATTAGGCCTTGACGAGGAGGCTATAGCCGTTGAAGAAGCGGTGGAAGGGGTGCTGGCGGAAGGATACCGCACCGCAGATATCGCGGGCGATGGCGGCGAGTTGACGGACACAGTGCGTATGGGAAGCGTTATCGCCGGCCGAGTGTAGCCTCTCTATCCCAATCGCAAATTAGAAATGGTCGGCCATCCACGGACGAGGACTCGCGAACATCAGGGATGCGTCGGCCGTCGCCGATTCTGTCCCTTCCAAGCCTCCAAGTGTCTTGATTTCGGAGGGTGCCAGATGGCCTGAGAACAACGACGCCAGCCCTCGAACACCGATTTTCAAGTCGCCGCGTCCGCCTTTGTAAACATGGCCTTTGCCATCAGCGACTTTGAGAACGAAATTTCCATCGTTCCAGGGCAATAATTCGTCGGCGACGGAGATGTGCAACTCGCCTTCGTAGTTTCGAGGGTAACCTCTAGCTGAGAGAGCGTCTTGGACGTCGATTATCCGCAATACCCAATCCCTGGTGCGAGTGGGTTGAGCAATCTGCTCGCCAAGAAGGTGAACAAGCGGATCCGCAGGAGAGCCGTTCCAGGACACAGTGTCGATAGTCGAGCGGTGGTCTGCGAAGAACCTGAGAAGTCGCAAAGCGGCGCCCTGTGTCAGGACGCAAAGATCCCGAACCCTAATATGATCTGCGCCTCTTGACTGCTGGAAAATTATGTAGCCTTCGGTCTCGCCGTCGTTCGTGATCAAATAGGTGAACACCCGCCGTCCGCCAAAACCGAGGATAGGGTCCCACATCAATGAGTGACGATCTAGGTTGCCCGATGTGATTTCGGCGCGAGCATTATACGTCAAAAAGATGTCTTCTCGGTGTGATTCGTCGGCCTCCACGATATCCAGATCACGAGAGCGGACGTCGATCTCCTGGGTTGGGAGTTGGTAAACCGTGCTCACACCTGCGCGTTCGTAGCCAGAACGGCGATAGACAGTGAGCGTAGATGGGAAGAGTGTCGAAATCGGAGTTCTGTTTTCGTGCATCTCCTCCAAAGCGTTTTTTAGCAACGCTGAAGCCGCACCACCGCCTCGAAACTCGGGTGCGACTCCGACAGCGGTGACTCCAGCAGTTGGGACGATTCTCCCTCCGAACCACTGGCCCATGTTCATGATGCCCATGCCGCCAGCGAGCCTGCCATTTTGCCGAATGGCCCGGAAATTTCCAGCTCCAACGTGTTCCGCCCAACCCGGTTGCATCGCCCGATGCAGAGCCTGATCAATCAATGTCCACAGGGGTTGGGCTTCATCCGGTTGGATGGGGCCGTATTCTAAAGAAGCAGATTCAGTCATTCTTGTCTCCCTGGCTTCAGTTCTTGGAATTGTCGTTTTCGCATCGGGAAAGCTTATGCGGTTGTATCAAGAGCGTCAAATGGATCGCAAAAGGAGTGCGATCACTTGGGATTCGCTTTATAGAGACCAGGGATGTCGGATGTCAATTCAAAATTGTCCACCAACAATGTATGGAAGAACGTGAAATACACTCCGGGTTCATCTGAAGCTGTTCCAACGATTGTCACCAGCGCCTCGGCGACATCTTTCGGTATCTGGGCAGGGAAGATGTCGGAATGCCGCTCATTCAGGCTTTGCCAATACCAGTCGAATTGGAGCAGGCGTGATGACACCGGGATGATTTTTTTTTCGTTTTGTTCGACGAACCCGTAGTACCACAACGCGAATGCTCGGTCCTCGGTATCGCTCAACACGATTGCTCCCGGAGACACTGTGTCCAGAACCCGCTCGGCATACGCAGACGCTCGCCTGTCCTCACTCCGATCCTGCGAGTCATAATTCAGATATATCGCGGTCGTAGGAACCGCCACGAAAGCAACCAGGATCAGAACCACAACTGGTAGGTTGCGTTTCAAAGAATCTGGGCTGTCGCCATTAATATTATCGACTGCCCATTTCGAGACGCTCGCCAATATGCTAAATAGTCCCAAGCCAGAGTACGCGGATATAATAAAGAAAGCCGGAATCGTGAGGACTTGCGAATCGAAGGTGTTGTAAAAAATGCTGTATGCCAGCAGACACGCCGCGGAAATCCCGGTCGCACCCATCAACCATCGTTCAGATTTCCACAGCGCCGATGTTCCGCCGAAGGCTAAGAACAAGCCAAGCGGGTTCAACTGGTCGAATACTAACTCCAGCCACGAGATCAGTTTCTGGCCTAGCGAATCAATCGGTGATCCAAATACAAGGCCTTGGTAAGCCTGGCCGCTGACGACCCAGAACAGTCCTGACAACGATGCTGCGTCACCCCAGTTAACCGGCGGATTGGCTGCAGCGCGAATCGGCAGATAAATGTACACCGATAGACCGACTAGCAGACCAATGATAAAATTCACGCCAGATGATCGCGAAATGCTCCCTCGCACAATCACCCAGAAGCCCAGCGGAACCGCGACCGCCAACAGGGTCAGATGATTCCCGAGCCCTATTCCCAGAGTCAGGCCAGTAATCACCATCAGTCTAACGCGGTCCCGACTTCGGTCGGTTAGATAACTTGCCTGAACACACAATGCTCCTACAAAAAATGTGTTCAGTGTGTAAACTTCGGTAATAACTGCTTGGGACCAAAACAGCGGCGCCGTCGCGAATGTGAACGCGGCGAACGATGACACAACCGACCGAACCATCAACGGCAATTCAGTGTCGAGCTTCGATGAAATTCGATAGACGAACCAGTACAGGAAACCTGNCGNTGCAGCTGCTAACAGCGCGGACAGCAGGTTNCCTCTAAANGCGAAGTCGCCCACNGGAACCAGCGTGCCGAACGCTTTCAGCAACAGCATAAACGTCGGATATCCAGANGGATGGGGTACTCCCAGGGTGTAGGCTGNCGCCAGTAAATCGCCGCCGTCAACGCCAATATCGCGCCATCCCCANCTCAACGTTGGGGCGACTGTCAGTAGGTACAATCCAAGAGCCGCCANGGTNGTGATGAATCCGATGGGCGGTCCTGGTCCGAGTTGGCGAATTCGATTCATNCTNCAACCATAATACATTAGCTATGGTGCCGTTGACGCTAATCCCGAACGNCGANTAGAATTAACTATNCTTGATCCTNGAATNTCAACACAGNGGNAACCATGACCCAGANTNAGCAACCGAACGAAATTCCAAGAGCCTATGAGCCNGGCGCAGTNGAAGGGCGNATATACGATTTCTGGACTGAAGGCGGATATTTCACGCCTGAGATCGATAGGTCCAAAAAACCGTTCACACTCATCATGCCCCCACCCAACGTTACGGGCGAACTTCACATGGGACACGCCCTCACAATCGCGCTTGAAGACCTNATGGTGCGCTGGCACCGGATGCAAGGCGAGCCNACGCTCTACCTTCCGGGAACGGACCACGCGGGAATCGCGACTCAGGTGGTTGTCGAGAGGCTTTTNGCGTCNGACGGCATAACTCGNCATGACCTGGGACGAGANAAATTCGTGGAACGCATTTGGAGCTGGGTGGACGACTACGGAGACCGAATCTACACTCAGTTGGAACGGCTCGGCGCTTCATGCGATTGGAGCCGNCGNAAGTTCACTCTTGACGGTNTCCCCAGCCTNGCGGTGCGGACGACGTTCGTNAACCTGTACAAAAAAGGGCTGATCTACAANGGCAACCGNATCACCAACTGGTGCCCTCGGTGCCGGACCGCGTTGTCTGATCTAGAGGTCAAGCATCGAGAGGAGCAGGGCAATCTCTATTACCTCAACTANCCGTTAGCAGATGGCAATNGTCATGTGACGATTGCCACAACGCGNCCNGAAACGATGTTGGGAGACACCGCNGTTGCAGTGAATCCTAATGACGACCGATTCAAACACCTGATTGGCAAAAGCGTGAAGCTGCCAATTGTCGNGCGGTTAATTCCCATAATCGGNGACGAAGCTGTGGACATNGAGTTCGGCACAGGCGCTCTGAAAGTCACGCCCGGACATGACCCTGCGGACTTTGAGATCGGCCAACGTCATAGTCTTGAGACGATCAACATCCTCAATAATGNCGGGNCGCTCAACGAGAATGGCGGAACATACGAAGGCCAGGACCGCCTTGAAGCACGCGCGCCGATAGTCGATCATTTGGNCCGAGAATTTGCGCTAGAAAAGATCNANCCTTACANCCATTCGGTGGGTCNCTGCGAGCGCTGCGACGAAGTCGTNGAACCTTTGGTGTCTGAACAATGGTACGTACGNATGGAGCCTCTTGCGAAACCGGCAAGGGCGTCGGTGGACGAGGGNCGCATCAAGATCGTNCCTGAGNGGTTCGACAAAATCTATTTCAACTGGCTCGACAACATCCGGGACTGGTGCATTAGTCGCCAGCTCTGGTGGGGCCATCGTNTTCCTGTTTGCTACTGCGATGATTGCGGAGAACACATCGTCGAGATGGAGGACCCGACCGAGTGTCCAAATTGCGCCTCATCCAGCCTCCACCGCGATCCTGACGTGCTTGACACNTGGTTTAGCTCNGCNNTGTGGACCCACTCGACTTTGGGATGGCCGGAACAGACCGAGGATTTAGATTATTTCTACCCAACCGCGGTCATGGAGACNGGCCACGACATCCTGTTTTTCTGGGTGGCGCGNATGATCTTCAGCGGCCTTTTCAACATGGGCGAAGAGCCGTTCCACACGGTGTATCTCCANGGAATGGTGCTGGACCCGGACGGTGTCAAGATGAGCAAAGTTAAGGGCAATGTCCTCGATCCTCTGGAGATTATAGACTTGTATGGCGCGGATGCGGTCAGATTCGCATTGACNACCGGCACAGCCCCNGGCAACAACATGAGGATGAACGAGGGCAAGCTGGAGGCNAGCCGAAACTTCGCCAACAAACTGTGGAACGCTTCCNGATACGTGATGACCAACCTGCNAAAAGCGGATTCTCTTGAAGGTTGGGAAGANGTCGCCGATNTTCAACATCGAGAAGACCGCTGGATCGTCAGTCGCCTGAATCGGGTGGCNGAGCAGGTCGACCAGCACATGCAGGAATACCAGTTCGGCGANGCGCAAACTGCAATCCACGACTTCCTGTGGAACGAGTATTGCGATTGGTACATCGAGATGTCCAAGATTCGCATAAGGGCNGNGGAGTCNCCATCGCCATTGCCAGTGTTGGCCNATGTGCTTGANCGGGTTCTAAGACTGCTACATCCATTCCTGCCATTTGTGACCGAGGAGATTTGGCAAGCTCTNANCAACATTTTGCCTCAACAGGGCGAAAANTCCGGAGCGCTCATAGTGGCGGNATATCCGAANCCGGATGCCGGAAAATTCGACGATGCTGCCGAGCGCGAAATCGAAGCGGTCGTTGAGTTGACACGCGCCGCAAGGAANNTCAGGGCGGTNTTCCGTATTCAGAACAATGAGAAAATACCTGCGACGGTCAACACNTCNGNGCAGTTTGCNAAAGTTTTCACTGANTCNACGCGGTTCATCGAGTNCGAATCAGGAATCACGTTAACGCTGTCGTCCAGCGCCAACGGANCAGGAAACACNGGCAACGAAGCCTCCCAGGTGATAACCACCGGAACGCTTGCCATGTCCATTGGAGACCTCGTGGACATCGAAGAAGAAAAGACGCGCCTGAAGGACGAGTTGAACGAACTGANTGGTTATCGCCGCAAGATTGCAGGNCGNCTCTCCAACGAGCAGTTCCTATCCAAGGCTCCTCAGGAAGTTGTNGACAAGGACCGNGAGCGATTGGATGACGCCGACGCTCGCNCTGACAGGCTTACNGACATCCTNGATCGGCTATCGGCGTAACCTCNGAAGTCNTCAACNNGAATCTCAATTTCGCNATTCGCGCTATCGGNTTGGCAGGCATTANTGAATGGCAGTCCGAATAAGTTCACGAATCTTTCCTTCGATGGACAGGGACGGCGCCGTGGTNATTNCCGCCTCGGCGCTGAGGTCGTTGGACTACGGTTTNCTAAGCGTTTTTCTTGGTGTTTACCTGAGCNTATTGGATTTCAGCGTGCTGCAGGCGGGACTGGTGTTCAGCGCGATAATGGGTGGCGGAACGCTTTCCAACGCCATCGCCAGTTGGCGCGGGGACACCATCGGCAGNAAACGCATGCTGTTGGTCATGGCTGTTCTCATGGGCATTGGAGGNTTGCTGTACCCCTTCGCATCTAACGTAACTGGACTGGTTCTGATCTCACTCATCGCGATGACCACGTCTACTGGCGGGGATCGCACNGCGTTTTTGTCACTTGATATGNCGATNCTGGCCCAGNCAGTCGANCCGANGAGTCGGACGNCGGCGTTCTCCTGGTACAACATCATCGGTCGCCTCACCAAGGCCCTCGGCTCGCTGGTGATTGCAGTCCCCGCCGTTTTGCAGGCCTGGTTCGGCATTGGNGAACTTGACTCCTTCAAAATGATGTTCTGGGCGTACGCCGGNGTCGCATTTTCCGGNGTTGGGGTTTACTGGTTGCTGACGCCAATGGCAGAGCGCAAGAANATGGCCNCCANNGATGTNCAGAGAACGATGCCTCGAGAGACNCGNAGTANNATGATCCGACTCACAGCATTGTTCTCCATGGACGCGCTGGGCGGAGGGTTCATGGTCAACGCGTTCATNTCTTTTTGGTTCACATCAAGATTCGGCGTCAGTCTTGAGTCGATCGCTTTGATATTCTTCGCCGGTCAGATTTTGAACAGNGTGTCGTTAGCGCTTGCCACTCCGCTTGCTGGGCGCATCGGGCTAATAGCCACGATGGCATCCACTCAAGTGATATCNAATTCTTTCATGATATTTATGGCTCTGACGGGCAACTATTGGCTGGCAGTCGGTTTCTTCATGCTTCGCGAATTGTCCAACGAAATGGATGTCCCGACCCGCCAGTCGTACTCGATGGCNATTGTGCCACCNGAGGCACGNACTGCGACGGCCGGGATGACTAATCTGGGACGCACCTTCGCCCAAACGATAAGCCCCGCGTTAGCCGGGNTGGTCGCCCAGGCCACATTCATCGGCGCNCCGATGNTTACNGGGGCTCTCATCAAATTAGCCTATAACGCTGCNCTATACATGACTTTCAGAACCNTCAAAGCCCCAGAGGAAGAGGCTGTATCNGAGCTACAAACCCGNCANACTGATCCTCGTTGATCTGTGNCCAGCGNCNCTCAGNCTGCCAGGTTGTATGTATAATGCGGGTCGCCAGTCTCCANCGGCCATGCAGAGAACCATTTTTCGATGCTGGGCATCAATTGTNTGGACAACGCNCCACGGCTGATTTCNCGCTCGGTGAGNGGCCGGGCCAATGAATCTTTGAATCGNGCANTCACGTCGGCTTTNTCGAGANGNTCNAAGACCTTNTTTCGNAACAGCACNTCACCNTCGACGATCACGGTGTCAACGTCAAGACCNTTGCCCCGGAACACCAAAGCGTCGACGATGTCTGTGTCAGGATGAAGATACGGCTCCTCNATACGGTCCATGTTGATCAGAACGAGATCGGCCCNTTTCCCAGGNTCNAGAGTGCCTATNTGGTCTTCGAAGAACGTGANTTTCGAGCCGTTCACNGTGTTCAATTCNAATACCTGATGAGANGTCGGAGACCTGGANGATATGCCCGGTTCNCGATGAATCTTCTGAGCCAGGCGCATCTCTTGGANGATGTCGTTATCGTCGTTGATGCCAGCTTCATCGATTCCAATAGCGACNGTGACGTTCCTGTCNATCAGTCGATTTATCGGCGCGACNCCGCTCTTGAGACGCAGGTTTGAGCTTGGATTGTGGCAGATCGCCGTCNCAGTCTCAGCNAGAATATCNACGTCNGATTCTGTGAGCCAGACCCCATGAGCGCACGAAACTTCNGGGCCAAGAACGCCAAGTTCNAGCANATGGCCCAANGGAGTCTTGCTCCAATNACGACNGCCATACATCTTTTGATAGATCGTCTCNTGNAGATGGATGTGCAGTCCNGTGTTATTGCGGCGAGCGAAGTCGCTCATCGCTNTCAGCATGTCGTCAGAGCACCAGTGAACGTTGTGCGGACTGATGAAAATGTTCGTCCTGTCTGANTGTTTCTTGTCCAGCAATTCCGCATTCGNGGTCAGGTAATCCTCCAGTGTTATTGGGCGGGCATTGATGTGATCNCGGACTCCGCTCGCCAATTCTGACGGCAGGGTAGCCAGGAATTTCTCGTCGTCTTCATAAACCAGATGGTTCTGGTCGCGGTGGGACAGGGAGAACGCCACCCGCATTCCAGAGTCTTCGTAGGCGTCAACAATCTGAGAGGCCGCATCGAACAGACCAACATCNGCAGGAAGTCTTGCGGCCATATGGTTGTGCATCACGGTTGTGATTCCCGACTCAATCATCTGGATGGCNCAATACAAGGTGTCNAGNTATGGATCAACGTCCCGCATCGCCCACCGAGAGATAATCCANGNTTCNAGCGGAGCATCNAGGGCTCCTAACTGGAACGGGGTCAACCCGACATGGTGNTGAGCNTTGATGAGGCCGGGGATCACCACTTGATTCGAGCCGCCGATCTCNTCGTCAACNTCGTATTTGGCTCTCATGTCGCGGTAANTGCCAATCTCAATGATCTCGCCGTCTCGCTGTACAACTGCCCCGTCAGTAATTACCTCTGCGCTGGACGNTCCNGTTATGCGNGTCANAACCTGCTTGCCCCAAATTAGGGTCGTGGTCATATCAATCCCCTTGATGATTACNCATAACACTGGAATATATCGNGTTGAAAAACAGNTTGTAAGTTCCACGCGCCTGCGCTCGGAAATGTGGCCTGAATCCGAAAATNACGATCTGGCCTTTGCCGAGCGGCACAGCCGCGACNGCCGTTGTCCCAGCTATTTTTTTGGACCCGATTAANAGACCACTNAATAGCGGTTTTTCCNTNGAATACGTTGCTATCGACTTGCCAATGTTCACACGCCAAGCCGGGCCGTTCATGAACAACGCCGCCGCNTTGNTNGGCATGCCGTATNCGATCGGATGCTGGGTGTCGACNCGNATGTCCAATAAACTGCCCGGAACAAAAAAATCTGANTGGGTCAGCCCGGCCAGCANGTTGACNACNGGGAGGTCGAAATGCCGGGTCGCCCATCTGGCTGCTCCATCCCATGCGATCAGCGTGCCGCCGGCTTCNGCGAATTGTTTCAGCCTTGCNGCCCCAGCGTCNCCGAGACCNCCTGAATANCGTTTNGAATACGAAGCCTGATTGAAGCCTCTTTGTATCTGCCTCACTGTCTGATGTGGAATGATGATAGCGTCGAANCGTCGGGACAGGTCNGTTTCTCGAATNGCCCAGTCCCAAACCGGNTCATGCTGAAATCCGTATTCGTCGAGGATGAATCTGGTCCANCCTTCTTCNGTGGCAGGCACGTAACTCTGGTAGACGCCTATTTTCGGAGTCCTCAGTTCGACGGCGTTGGCGACTGTCTCGGAATCTGTTCCCGAAATATCAGGAAATTTTCCGTCACAAGCATCCCGCAAGGATTCAATCAACTGCTGCCCCGATTCAACCACAAATGCTCCAGGCGGTAGCATTTCGCTTCCGTTGTGCAGCGAATGCGAAACTCTTGAGACCTGAAATCCGGCAGCCAAAAGATGATTGACAATTTTCACGGACGCGTTCGATTTGGAATTTATCGCGTAAGCCGACGCTTCAGGATATACTTGACCGTAGCGAAATGAGGCTTGTTTCCTGCGATCGGTCAACCGTGGCAACGGTTCGATTGGTTTATTTAGCTCATGCGCTGTGACTCCCATCGCCAGAGGCAAGCTGTGGGCGGTCGAATCGTATGGGTGTTTGGGAGGGCCACCGGGGTAATGCCTGATGTCGGGATACTTTTGAGTTTCCAGCATCGTCTGCGCGAATGTTCCAAATCGTTGAAGCGTCAACACTAGATTATCGCCCGGCTTGAGCGCCAGGCCCTCATGCTCCACTTCCTTGGTCAATTCTTGAACTTCGACATCGGCAAACTCCAACACCTTTATCAATTCCTCCGCGGCGCTAGCATCGTGCTGTTCTTTAGGGATCACGTAACCGTATGGGTTGCCCTGCGTAGTCACAGCCCGCCGCAACACTTTGAACGAATTTCCGACCCAAGTGTCCCTGTTTCTCGCGGCGCTGTCCAGACATGCGAGAGAAGCTATCAGATCATATTCCACAATGTCCTTGAGGCTCCATTTCCCACCAGCCCAAGGCATGGTGTGGTTCCAAGATTTCGCAGTTGGGCGTTCACCTCGGTCACTCTTTAATTGGGTGCGATCAATCGAGATAGGCGACGCGATTCTCACGCTGGCTGCTTCAGACAGCACTCGTATGCCGCCGTGGTAGTGAGAATACGACCTGCTTGGGCTATACGAGTCATAAACGACGTTGACCGCAACACCGGATTTTCCGGCAGCCGTCAATGCAGATGCCATATGGGTCCCCAACGCGGCAAGCGCGCTCTGTAACACCGGATCAACATTGGGACCAACGGGGTCGACGAACGGAGGCAGAATCATACGCATCCCGTCGGAACGGGTCTGATGAATGTCGAATACGATGTGTGGGCGCCACCGGTTATACAAGCGGTCTACGACCAGGCGAGTCTCTATCTGTGTGAACATGAACCAATCACGGTTGTTATCGTGGCCGGTGTATTTATTGTACAGGTAGGGTGGTATGGAGCCTTCGTAGTGCGTGTCGCGGGTCGCGTCGTACCAACGTTTCACTTTTATCAGGCCGTCGGGATTCAAACTGGGCACAAGAATCAATATGACGTTGTCGAGGATTCTTCGAACACGAGAATCATCCTCTGATGCCAGTTGATGAGCCAGCGCCAACGACATCTGCGTCCCACCGACCTCGGTTGCGTGGATGCTGCATGTAATCGCGACGACCGATCGCGCGTCAGCGATCAACTCATCTGCTTCGCTGTCGGATATTTTGTCAGGGTCAGCGAGCCGGCGCTGAGTTTCCATGTGCGAATCGAGATTCGCGATGTTGTCCGGAGAGCTGATGAACGTGAGGAGGAAAGGGTTGCCTTCGGTAGTTTTGCCGATTTCGATTGCCGAAACTCTATCGGATTCCTGATCGAGCAGGCGCATGTAGTCGACTACTTGCGGCCAGTCAGCCAGTCGATGGTCGTCACCGACGGCAAAGCCCAGAAATTCGCTAGGCGTCGTAACTTCGAGGCCTCCAGTATTTGACGATTCGCTTGACACGCTTCTCCACTCGACATAAATTGGCGCTGACACACCGGGTTTGCGTCCACACGATAGGATACACCATCATTGGCGAACACTGACCATCGAAACGAGGAACCTCCGTCGCCTTCCCCCGGTCTGGTGGAATCGGCGCCCAAAAGCGCCTGGCTACAGAAGTTTCTGATCCCGTTCGCTTCGCTTGAAAACCGCAACTTCCGACTGTTGTGGTTGGGCGATATGGGGCAGTCATCAGCGATGTGGGCAGACCAGGTAGCGCGTAGCTGGCTCACATGGCAGCTTACAGAGTCCGCAACCGCCATCGGCCTTGTGAACGTATTTCGTGCGCTGCCGCTCATAACCGTCGGCCTTGTCGGCGGCGTAATCGCTGACAGATTCGACAAGCGCACTATCCTAGTAGTGATCCAAACATGGAGCCTGTGCATTTACATCGCGATGGCAGTCCTGCTGCTTGGCGGCTGGATCGAGTTGTGGCACGTATATCTCACCGCGTTTCTCCTCGGCATTGGCATGTCGATGAATCAACCGGTCAGGACATCGTTGATTCCTCAGTTGCTTGGAGGCGAATTGCTGCTCAACGCGCTGTCGTTGAACTCAATAGCCATAAACGTGTCCAAGCTAATCGGGCCCGCAGGAGTCGGTTTCCTGATCGCGGTGGCAGGGGACAATGTCGCGCCAGCGTACATCATCGCAGTGGTCGTCTATGTGTTGATAATCGGCTCCACCATCATGATAGACCACGTATCCGTCGCCTCTAGTCAGAAATCATTTTCATTCAGATCCGAGTTTGTTGAAGGGTTCCGATACCTGCTGGCGGAGAACCGGACTGCGCTAACTCTGGTGATTCTCGCCATCGGGCCACTGGCATTTGGCTTCAGTTACATAACGCTCCTGCCTGTGTTGGTGACTGAGGTATTGAACGCCAATTCGTCTAGTTTCGGAGCGATCCAGTCGGTCGGGGCCATCGGAGCATTGGTCGGAGGATTCTGGCTAGCGGTATCCCACAAAGTTCGACGCAAAGGTTGGATCATGCTGTCAACCGGTCTGGCGTATGGATGCGCTGTTATTCTCCTGGGCAGCGCGAAATGGCTGTTGGCCGCATTCGCCGTCGCCGTCGTGATAGGTGGCTGCCAGACAATATTCCGAGCCGCCAACAATAGCACTCTGTTGGAAATCACGCCGCAACGTCTTCATGGTCGGGTCGTGAGCATCACGTTCCTCGATATGGGTGTTCAGTCGGTCGCAGCAATTTTGGCTGGTGTCGTAAGTGACGCCTATGGAGTGTCCGTGGGGATGGCGATGCTTGGAGGCATTTGCCTTGGAATTGTGGCAATCGTTGGCATCAGCATGCCAACGATCAGAAAGCTGTAGGCTTGCGAGATCATCTACGTGATCCGCATAATATTCATAGGCGTGAGGCGCGCATCTGCTTGTCTTCCTGAATCGTAGCANTCACCAGAANGGAGTCGAGATCGCGATGCCGCTCGACTCGCGCTGTTNGCGATTCACTATTTTCCGATATTGCGCGCAATCGAGCAAAACTTCTGCTAGCAATCAATCTGACGAATGGTCGATATTGAGAACACTAAATATGAAACGTCTCTTCGGAGGAGCGCCGCATGCCAGCACGTCGATATTGGCTCGTAAAATCCGAACCTAGCGTCTATTCATTCCAAGACCTTCAGACGGAGGAGGGCGGGGAAGCCGAGTGGGATGGCGTCCGCAACTATGCGGCGCGTAACACAATGCGCGACGATATGCAGGTGGGCGACGGCGTGCTGTTCTACCACTCCAACTCTAAACCTAACGCCATTGTGGGTTACGCCGTTGTGTCCCGCTCTGGTTATCCAGACCATACAGCGTGGGATCCAAAATCTGAACATCCTGACCTAAAAAGCACGCCCGAAGGTCCGATATGGTACATGGTGGACATAAAAGCCGAAGCGTTGTTCCGCAGTCCCATCAGCCTCTCACAGGTGAAATCCGATAACGAATTGAAAGATATGGTGTTGGCTAAAAACTCCCGTCTTTCGGTGCAACCGGTGACACCGAAGGAATGGAAGGTCATACTCACAATGGGTATGAGCGAGTAATTTGGAACGACCTTTTCCAGACCCAGACCTCAGCCCCACCAGCGACCGTGATTACGTCACAAACACAATTTTGCATCTCTCAGATGTCATCCACGGCAACCCCGACGACCGACGTGCATGGTTCTTGCGAGGAAACGCCTATCTGGACATTGGCGACTTCCACTCCGCCATTTCTGATTATTCCCGCGTCATAGAGCTAGACCAAACCGACAGAATTGCCATGAACAACCGAGGGATCGCACACCGGGGGCTGGGAAATCCCGACGCCGCGATCGACGACTACGACCGAGCGTTGGAGTTGGACGCCAATTACCGCGACGCCTATAACAACCGCGGCATCGCTGAGGCTGACAAGGACGACCTCGAAGCAGCGATAGAGGATTTCTCGACGGCAATTCGTTTGGACCCAGACTTCTGGCACGCATACGGCCAACGTGGAATGGTTTTTTGGAAGTTGGGGAGAAGGGCCGAGGCCGAACGGGACTACGCGCTAGCTTCTAAACTGGCCCGAGGCGAGAAACCTTAGCTGCCGCGGTCCAAACAATCCTGCATTCGAATCTGCAAGATTCTGTCAGTTGGTGAACGTCACATAATCCTTCTCGTTTTGTTTGAAGACCAGTTGTTCTAAACGCTAGCAAAATCGTCGCCTAACACCTTGACACGAACATATGTACTGCTTTATTCTTATCCTCAAACCAGAGAATAATGGAATTCCGAGCCACTTTCATGATTTGAGGAGTAGCGAGAATGGGGCAACCGGTGGTGCATTGGGAAATTGCGGGCAAGGACGCCGCGAGGCTTCAGGAGTTTTACAGCGGTATTTTTGACTGGAAGGTCAATGTTGACGAAGCATTGAATTACGGCATCGTCGAAACAGGAGGGCAAGGCGGGATCGACGGCGGCATATTCGCTCCACCCAACGGCAGCGCGCCGTACACCATGTTTTATGTCCATGTCGACGACATCCAGCAGCATCTCGACAAGATCGCAGCGGATCTGCGCGGCGACCTGG
>PAIW01000078.1 GCA_002710885.1 Chloroflexota bacterium | reverse complement strand
GACGTGCTTGATGGGTTCCCAAGCGTTCAGGTCTGCACAGGATATATTGACGAGGACGGGAACGAGATTCAGGACTTCCCCGGCGGCGTGGCCGCTCTAGAAAAGTGCAGGCCGGTTCTGGAGGAATTGCCAGGATGGGACACGCCCACGGCTGGGGTTCGCCGTCTCGAAGAATTGCCGACTAACGCTCGCGCCTACGTCGACCGCATCCAGGAATTGATCGGCTGTCCGATTGATGTTATCTCGACCGGGCCGCATAGGGACGAAACGATTCTCGTCAGGCCCTTGATCGAAGCCTGACTAGTTAAGGGCTTTGGGATTGCGCCCATTGTATTCGCGTTCGTATCATAGGCGGTACCGGCAACGGCAAAACGACGTTGGCTCAGTCTCTGTCGGATCAAATCGCTGTGCCCTCTTACTCATTAGACGACGTGGCGTATGATCCTCATGGTTCTGGCACTGGACCCATCCACGAGCGCGTCCGTATTGTATCTGACTTGGCTTCGCAGCCAGATTGAATAACAAAAGGCGCCTTCCTACGGTGGATTGAGGCGCTTTTGACATCAGCGGACACTATAATCTGGCTGGAATTCGGGTGGCCGCGTGGAGGATAGTTTATCGGCACGCGTCGAGGAGCATCGCGAGGGGACATCCGCATCCGGGCGTCAGGCGGCTGATCCGGTTCTTAAGGCACGCGAAAACGTANTACACNTCAGACACATCGCTGCTTCCGTCNTCCCCGATTGACGACGGCNCCATCACTCGTGNTGCGNCAGGCGAAATGTTGGCNCCCTACGCCTCGANAGTTCGTCGGNGCGAGACAAACGCGGATGTGACGACCGCAATTCGCGAANTTGAACAAAACAGATANGGGCNGGCNCATGGCNNNCNCNTATNNGTTTTGTTCAAGTCTTCANATTNGATNTGNTGAGGNTCAGTCCACAGGCAGATCAANGTCNTAGTNGTCCATAACTGGGTNGAACTTGGCTTTGAAGGCCTCGTCNGGCCCCCANAGCGGNAGTCGGGTNCCGCCGATATCCATGCCTGNGCGGTTGACGGCGTATTTGATGGGNACCGGGTTGGTCACCCAGAATATCGCNTTNAAGATCGGGAGCATGNGACGATGCTCNGCCGCCGCGCTCTCGACNTCGCCCTCTAGNATCTTGCCCATCATCGANTGAATCTGTTTGCCGATGATGTGGGCCGCGACGCTGACAATNCCATATCCTCCGGTGCACATTATCGAGAATGTNTCGTCGTCGTTTCCGGACCATACACGGAAGCCGTCGGGNGAGCCGTCGATAATCTGGGTGATCTGAACCGGGTCGCTTGAGGCTTCTTTGACGCCGACGATGTTGTCGATCTCCGCCAGTTTCANNGTCGTCGCGTGGTCCATATTCAACGACGTCCGAGACGGCACATTGTATAAGATTCCTGGCAACGAAGTTGCCGCGGCGATAGCCTTGAAATGTTCGTAAAGGCCATCCATAGGTGGCTTGTTGTAAGCCGGGACAGTCAACAGTAGGCCATCGACACCGACGCCTTCGGCCTCTTTGGACAGTTCGATGGAATTGCGGTGGTTGTTGTCGGTGGTTCCGGCGATCACCGCTGCCTGCTCTCCAACCTCTTCCTTGACCTCGGCGAACAGCCTGATCTTCTCGTCATTGGACATCGAGGGNGATTCTCCGGTGGTNCCNCCGATTACCAGNCCGTCGCTGCCGGAGTTGATGAGNGCNNTGGCTAGCTTGCGAGCTTTCTTGTAGTTGATCTCACCATCGTCATCAAATGGCGTTACCATTGCGGTTAAAAGCCTTCCAATNTCTGCCATAACTGCGCCCTCCTTNCGGCGTTACTGAAGCAAATTTCTGGCTAACATNTCTTCCGCGATCTGTATGGCGTTTAAGGCGGCGCCCTTGCGTAGGTTGTCGCATGTGAGCCACATCGCGATCCCGTTGTCCAGGGAGATGTCCTTACGGATTCTGCCGACGAACACATCGTCCTCGCCCTCCGACTGAACGGGCATAGGATACACGTTTGCTTGAGGATCGTCCACCACACGGACGCCTGGCATAGTGGACAAAATCTCCCTNACTTCNCCTGGNCTNATGGGGTCTGTGAACTCTACGTTTATNGCCTCGGCGTGGCTGANCATCACAGGGACCCGGACGCANGTTGTCGAAACTTTGAGGTCAGGCGCNTGCAGAATTTTGCGTGNTTCGTTCTGCATCTTCATNTCCTCGGTNGTGTAGCCATTTTCGAGAAATTCTTCGACATGAGGCAATANGTTGAAGGCTATCTGGTGNGGATAGACGTNCANGCTCGCATCTTTTCNGTCCANNACGTCCCGCGANTGAGCGAGCAACTCTTCGCCNGCTGACGCCCCCGTNCCGGTCACCGANTGGTAACTGGCCGCGACGATGCGCTTGGCCGGGTTGGCTTCGTTNAGAGGNTTGAGGGCCATCACCATTGGGGTTGTTGTNCAGTTGGGACTGGCGATGATNCCGTGGTGGTCATGGAGGTCNCCGGGATTGATCTCAGGCACCACTAGAGGGACGNTTGGGTCCATCCTGAACGCCGANCTTTTGTCGATCACGANNGCTCCCNGATCGACGGCGANTGGGGCCATNTNGCGGCTGACTGACCCNCTGGCGGAGATGAACACGAAGTCCACTTCGCTCAGTANCTGAGGCGTTGCTTCTTCGACNATCANCTTCTCGCCGCGNACCTTGATCTTCTTGCCGAATGAGCGTTCAGACGCGCATAGNCGAATATCAGAGGCTGGAAAATTNCGCTCTTCCAGTATGCNCANGAACACNTGCCCCACGGCGCCCGTCGCGCCGATCAAAGCGATTTTACACTCGCTCACGTTAGCCTCCGGTCGGAAATAAATGTGTCGGTTCGTACGTTTGATGATAACGCGTGAGGCACTCGATTGCCAACAGTGTTNGCGCTATGGCGAGATTGCAGATGTCGAGAAAGACCGCAANAAAAAAGAAGCGATGNTGCAGGAACTCGCCTCTTNAAATTNATCGAAAGTGTCGAGGGTTACAACCCCATGAGCTTGTCGAGGCCNACCGTCAGGCCNGTGCGGTTGACCACCTCGCGGATTGCCATNGTCACTCCGGGCATAAAGCTCTCGCGGTTGATNGAGTCNTGCCGGATGGTCANNGTTTGGCCCAGCGTGCCGAATACCAACTCNTGGTGGGCCATGCGACCCGGCATNCGGGCGCTGTGGACCGTGACTCCGTNGGAGTCTCCGCCACGGGTGTTGGGGATGAGTTCTTTTTCGGCTTTGGGAGCGGTGAAGGGGCNGCCCTTGCCTTCGACGGCGGCGTTGGCGATGGCGATGGCCGTGCCNGACGGGGCGTCGATTTTGGCCTCGTGGTGCATCTCGGTCAGGTCGGCGTAGTCGAAGTATTTGGCNGCGNCCTTTGCAAGGTGAATCATGAGCACGCCACCCAGGGCGAANTTGGGGGCGATGATTATGCCTACCTGATGNTCGTTAGCGAGGNTTNCGGCTTCGTCGTAGTTCTCCTNGCTCAGGCCGGTCGANCCGATGACGACGTTAACCTTACCTGNAGCGGTTGTCCGCATCACTTCCATNGCNCCGGNTGCGCTGGAGAAATCGACGACCACATGGGCGTTTTCAAGCATGTCGGCCAGCACGTTTGACACTGGNACGATGCCAGCGCCGTCGGGGAGGGCCAGCGAGCCGGGNTCGGCNCTACCGTCCGCTCCCCCAACGGGCGTCATGTCTNNTGCGTTGGTTACTGNNCGCAGCACTTCTTGACCCATTTTGCCAAGCGCTCCGTGTACTACTACGTTGATCGTTGCCAAGGCAAAANCTCCTTCTCGGGTTGGGTTAGAAGATGCTTGTNCAGTCTACCTGTCGNNTCCNCGCCCTCCGCCGCCGGNCCTTCCACCNCCGNCAGACCTGTAACCGGANCTTCCGCCGCCGCCGCGACGATCCCTGTCGNCNCCNCCGNNTCTGCGGGGNCCTCGATCACCACCGCCGGATCNGGCCTGGGCGACGACTCGCTCGGCGACCTCAGTGTCGTCNTCGTCACCGAGGAGGGCTTTTCTGGAGAGACGAATCCTGTCTCCGTCGATTGCGATGACGATGACGTTTATCTCGTCTCCCATGTTCACCTCGTCCTCGACGGCGGGCACGTGGTAATCGGCAAGCTCGCTGATGTGGACCATTCCATCGCGACCCGGAAGAATCTCGACGAAAGCTCCGAACGGCATGGTCTTAACGACCTTGCCGGTGTAAATCTCGCCCACTTCAACGGATCGGGTGAGGTCTCGAATCATCTGAATCGCCAACTGAGAGGCCTCGCCGTCGGAAGAGCCGATGATCACCGAACCGTCGTCCTGGATGTCCACAGTCGCCTTGGTGGCCTCTACGATCCCGCGGATGGTCTTTCCGCCCGGGCCGATGACCGCACCGATCTTGTCCACAGGAATGTGGATGGTCTCCATCCTGGGGGCGTAGGGGCTGAGGTCTTCGCGAACGTCTTCGATGGCGTCGTGTATCACATCAAGAATTTGGAGTCGACCCTCTTTGGCCTGCTCCAGCGCGTCTCGGATGATGTCATAGCTGATGCTGTTGACTTTGATGTCCAACTGTATGGCAGTGATGCCCTCGCGGGAGCCTGCCACCTTGAAGTCCATGTCTCCGACGTGATCCTCTAATCCCTGGATGTCGGTGAGCGTGACGTATTCGCCGTTGTCGCCAGTGACCAAGCCAACGGAGATGCCAGCTATAGGGGCTTTGATGGGAACTCCGGCGTCCATGAGGGCCAGAGTGCAGGCGCATACTGTTGCCATTGAGGTCGAGCCGTTGGAGCTTAGGCACTCGCCCACGAGCCTGATGGTATAGGGAAATTCGTCCTCGTCGGGCAGAACGGATGTCAATGCGCGCTCGGCCAACGCACCGTGGCCGATTTCGCGACGACCAGGAGAGCCGACGCGCCGTGCCTCGCCCACTGAGTAGGGCGGGAAGTTGTAGTGAAGCAAGAATCGTTTGGACTCTTCAGGGCTGAGAGTGTCGATCTTCTGCGCGTCGCCCGATGAACCGAGAGTGCAAACCCCCAACACCTGGGTCTCGCCTCGCGAGAAAAGGCCGGTGCCGTGGGTGCGAGGTAGAAGGGCGACCTCCGCGGACAGGGCGCGAATCTCTTTCACGCCTCTGCCGTCGGGTCTTGAGCCTTCTTTGATAATGCGTTCTCGGAATGACTCGTCCAATGCAGTCTCGAAGGCGCCGCCGATGGTCCTGGCGTCGTAATCTTCGCCGAAGGTGTCGTTTAACTCAGCTTTCAGCGTCGATAGAGCGTCATCGCTCGCGCTGCCTTCGAGCCTGAGAGCCTCAAGCACTCGGTTTCCCAGCGCGTCGGAGACCTTGGTCTCCAGCTCTGGATCGTAGCCCCGTCGCTCGTAGTCGTCGGTCTTGGGCTTTCCAACGCTTGACGCCAGCTCTTCCTGAAGCTCGATCAATTGAAAGTTGGCTTCTTGGGCCTGCTCGATGGCCTCGAGCACGATGTCTTCTCCAACCTCGCTGGCTCCGGCTTCCATCATCACGACGCCGCTTTTGGAGCCCGCGACCACCAGGTCTAGTTGGCTGGTCTCCAATTCTTCATATGAAGGATTGATGATGTATTTCCCGTCCAGATATCCGATACGAGTGCAGCTAATTGGGCCGTCGAAAGGGATGTCTGAGACGCTGAGGGCGGCTGAAGCCGCGGTGACCGCCAGGGTGTCGTAAGGTGTCTCCATGTCTAGAGACAGAGGCGTAATGATTATCTGAACTTCGTTGCGGAAGCCCTTGGGGAATAGAGGCCGGATAGGCCTGTCAGTCAATCTTGCGATAAGAATTGAAAATGTGCTGGGCCGACCCTCTCTCCGGAAGAAACTTCCGGGAATCTTGCCTCTGGCATAGTGCCTTTCCTCTACGTCTATAGTGAGAGGAAAGAAGTCGATGCCTTCGCGGGGGTTAGCCATTGTGGCGGTGACCAATAGCACATTGTCACCGTTGGATACCACTACAGAGCCGTTGGCTTTCTGAGCCAGTTTGCCGGTCTCGATTGAGACGACGTCTCGGCCCACGTCACGTTGAAAATTGGATGTCATGGAAACGCAATTCCTCCTGGGCGGGACCTGTCGGAAAGAAGAATAGCGCCCGAACGGGCGCTATGTGAGGCGGTGTGTTACCTGCGCAGGCCCAGCCTGGCGATAAGCGTGCGGTAGCGTGTTACGTCCTGGGCGTTTAGATAACGCAACAGGCGTCGTCGGCGACCTACCATTTTTAGGAGCCCACGACGAGTCGATTCGTCGTGTTTATTCTCTCTGAGATGTTGTGTGAGTCTGAGTATTCGAGAGGTGAGCACAGCCACTTGTGTCTCTGTTGAGCCTGTGTCGTTCTCGTGGGTCCGGTATTCTTCGATGATGGCCTGCTTATCAGCCTTATCCAAGCCTGTCTCCTAGGGTCCCTCTTACTATTATGTCCTTATTCTTCTTCGGGGGAATTGTAGCACGCGTTGACATTGAGCCGCAAATTTCCTGGACCGCTTGTTATCAGGAGATATACTCAACGGCCTACCTGCTCACCTTTGGCTTTCAAGGCGTCCTCCGCGATGTCGATGATCTCCAGCGGACGCCGAAGCGCTATCTGAGCCTGGATGTCCAATCCGAACCCGTAGCCGTGATTGTCGAAGGGAATTATCAAATCTTCGATCTGCTCTCGTGCGTCGACGGGCAGTAATGGGGGACTCGGCATTGGGATGGCCCCTTGTCGGATGATCTATGCGAAACCGTCCAGGAATTCTGTGACTGCCGCCTCGAAACCGGCAGGGTTGTCGCCCATGACCAGATGACCCGCCTTCGGAACGGTCGCGAGTTGGCCGTTGGGGATGCGNTTGTGCATNTTGGCCGCTGTGTCGGCGGCNATGATGTCGCTCTGCTCGCCCTTGACCACCAGCGTTGGNCAGGTCAGGTTTTCCAGGTAACCCCACAGCCGCTCGGTCNTAGCCGGGTCGTGGCCCATGCGCCGGCTGCTTCCTCGCAGGGCGCTATCGTATTTCCAGGTCCANTTGCCGTTGGGAAGCTGTTTGAGGTTGTGGACGAGACTGCCNCGAAGCTGCACAGGGTCGCGGCGAGGGTTGTATGCAATCACCCTGTCGACAAATGCGTCTATGGAGTCAAGCTCATCGTCCTGTTGGACAAACTGCCGGATGTTCTGGGACCCGGACTGNAGGTTCTCGGGGCCAGCNTCGACAATGACCAGCGCTCGGACCTCATCGGGGTGGTTCGATGCGTANGTGAAGGAGTTTCGCCCNCCCATAGANAGTCCCATAAGNACGAANTCCTTCAGTCCGATTTCCTGGACTACACCCTTGATGTCATTNTGTTGGGCTTCGGGNGAATAGTCACCATCGGGAGCCCAATCGCTGTCNCCGTGGCCTCTCAGGTCCAGNGCTCTGACGTGGAATTTGTCAGTAAAAGCNAGCGCCACGAAGTCCCAGGAGTGACACTGCTGGGCGAAACCGTGCAAGAGGAGCATATCGGGTTTGTCGGGGTTGCCCCAGTCAAGGTAGTGGAATCGCATGTCGTTGGCATCGACGAATCTGTCCTCAGGCACGGCNTCGGTTGAGAANGTCACGCCTGCCACGCGGGCGGCTTCGTACAGGGACAATCCCTGGGTGGCTGGTGAAGTCAATATNCTCTCCTCTGGTTGTTGGGTTGACCTCGTGACTCGATGTTCCAGTCGCCAGATCATTGTCGGTTTCGGGTCGTTGATGCTGGGTTTACACGGGCGGACGCCTGGTGTGCCAGTCCGTGGCCTGCTCGTAGGCGTCGGCGACTTGCAAGACTGTCGCGTCCTCGAAGGGTCTTCCCGCAATCTGCATGCCGATGGGAAGTCCCGCGCTGGTGAATCCCGATGGGATTGTGGCAGTGGGGAATCCACAGATGTTGAATGGCCTGGTCAATCGGGACATGAGAGACAGGGCGTTTTCCTGTCTGCCGCCGATCTCGATATGTGTCTGATTGATCTTCGGCGCGCCGATGGCAGAGGTTGGCGCCACCAGGATGTCGTATCGTTCCATGACCTCGGCCATTTGGTTGTTGAATTCAGTTCGGGCGCGTTGGGCCTTCAAGTAGTCGCGGGCCGATGTCAATGCGCCGGTCTGGAGTCTTCCGCGAACATCTGCTCCGATGTCTTGGGGCCGGTCTCTGAGGTTTTCAGTATGCACCTCTGCGGCCTCGGCAATGAGGATTGTGCTGGAAATTGCCAGCGAATGATTCAGAACGGGGATCGATACCCGTTCGACGGTCGCACCTAGCTCTCCCATCATGCCTGTGGCGACGCACATGGCCTCGGCGACCTCCGGGTCGATGATGTCGTAGAAGAACTCGTCGGGTATCCCGATTCGCAGACCGCTTATGCTTTGGCCCAAGGCCGCTGTGAAGTCCTCATCGGGCATGTTGGCTGAAGAGGGGTCGCGAAAGTCGTAGCCTGCGATGACGTTCATAATCAGAGCCGCGTCTCTGGCCGTCCGGGTCATGGGGCCAACGGTGTCAAGGCT
>PAIW01000077.1 GCA_002710885.1 Chloroflexota bacterium | reverse complement strand
TGTCGCAAGGTGGCAGCCCTGAGGGTTGAATTTCTGGATTCGGTCGTTGCGCCAGTCGGCGACGTAGACGCTGCCATTGCTGTCCAACGAGATGCCCCATGGGATGTTGAACTCGCCGTCTCCAGCGCCTTGGCTGCCCCAGGCGTCGAGAAACCGGCCATCGGACGTGAATCTCTGGATTCGATGATTCAGGCCGTCAGCCACCAGTAGGTTGCCGTCGGAGTCGAAGGCGATCCCAGCAGGCCTGGTTAGCTGGCCCTTATCTGTGCCTCTGATTCCCCACATGCTCAGAAAAACACCCTGAGGGTCGAAGATGGAAACACGGTTCAGTGCCTCGTCGGAAATATACACGTTTCCATTGGGGCCTACGGCGATGGAGGCGGGCCACATGATCTCTCCAGCCGCCGTCCCGCCTGTGCTAAACTCGCCCAAATAGTCCTGATTCCTGTTGCAGATGGTGATTCGCTTGTAAGGCATCCGCACGCCAACTTCAGGGCCGACTCGGTTCACGACGTACATCACGTCGCTGGAGCCGAACGCCACGTCAACGGGATTGTTGAAACCTCGGCCCATCAGCGCGTAAAGCCCGATGCTGTGGCTGTATCGATACATGAAGACCCCCTCTGAATAGAGCTTTCAGCAATCAGCTTTCAGCCGTCAGTTACTTGTCATTTTGAATCCGCAGATGAATAATCTGGTGTCAGTCAAGCAAACGCCGCGCTGTCGAGCGCAGATGCTTCATTCCGTTCAGCATGGCAGGTGGTTTTTCGCCGGGAATATTATTAGTGGCAACGACAGCATACCTTCACGCCATCTGGTATTCGCGGGTGGAGACGATCATCTGGAGCATGGCACGTATACGATTCTCAGTGGTTTGGTTGCCTTTCTCATCCGCAGCCTGTTGGACAAGCTCGTCTCTGGACTTTTCGGACACTGACATTGGTCCGAGGATGTCCAGGCACGACTCCACAAGATCATCCGGCGACAAGTTGCCATTTGAAGACGCAATCCTGTCGATCATCGAGTTGACGCCGGGCTTTGTAGTGTCGGAGAACTGGCCGACGGCGAAGTTCACCCGCTTCACCAGACTGGCCGTGTTGACCCATTCAACGCCCGTGTGCCAACCCTCGACGCTGGGAGGATCCAACACCTGCTGGCCCATTTGGGCGGGTTGCAACGCCAGTTGGATGTCCACTACGTTGGGGAACTCGAACCCGCCAGCCGTCCGAGCCGTTCCCACCACCATCTCCACCGGGCTTTTCACCTTGGCGAAGGTGGATTCCTTGAAGAAGTTTGAGTTGAACAAGACTCTCAGCGTCGCGCGGATGTTATAGCCAGATTCGACGAACGCTTGAGCCAGTGTTTCGATAGCGTGAGGATCACGAGGCGGAACCGTGTCCCAAGCCGGAACCTGCGGCTCGTCTGCCACGAAGAAGTTGTACAGGTGTCGAGCGATGAACCGTGCGGTGGCCGGATGACGGCATATGATGTCGATGACATCTTCGCCATTGTGGTCGCCTACCTGCCCAAGGAATTGTTTCTCGCCGTTGTCGTGATCTTCGGGCCGATACTCGTACTGCCAGTCGATCCTGCCGTAGGGCCAGACCGAGTCCTGGTTGGTGCGGACGGCGTGGAAATCGGAATTGTGGATGTTCCAGCCGGTGAAGGCCCTGGACGACTGCCGAACGTCGTCTTCCGTGTAGTTGCCGACACCCATCGTGAACAATTCCAGGATTTCACGACCGTAATTCTCGTTCACGGCGTCCTTGTGGTTGTCCTTGTTGTCGAGCCAGAAGATCATCGCCGGGTCTTTGGAAATCTCGACCAGCAGGTCTCTGAAACTGCCAAGCCCTCGACGCCGGAACATATCAATCTGGCTGAGGATGACCTTGGGCTGGTTGAGTTTGGTGTATCCGGTGGCAAACAACCCATGCCAAAAGAGGGCGATCTTCTCCTCCAGCGGACGGGAGGTGTTGACCATCCTGAAAATCCAGTACGCTTGAGCGCTGTCGAGAATGAGCAGGCTGTTCTGGTCGACATGGTAGCGGCGAACCAAGTCTTCGTCCTCCGGCGTGGAGGTTCGGGAGGTTTCGGGGTGTAGTAGCTCCTCTACAGTGGCCTCGTAGCTCCGACCGTCGAGAGCTTCAAGTTCGTCCCTTGTCGCTCCGAACCCTGCGCGGCGCATCAGGTGGGCCATCAACGCGATGTTTTGGTTTACCATGTTTCGCCTTTAATTACAGGCGGTGGAAGAACCATAAATCTCCCCGCCGAAATGAGTGTCTGAGAGACGTACCTACCATAATGAGGGCATTATATTAGGGGATTTGGAGACTGACAAGGATTGAAAAACCTCACACAACTGTTGTCGATATTCAGGAANCAGTCACCTNTCGATGAATCTGAATATTGAAAGATCGAACTGTGTTCCCGTGAGTGATGATGCNATAGATTGTCCGNTGGAGTCGAATCGAATATCNGCTAGGTGAAGGTTCGAAATAAACCCTCCTTCGATATCTTTGATCCCCTCTGTTCGAATCCGTTGGGATAGTTCTCTTGCTATGTATTGTAGTAGAGAGCTTTTTACACCAGAATCTCGTCCTCCAATCGGTAGATCAATTCCAGCGAACTCCAGTGGGTGGAGCCGAGTGGATACAATCGCGGTTTGGCAAGGAGTTAGAAACGGCGTCCCCAGGTGGTGATCTGGGCTAGAATATTCGGAGGTTGCGAGAATATCACGAATGCGGTTTTCTACACCAAATCCACCTATTTAGGCATAATGCCCTCGCTTCGCAGATTCGTAGAATAAAATCCACGCAATTCCACTGGATAATCTATATCTGGACACTTCAGCAATTGTGAAATGGTATCGCGCCAAGCAAGAGCAGACGTTATGATCGTATTTAAAATTACTGCATCTTTTAGCGTCGTGTGTCTACTGATACACGACGCCTGGTACGCCGCCACCAGCGGCTATGACCTCACCGGTGATGGCGGTGGCGCGGGTTGAGGCCAAAAATGTCACTACGTAGCCGATTTCGCTAGCGTCAACCATGCGGCGAGTGGAGGTTGTCTGGGCGGCACGTTCTTCCTGCTCCGGGCCTGTCCGCTCGGTGCGAGTGCTTCCAGGATGGACAAGATTGGCGGTGATGCCGTCCGGTCCAAGTTGGTCGGATAGGGTCTTGGTGAAGTGGACCAGCGCGGCGTTTCGCATCCCGCTGAAGGTTCCCGCCCGCCGAGCCGACAGCCCGCCGATGTTGATAATCCGGCCCCATCCCTGACTCTGCATATGAGGAGCTACGGCTTTGGCGCATCGGAAGTAACCGACGACCTTGGTATCGATGTCTGCTATCAGGTCGGCCTCGTCAGATTCTGCCAGCGACCCCAGCACGAGACCTCCGGGAAGGGCGGCATTGTTCACCAGTATGTCAGGGCCTCTGCCCAGGATATCCGTCGCCGACTTGACCAGGTTTTCCACCGATTCCCGTCTGGTTGTGTCGGCGACGATGGGCACGACCTTGCGTCCGGTTTCCCTGGATAGCTCGCTGGCCGCCTGTTCGAGGAGGTCCTGCCTTCGGGCTGCGATGGCGACGTCCACGCCCTCAAGAGCAAGTTCTCTGGCGATAGCTTTGCCAATTCCGACACTGCCTCCGGTCACGATTGCCGTTTTGCCGTTCAGTCCAAAATCCATGACTTTTTATCCTTCATGTGTTGGTTTACGCGAGGGTTCCAGACTTTCTGTCGTTATGTCAGTCCATTTGTCAGATCACGTCACGTTCACGCTCACGTCGCCTATGCCCTCGATTTCAAATGACACAGAGTCTCCAGCCGCAAGGTTTATCGGTGTCGTGAGGCTTCCCGTCAGGATGACTTCGCCTTTTGACAGCTCGTCGCCGCGTTGAGCGAACAGATTGGCGAGCCATATCAGAGGTTCCATAGGGTGCCCCATGACATCGGACCCGACGCCTTCACCCACAACCTCGCCGTTGAGTCTGGCAATTCCGCGCGCCGATTTCAGGTCTATGTCACGCCAGTCGGATACCTGAACGCCCTGCACTGCTCCTGCCTGCGCCACATTCGTCGCAACGAGCATGTGCGCCCTGCTTTGCCCTTTGCGTATTTCGCCCTCTGGAAGGTCCACGACCTCGAATGATGTGGCGATAGACTCAACAGCAGCGGCAACGTTCTCGTGATTGAATGGAGCCCCAGAGATCGGCAGATCGCGTCCCATTGTGAACGCAATTTCACATTCTACCGCCAGATTGGCATAGTCGGCGCTGTTCAGCGTAGCGGGAGATTCGACGACATCCTGAGCGAAAATGCCTCCTGCGCACGGCTCATCAACGCCAACCCTCTGCTGCATTAAAGGATTGGTCAATCCGACCTTATACCCACCCATCGCGCCCTTCGTTTCAGAGCGTATCCGTAAGTATTCTTCTTGGATCGCATAAGCGTCAGCCATATCATTCGGCGCGAAATCATGGAGCATGATGTTCAGAGATTCTCGGGATGCCTGACGTTCGATCAGATAGTTTGCGGCTTCCTGTGCGTTATTCATATCGGAGGTTTCCTTAAGTTTGGTTCACTCTCTGAAATGTCCATCTGTGGAACTGGCGATTACAACTCCGGTTTTTGCCAGCCACCCAAGGCCGACTCCAGGCGCGACGCGATAGCCAGGGCCACATCCTCGCGCCAGGGGCGTGAGACAGCTTGGACTCCGATGGGCATCCCGTCCAGCGACGTGCCACCCCGGACCACTGCTCCGGGCCAGCCAGTCATGTTGTAGGCCCCAGTGTAGGTGAAAGCCGATTTGTTCTCGTCCGACCAGGTTTCACCGTGGGGGCAGGCGGCGATCGCTGCCGTGGGGCAGAGGATGGCGTCGTAGTCTTCCATGAAACCCAGCATGAGGCTACGATATTGGTCCAGAAGCTCAAGCGTTTGTGAGAACCGCTCTGTGGAGATCGGCTCGGCGCTGTCGAACCGATTCTGGAGGAACGGCGATATCTCGGTGGTGCCTGCCCTATCCAGAAGTCGCCGGACCCACGCCCTGCCATCGCCTCCGTTGAGATTAGCGGTGATGTCGGGAATCATTTCGAGCGCATCGGGAGTCACTTCTTCGACGACGGCTCCCATATCCTCCAGCGCTCTGGCGGCAGATCGGACAGCCTCCTGGGTCTCAGGCGTCGGAGTTTTGATGCCGTTGTCGGTGTGCATGGCGATGCGAAGCCCGTCCATGCTCACGTCAGCGGGGTCGCCCAGGGGCATCGGCACGATGGCCGGGTCGCGCCAGTCAGGGCCGGAGATTATGGGCAGCGTGAGGGTCAAATCCTCGACGTATCGGGCCATCGGACCATTCTGAGTCAGAGCGTCCACGGCTCCCATGCCGTAGGGAACGATGTGCCCGGTGCGTGGGACGCGCCCTGTGTTTGGTTTCAGGCCAGCGATTCCGCAGAAGTGGGCGGGCATCCGAATGCTACCGCCGGTGTCGCTCCCCATGTCCAGAGGCGAGCCGCCAGAGGCAATGATGGCCGCCGCGCCGCCGCTGGAGCCTCCGGGTATTCGTTCCTGGTTGTACGGGTTGTTGGTGCGTCCGTAGATCAGGTTGTCAGTCTCTCCTGCGAGGGTGAACTCAGGCGTGTTGGTCTTGCCCAATAGGATAGCGCCGGCGGCCCGGAGTCGAGCGGCCACAACGGAATCCTCCGACGGCACGAAGGACTCTCGGCCCTTGGTCCCGCCAGTGGATATGATGCCTTCGGTGTCCAATGAGTCCTTGAGCGTCATCGGAACGCCATGCAGCGGGCCAACGGAGTCTCCTCGCGCCAACGCTTCGTCTGCCGCCTTAGCTTCGGAGAGCGCCCGGTCGGCGCATAGTTGCACCACTGCGTTGAGCGCTTCGTTCACCTGTCCGATTCTGTCGAGGTGCGCCTGCACAACCTCCTCAGCGGAGATTTCCTTGTGTCGAATTGCCTGAGCTATTCGAGTCGCAGAAGCGTAGATTATGTCGTTCATAAGAGACTCCTTCAGTATATGGATGCTAAATCGGCGGTATCTGCCAGCCCCCCAGGGCCGACTCTACGACCGCCGCCAGCGCCAGGGACACGTCCTCATGCCACGGGCGCGCGATAAGCTGGACTCCGATGGGCAGTCCTTCGGGGGACGTCCCGGCGCGGACAACTGCTCCGGGCCATCCGGTTGTGTTGAAGGAGCTTGTGAAGGTGTTGCCGGGGCTAAACTCCGGCGTCATGGACTTCCCGTGCGGCGGGGCCGGGAACGGACGGACGGGGAGAAGGATGGCGTCGTAGTTCTCCATGAAACCGAGCATGTTCGAGCGGAAAGCGTCGATCTCCTCCAGCAGAGCGCTGTACTCGCCGACTGGCAGCGGATCAGTTCCTTCGACGAACCGGCCCACCCAGGGGTGCATCTCGGTAGTTCCAGCTTTATCCAGAATTCTGCGAACTCCGGCTCCTCCGTCCGCAGTCAGTAGGCTGGTTCCAGTTGTGCGAAGTATCGCGCTGGGCATGTCCTCTGTCAGCGAAACCCCAGCGTCGGTCAGCGCGTCAGCTGCTGATTGCGTGGCAGATGCGATTTCGGCAGTAGATGTCACGTCGCCAACGTCGGTGAACCATGCCACTCGCAGGCTCTTGAGGTCAATATTGGCAGGGTCGTCAACGGGCATCGGGACGATTGCCGGGTCTTCCCCGTCAGGGCCTGCTATTATCGGGTAGGCTAGAATCAGGTCTTCGACGTATCGAGCCATTGGGCCAACGGTGGTCAGGGCGTCGGTGGCCCCCAGAGAGTGAGAGATGATGTGGCCGGTCCTTGGAACGCGTCCGGATGTGGGTTTGAGTCCGGCGATACCGCAGAATCCGGCTGGCACTCGAACGCTTCCTCCGGTGTCGGTCCCCAGGTCTAAGGGTGAACCGCCAGAAGCGATGATCGCTCCTGCTCCGCCACTGGAGCCTCCAGGGGTGCGGTCTAGCCCGTAAGGGTTGTTGGTGCGTCCGTAGATCAGGTTGTCGGTTTCGAAGGCCAGCGTAAGCTCTGGAGTGTTGGTCTTGCCCAACACAATGGCCCCCGCCGCCCGCATCCTAGCGACTGTGGTGGCGTCCCGATCAGGCACGAAGTTCTCGCGCCCTTTGGTTCCGCCAGTGGACACCAACCCCTCGGCGTCGTGAGAATCTTTGACGGTCATCGGCACGCCGTGGAGCGGGCCTTTCGACTCGCCTCTAGCGGTGGCGGCGTCGGCCTCCCGAGCCTCGAAGAGCGCCCGGTCTGCAGCCAGATGCACAACGGCGTTCAGCTTCGGGTTTACCTCTTCAATACGCTGCAGGTGCGCCTCCACGACCTCGACAGCGGAAATCTCTTTGTCTCGGATGGCCTGGGCTATGGTCTTGGCGGAAGCGTAGTTAATCTCGTCCATAGGGGTCCTTCATTTTAGGTGGTCAGGTATCAGGTTTTCAGGGTTCAGCGGGAGGCATTCAGAATCGTCATAGAGCATCGGGTGGTATGGTTTCACGAAACCAGATACGTGTCCACCTAATTCCTAGCCTCACACCAGGTCCATCGCCATCATATCCTGGTAGCTCTCTCGGCGCCGAATGATCCGCGCCGAGCCGTCCTTGACCATTACGATGGCCGGTCGAGGATTCAGGTTGTAGTTGCTGGCCATTGCCGGAACGTATGCGCCGGACGAAGGGATGGCAACGAGGTCTCCGGCCTCCATGACCGGCATTTCGATGTCCCGAATCAGTATGTCGCCGGACTCGCAGTACTTGCCTGCCAGCGTGATGACCTCTTCGGGGGTGTCGGACATTCGACTGGCGACCACAGCTTCGTACTGAGAGCCGTAGAGGGCGGGACGGATGTTGTCTCCCATTCCGCCGTCCACCGAGACATATTTCCGCACGGTGGGGATGTCTTTGATCGCCCCTACAGTATAGAGTGCGACGCCGGCGCGACCCACAATAGAACGGCCCGGCTCGATAGTCATCATCGGTTCTCCGAACCCGAGTTCGGCGCACTTAGCCTTGAGCGCGGTGGCGATAGTATCGGCGTACTCAGAGATTTCCGGCGGTGGCTGGTCTCGGGTGTACCCGATGGCGAAACCTCCGCCGGGGCTGAACTCCTGAAGGTCCAGACCTTCCTCTCTAAATGGCGCGAGGTAGGTCAAGATCGTGTTCACCGCGTCGGCGTAGGGTTTCAGTTCAAATATGGGCGAACCGAGATGGAAGTGGACGCCCACAAGGTTCAGGTTCGGAGCGGCGAAGGCCTGACGGATGGCGCGGGCCGAGTCCCCAGTCTCGATGGCGAATCCAAACTTGGAATCCAGAATGCCGGTGGTGGTGAAGGCGTGGGTGTGAGGGTCAACGTTGGGAGACAGTCGAACCAAAACGTCCTGGACAACTCCTTTGTTTCCGGCGATCTCGTCCAACATGCTCAACTCGTTGAAGCTATCGATGACGATGCGCCCGATACCGGACTCTACCGCGAACTCAAGCTCCTGCGGAGACTTGTTGTTTCCGTGAAAATAGACCTTCTCCATAGGCATACCCGCCGCTATGGCGACGGCTAACTCCCCGCCGGATACGACGTCCATCCCCATGCCTTCCTCGGCCATCAGCTTTGCGATGGCCGTGTTGAGGAACGCCTTGGACGCATAGGCAACCATCGTGTTGGAGTATCGGGAGGTGAATCCGTCCAGGAACTGACGGCACATGCTCCGCAGAGTGTCCTCGTCGTACACGAGGAGCGGGGTGCCGAACTCGGCGGCCAGGTCCGCAACGTCGCATCCGCCGAGGGTCAGGTGGTCNGCAGCGTTGATACCGGCGGTCATGGGAAACAATTCTATGTTGTCGAAGGGCATTGGGTTACTCCAGAGAAAAAGATAAATTCAGGAAATCTCGATGCGGCACACCCTGCGGCTGGGGTCGCAACAGAACAGGAGCGCTCCGTCGTGATAGGTCAGGCCGTGGACTTCTGGGTCTGGCACAGGAATTTCATCCAGCACCTCGCCTGTGTCGGCGTCGAGCCGGTGGATTATCCCTNGGCCACGGTCCGCGCACCACAGGGTCTCACCATCCCAGGCGATGCCGTGAGGGGCGGCGCCCGGAGTTGGTATAGACTTGATGACCTCCATCGTTTCAGGGTTGATGAGNTAGTTCCTCAACGCGGGNTTGACNGANACCCACATNGTCCNNTCGTCCATCCATTCCATGCCGTGGGGCCGGATGTACTCAGGGCCTTTGTCTCGTGGGTCACGCGCCCCCATCCCAGGAGGGTCAAGATACTCGATGGTCGAGCCGTCCNCGTTCAGCTTGTAGAGCCGCGAGTTGTGGGTCGAGGCCACCCACACGACGCCGTCGCCTACGGTCATGCCGCTGGACTTATANGTGTCGGTGGGCGCNTCCANCATAGCCTCTCCGGTCTCATANTCCAGCTTGTANATGTGGCTATTCTCGGCATCAATCACCCACAGNCCGTCGTCTGCAGCCTGNAGTCCGTTGGGNCGAGGCCCTGGCGTGATCCACATATCGTCGATGCTGNGCATTGGGGAGAACCTCCGGTNAGGTGATTAGGTGTCANGGAAACGGGCTTTCAGCCGTAAGCTTCCAGCAATCAGAATGTGTTANCAANCCTGNCCACCTNACANCTGNCCACCTANGCAGGCAGAGGCACNGTGCAGACCCGCCGAGTCTCAGCGCAGCAGAACCATANNTTGCCGTCGTGGNTNGTCATGCCGTGGANCTCTGGGGCAGGCACGTCAATTTCGTCCAANACATCGCCGGTTTCAGGNTCGAGCTTGTGGACCTTGCAGGCTCCGGTGTCAGCGAGCCACATGGAGCCTTCGTGCATNAACAGACCGTGAGGNCGGTTTCCAGGNGACGGNATCGATCGCTTGACCNTCATGGTCCCCGGGTCCATAAGATAGACTCGCTGGGCTGGAGGAACTGCGACCCACATGTTNTCGTCGTCAATCCANTCCATACCGTGAGCGCCCGAGACNCNTTGATTGTCGGGGTTGCCAAAGGNCACAATGCCTTTGCCGGGAGTGTCGTATTTTGCGACGCTTGAGCCGTCCATGTTGCACTGGACCAACTCAAGGGTAAAGGTCGAGGCCACCCAGAGGTGTCCGCCTCCCAGGGTCACGCCGCTGGAGTGCTCAGTCTCTGTCGGCAGTTTTTCCAGCGTTTCACCGGTTTCGTAGTCAAGTTTATAGAGGTGGTTATCTACCTGATCTATGACCCACAGGCCGTCGTCAGCGGCTTGTAGTCCGTTGGGTTGAGGGCCTGGGTGAACGAATTCGTCTCGAATCTCAGTCATCTGATGTTCTCCTTGAAATCTCGCCGGGTTGTACGGGTATTTTACCGCTGGTTATGGCAAATGGGAACAGGCAGACACAAGTCAAAACAATTGACAAGGTTCAGGCGCGATGCTACGCTCGCTTGAATCAAATGGTACCTTATTGGCGTCCGAAATCAGGGAGGCATGAGTAATGGGTAAATCGCAAGTTCACTGGATGGATGCGCACTCCGAATCCACCGAAACCAGCCTGGTAGCAAAGATGCTGACAGTGTTCGACTCGGCAGGGTTGGACAAGATGATCAAGCCGAACGACATGGTGGCGATCAANATACACTGCGGCGAGTGGAACAACACGGCGTATCTTCGCCCAGTTTACGCTCGCGCGTTGGCTGATCGTATCAAAGAATTGGGCGGACGGCCCTTCGTTTGCGACACCACAACATCGACATACTCTCCCTGGGGTTCCCGGTCGTCAGAGTTGGACATCATGCTGACTGCTGAGCGCAACGGATACACCTCAGCCACCCTGGGTTGCCCCTTCATCTGCGCCGACGGTTTCATCGGCACCAGCGACTTCCGCGTTGACCTGCCCGAAGGCTATCTGTTGAAGGAAGCCTACGTGGCTCAAGCAATCGCCGCCGCTGACGCGGTGATCGCTCTCACGCACTTCAAGGGTCACAGCATGGGCGTCATTGGCGGAGCNCTCAAGAACCTGGGCATCGGCGCCCAGTCCAAGCGAGGCAANCTTAACGTCCACATGGGNGGGCATCCGAACTACGGTCTGGGNTCTGCNGGCGCCTTCCATCCCGAAAAATTCTTGGGCAAGGCCGCAACTCCCGACTGGGAGATTCTTGAGGATTGCTGCCCCTTCNATCTCTACCATATCAACGATAACGACGAGTTGGAATGGGAAGCCGAGAAGTGCGCCACCTGTCTCGGATGCTTCGGCGTCATGGGGCCTCGNGGCATCATCGACATCCCGGCGGTTAACTTCGACGCTGTTGACGTGGCTATCGCTGACGCCTGCCTCGCTGTTGAGAAGACCGTGGGCCGAGACAAAGTCGGCTATATCAACATGGCTATCGACGTCTCTCCTCGCTGTGACTGCGCGAACCACGCCGACATGCCCATCGTGCCTCACCTGGGTGTGTTCGCTAGCATGGACGCAGTGGCAATCGACATGGCATGTGTCGACGCCGCCAANCGCACCCCTGGNATAGCCGGTTCCGCCGCTGAGNTGATGGAAGCCCACCATCCCGGCGACCGCAAGTTCGAAGCCGCCGCCGCGACCTTCCACGGTCAGAGTGAAGTTGCAAGCATCAACACAGGCCACGAGAACGGACTGGGAAGTCGAGAATACGAACTGGTGGACGTTGACCCAGCAGACCCGGAGAAGTATCGGTTCCCGTATGACCGCCGCCCCAGCCGCAAACGCTTTGGCGAGCGCTTCGAGCGGTTCCAACCCTTCCCATATGACCGTCACGACGGCAGAGGCTTCGACCGCAACGACGAGGTGGACCTGGAGGCCATGAAGAAGCACTACGAGCCTTCAACAAACGGCCACCACGCCGAGATAGACGAACAGGTTCTGGCTCCAGCCGACGACAACTAGGCGTTAGTCGGTTGTAAGGTAACTGGGGCAAACCGATAATTTAGTTGACAGGGGAGGGTATCATGCCCTCCCCTGTCAGTGACCGGCACATTCAAATATCCTGAGAAAGNCCCCTTATGGGATTGGAGAAAGCGCGGAAAATGCCACAATCAGGACAGGAACTTCTGGACGAAAGCATCGCATCGTGCAAGCAGATAGCCGATGGTCTTGGCGCTCAGGACGAGGCGTGGGAGGCGTCGCTGNTGGAGATTGTCGANAAGTTCGACGAGATCAGCGGAACGTTCTTCTTNAAGACCATGCCCTCGGTGCCAGCAACGCGAGGAGCCGTTCGAGACGCCGCAGTCGCTCTNGAGNTTCGACAGTCTGAAGACTGGGACAACTTCGGTCCGGCGCTGGAATCGCTTATAGCCACCGCTCANAACGTCATCGAAAAAGCTGGAATGAAGGGGACNACTCTTACGTGAGTGGCCCAATACTCATTACTGGCGGCGCGGGCAGTGTGGGAAGACAGTTGGTCGAGAAATTTGTGGACGCGGGCCAATCGGTCCGAATCTTCGACCTGCCACAGATGGACTTCTCCGGGCTTGAAGACAACGACAGCATCGAGNTCAACAAGGGNGACATCACCNACGCCGACGATGTNACCCGGTCTGTCGATGGTGTCGACGCCGTGCTTCANCTTGCCGCTATCCTGCCCCCAAACAGCGAACGAAACAGAGACGTGACCTTTCGGGTCAACGTCGGCGGCACCGAGAACATNATCCGCGCCCTGGAGAAGACCAACCCGGACGCCATGTTGGTGTTCACATCGTCGATCAGCACATACGGCGACACCAGCACAANGGAGCCGCCCGTCAAGGTCACCAACTCCCAGAGCGCCATCGACATCTACGCTGATAGCAAAATCGAGGGCGAGCGGATCATGCGGGAATCGTNCCTCACTAACACNGTGTCGCTTAGAACCGCGGCCATCGCCGTGCCAGCCTTCCTCGAGCCTCCCGACCCGTGGCCCTTCATGGAGGATCAGCGCGTCGAGATGGTCCATCGGGACGATGTCGTTGACGCCCTGTTCAACGCGGCCCGAACTCCCGATGCNGGGGGCAAGGTGTTTAACATCGGCGGAGGCTCAACCTGGCAACTGCGCGGTCGAGANTACGTTCGCGACTTCTACGANTTTATGGGAGCGCCAGCCGACGANGCAGTCTATCGGGAGTCCCCCGGATGGGTGGACTGGTACGACACCGAGGAGTCCCAACNCNTCCTCAAGTACCAGAATCGCTCNTATCAACACTACGCNGACGAGATGCGTGCAATAATAGAAGCAATGATGGCCNAATAGTTTTGTATTTGNCTATNATTNCANNGAGTCATTCTTTCAGGNTTGAGAGTTAAGTAGTTCCNGATCAGGCGCAAAATCTGATTGAGACGGAGCAACGANCATGGCAACACAGGCTGANCTTCAGATCATAGACAAAAACACGACCGCTCAGAAGATGAATGCCCTGAGAGGCATCATTCGAGAGATGGATTCGGTCATCGTGGCCTACTCCGGCGGTGTGGACAGCGCGTTTCTGGCCNCCGTCGCCAACGACGTNCTNGGNTATAAANCCCTGTCAGTCACCGCCCAGTCTGCCAGCCTCGCCCCTTCGGAGCTTCGAGAGGCAACCGAGCTTGCCCAGCGCATCGGTCTCAACCATCGGATAATCGAGACNCACGAGGTCGANCGCGANGACTACGCCAAGAACGACCCNAATCGATGNTTCTTCTGCAAGGANGAGNTATACACCNACCTGATGAANTTCGNCGAAGGCGAGAGCTACGCCCACGTCACTAACGGNACCAACATGGANGACCTNGGCGACTTCCGCCCAGGCCAGAACGCCGCCAAGCAGTACGGNGTNCGCAGCCCTCTGGTGGANGCAGAGCTTACAAAGGCCGAGATNCGCGCGCTGTCCAGAGACATGGGCCTTCCCACCTGGGACAAGCCCGCGCAGGCTTGCNTGTCCTCTCGCATCCCCTACGGCACACCCGTGTCCGTTGAGGCGTTAACCCGTATTGCCAAGGCCGAGGAATTTCTGCATGACCTGGGCATAAAGCAGCTTCGAGTCCGCCACCACGACACCGTCGCNCGCATCGAGGTCGAGGTTCAGGATTTCCTGATTCTGACCGACGAGGACACGCGTCAAAAGGTCACCACGTATTTTCGCTCCATCGGCTACTCCTATGTGACTCTTGACCTCGAAGGCTTCCGCTCCGGNAGTCTGAACGANGTGCTGGCGGGACTGCGGAAGAAGCAGAAGTNGTAGGCTTTCCTCNCTGCCCTTGANAATTGGTCGCCGAATATCGCCATTNTNAACGGGCGTGAAGAATTTGGTTGTTAATAAAACAACGCTTATCCCATAAGAAACCAGATGNTTCGCCTCGACTCAGCATGNAGANATTAAGCAATNTGCCACGCCATTCTGAAGGGAACTACCAATAATGCCTAGATCAGCAATACTGGTAATCGNTGCNCAGATTGGACCGATGGGCGGAGCGTACGAAGGGTCCTCTGTCATAAAAGCCATAANCAAAACAATCTCGAAAGTTCGGGAGAGTTCCGGCGTTGTGGTATTCATTCAGCATTGCCACTNGAGNTACGAACCTTTGATGAAAGGCAACACCCGTTGGAGTCTCCATCCCGATCTGGATAAAAACCCCGAGGCCCTGGTGGTCGAAAAAGAGTCATCTGATTCTTTTTACGAAACNCCGNNCGATGATCTGATGGCAGAAAATGATGTCGAGCATGTCTATATTACGGGTATTCAGACTGAGTATTGTGTCGACACGACGAGCCGAGTAGCGCTCNNCAAAGGATATTCCGTGACGTTGGTCANCGATGGACACACCACTGGCGATTCTCATATCCCAGCGCAAGCAGTGATTGACCATCACAACAAGGTCTTGGCTAACCTGGCTCACCCCAAGTCCAGAATTCGGGTCGCGNCCAGCGATGAATTGTGACGACTTGTGCCTGAAGAACATCACGTTGACCATAAGTTGGAAGCTCAATGAAGTATGACTACATCGTAGTGGGCGCCGGTTCCGCAGGAGCGATCCTGGCGACCCGACTCTCCGAAAACCCGAACAAATCCGTCCTGCTTCTAGAGGCCGGGCCCGACTATTCTGATTTCGAGAGCCTGCCCGATGACCTCAAGTTCGGCTGGGGCACCGGGACCGACCTTTTCGGNATCGAGGACCGGCACAACTGGCGGTTCACCGGCAAGGCCACCGACCAGGCCGAACCGATGGATGTCCCCCGAGGGAAGGTCACGGGCGGGACAAGCGCCATCAATGGTCAGGTGTTCCTCCGNCCTATACCCGAAGATTTCGACTACTGGGTCTCGCTGGGCAATGACGAGTGGAGCTACGAAGCGTGCCTNCCGTACCTTCGCAACATGGAGACNGACACCGACTTCCACGATGATTTCCACGGCAGCGAAGGCCCCATCGTGGTTCGCCGCCATCCNATGGACACTNTGACNCCTGACCAACGGGCTTTCTACAACGCCTGCCTGGGCGCAGGGTTTCCAGAGAATCCAGACCANAATCATCCCGATGCCATTGGTGTCGGCTCCTACGCCATGAACAATCCTGACGATGTGCGCTGGAGCACGGCCATNGGATACCTNCCCCTCTCCAGGCATCGCTTGAACCTGACNATCCGTCCTAATTCCACTACTCATCGAGTGGTGTTCGATGGCGACCGGGCCGTGGGTGTTCAAGTTGAAAGTGGAAGTGAACAATTTTCGGCTGAAGGCCANGAGATTATTCTAAGCGCTGGGGCGATTGGATCGCCTCACCTGCTGATGCTCTCAGGTGTCGGCCCGTCAGATCTACTCAACAGCGTCGGAATACCCATCGTGAAAGACCTGCCTGGCGTGGGACAAAANCTTCGAGACCATCCTAANGTCACCGTGCTATGGCATTCCAAAGACGATTTCCCCNTNCCNGAGGACCGGGTTGCNCCTCAAAAAATCGCAATGCGATACACTGCCCAGGACTCNCCGCTGNATCGCGANATGATTCTNGTCATGCGCTACTGGCATNACATCAAGGCGTTGGTNATGAGTGTCACTATNAATCTTGCCAAGAGTCACGGAGAGTTNAAGCTGGACTCGGCAGACTTCAACNTNCANCCCTCGCTGGACTACAAATTCCTCCAACATCCGNTTGATCGNCAACGGTTGCGCGATGGCATNAGGCTTTCGGCNNNCCTGTTCCGTCGAGAGGAGATGGAACACATCGCCGCAGGTCCGATGGACCCGGACGAGGCGACGATGGCCTCCGACGACGCACTGGACGACTGGATGATGACCCATGTGTCCACCAGCCATCACATATCATGCACCTGCAAGATGGGGCCGTCCTCGGACCCGATGGCCGTCGTTGACCAGTATGGCAGAGTCCACGGACTGGAAGGCCTCCGTGTGGCTGACGCCTCAATACTCCCAGACTGTCCACGAGGGAACACGAACGTCCCAGCTATGCTGATAGGGGAGCGCGTGGCGGATTTCATACGCAAATCAGCGAGTTAGGTATCAGGTTTTAGATGTCAGGAAATCTTCCCGGTCAGTTGCCACCGGCAATGGAAATCCGGACCGTCATGCTGAGTCGGGGCGCAGCATGACGGTCGTCTAATCACGCTACGCCATAATTTTTGAGCTATTCTGTATCGTTCGGCTGGGCGAGCTTTCGAGCAATATATAGAAATATCGGTTGAGGCAAAATCCAGATCACGACGAGCCCCCACAGGGCAACGCGTAGCGTCGACACTGTGGCCATCGCGCCCATGACAGGGCCGAAATCGTTCGTCCCAGGACGTCTCTCTGAGAGTTAATGGAGAGAACCGTGGCGCGCACACTGGAATCAATGTGCTGGTTCGTCCAGGCATTGATAACCGGGCCTATTGCCCTCTGAGGACGACGGGACAGGTGTATCATTGTCGAACCCAAGAGAACACATCTGCCGCTATGAGGACTGGTTATGCCTGAGAATCCGCGACTGACAATTACCGACGTAAGGTCGGTCCCATTCAAGGAATATCGAACGATCGGAGTGATGGAGCCTGCGTGGGATCCCGGCAGAAGCCGGCCGGCGGACTTTGGAGCCGCGTCGTTCGTCGAAGTCCACACCGATCAGGGACTGACCGGCATCGGCCCCGCCGTCGATGACAGGCTCATTCCTGACGTGAAAGAATACCTGTTAGGCGNAGACCCCTTCGANATCGAGAGACACGCCCACGTCCTGCGTTACTATGCTTGGGGCGCGGCCTATCACGGCACGGCTGGCGTTGATATTGCGCTGTGGGACCTCATCGGCAAAGCCACCGGCCAGCCGCTGTATAAGNTNTGGGGCGGNGACAAGGACAGGGTCGTTCCGTACGCCAGCATGATACTGCTGTCCACGCCAGAGGAACGAGCGGAGATGGCNNTTCGTCTCATGGAGGAGGGCTGGAAAGCCATCAANATACGCATCCACCACGCTACGATGGCNGAGGACATCCGCACGGTCGAGATGGTGCGNGACGCAGTCGGCGACGGCATGACCATCACCGTGGANGCCAACCAAGCCGAGTCCAACGGAACNTGGCAGCCGGGCATCCANTGGGACTATCGNCGAGCCGCCGACACTGCCCNGGTGATGCAAGACCTNGGAGTCTATTGGNTNGAAGAGCCATTGCGCGGNTTCGAATTCGACCAGNTTGCCCAACTTAACGCCTCGGTGCGGATGCCCATCGCCGGAGGGGAAGGACTGCCCGGCCTGAACGACTTCTTCAGAGCGTGCCAACAGAACGTTTACGATATCCTCCAGCCTGAGGTCCTGGTGTTGCATGGTTTGACGGCGATGCGGAAGGTCGGGACATTGGCCGAGTTCCACGGCAAGCAGATCGTGCCTCACAACGGCGGCGGCAATCTGGGAGTCATAGCGCACCTGCACCTGGTCGCCTCGTGGCGGCACGCGCCGTTTCTGGAGATTCTGCACGACCCGCCCATCGGCGACTACATGCAGGGTTTCTCAATTATGAAAAACCCTCCGATCGTGGATAGCGACGGCCTCATATCCGTTCCGAAAGGGCCAGGGCTTGGCGTCGAGATCGACCACGATCTTATCAAGACCTAGCAGACTTTCTGATAGAAATCAGGCCTGCGCAACCAGCGTCCTCGGCTGCAGCAGCTACGGCGCCCACACGCGAGCTGGCAAATTCCGCAACGTTGTCCTGGGCAAAATCCACTGTAGAGAGGAAAGCAGTTAGACGCGCCAGTCCATCCAACAATCCGTACCTGTAGTCACTCAGGAATTTTTCGTATCGGTAGTTAGTCACACCGTTCCTGACGAGGGAGTTGTGATACTCCAAGAGATACTCATTGCGGACGAAGGGCAGGTCGGATTGCGAGACACCGAAGCACATTAGGAAGGAGACATCCAGGATCGCGGGTCCAATGCTCGCTATCTGCCAGTCGATTATCCATACGGCGTCTGGTTTGCCCGTTTTGTCCCACAGCAGATTGCCCGAGTGGAAATCGCCGTGACATAGAGTTGTCGGAATGCGGTTCAGTTTAGAAATTAGGGTCGGCAGATAGTCCGATAGCCCGTTGCAGATCCGCGCTGCATCAGGGCTAAGCGTCGGTTCCAGAACGTCCTTGATACGCGCCCACGCTTTCTCATATGATTGGTACAGAAGCATCCGGTCGCTGCCGTCAATTGTGTTGAGCCACTTGTGCTCATGAAGCGTGTGGTCTTCCCACCACTTGGCGTGCATTTTGGCGATCTCTTTCAGCGCGAGTTTGGCCTCGCCAGCAGTGAGCGGACGCTCTTCAGGTGGAAGCGACCCTTTCGAGATGCCGTTGATCTCCTCCAGTACAACCACCGCCACATTCGAATCTTCTGAGGCCAATCCGAAGTACATACGCGGCATGTTCAGCGGGATGGAGCCTCCGAGATTTTTGTATAGCTCAATCTCTCGTCGGAAATAGCTATGGTCGGCGGCGTACTTGCGATTCTCAGGGTTGCGGCTGGCGAATTTCACAAACATCGAATCTGGCAGGCCATCGGCATGTCGGTCGTACCCCACTGTGATTCTAGCTAAACTGCTAGTTAGCGATCGATCGGCGCCTAGTGGTTCTAACTGGAATGTGCTGACCGTCTGGTCGCCGATGACACCACCAGACCTCAACGCTTCCGTTAGCCATTCAGCGGTTATGTCTTCATACCGTTCGGGGATGTCCATATTGGGCTCCCGTTGGTTCATCAACAGTTGTTCATTGGATAGGATGCGTTGATCTTGCCACATGTATTTTCCGGGGCAGCACTGACTATATGAGGGCTTGTTGATGCTGTCAATTACTGATCGACAGTATGAAATGGACTCGGACTTCCGGCCAATCTCTGCCGAAAATCAACATAAGCGCACTGCTTTAGAAGACTGAGGCCTCGTGGCAAACGACCGACATCAGGAGACTTTGTTCAGAGATAGAAATTCGGTACATCACGGAAGATGAGATTCTTGAGTGCCACATCGCGGTGGAGCGGGCCAACGGCGCTCACGGCAACCAGGTCGACCTGCCTCTTATTGCAGGCGCCTTGAAGGGCAGTCGGGGCGTGGCGGCTGTGGAGGATGGCGNCATCTTTGACCGCCTGAAAACCTGATAGCCGACACNTAAAAGAGTATAATCACCATCGAACCCAAGTTGACCGGAGGNCGAGTTATGAGACTGGAAGGCAAGNTCGCGCTCATCAGCGGCGGAGCGCGAGGCATGGGGGCCGTCGAGGCGAAACTGTTCGTTCAGGAAGGCGCGAAGGTCGTCTTCGGCGACGTCCGCGAGGAGGAAGGCCAGAAACTGGAGGCCGAGATTGACGAGTCTGGCGGCGTGGCCGTGTTCACGAAGCTGGACGTCACCAGCGCCGACGACTGGCAGAGCGCCGTCGAACTGGCGGTGAGCAGGTTCGGCAAGCTGGACATACTGGTCAACAACGCGGGTATATTCGACAACGCGACAGTAGAGAACACGACTGTCGAAGCATGGGATCGCGTGCTGGACATCAACGCAAAGGGCGTGTTCCTGGGCAGCAAGTCGGCCATCGGCGCCATGAAGGAAGCTGGCGGCGGCTCCATCGTCAATATATCATCCACCGCAGGTTTGACAGGCAGCGCGGTTTCCTCGGCCTACAACGCCTCCAAGGGCGCGGTGCGGCTTTTGACCAAGGCCACAGCCGTCCAGTTCGGATCAGAGAAGATACGCGCAAACTCCGTTCATCCTGGCCCGATCGAGACGGACATGGTCAAGCAGGTGTTTCTCGATGATGAGTCACTGCGAGACGAACGTATTGCCGCCATCCCGCAGGGGCGTTTTGGCAAACCCGAAGAGGTGGCGAACTGCGTCCTGTTCCTCGCCTCGGACGAAGCATCCTACATGACCGGCAGTGAACTGGTGGTGGATGGGGGCTGGACCGCCCAGTAGCTTTTGTATTTGCTCACTCATCTCCCAATGTCATGCTGAGTGGAGCGAAGCATCTGATCGTTGCGATACAACGGTTGCTTCAAAGCGCGAGATTCCTCGGCTGCGGCCTAAGAATGACATATCTATTAAGCCAGATGCAAATCAGAGACTTGAAGGAGTCACCCAAATGACCAACCAGGAAAATCTTCAGCGAGAAGTCGACCAGTACGTATCCAGGACTCCCAGGTCTCGCGACCTTCAGGCCAATGCGGAAAAGTACCTGCCTGGCGGAAGCTCTCGCGGCACCGCCTTCTTCGGGCCGTACCCGCACTTCATCGAGCGGGGCGAGGGCCACTACATGATTGACGCCGACGGCAACAAGATTTTGGACTTCATGATAAACGCCACCAGCCTGATACTGGGCCACGCCCATCCTGACATCGTGGCCGCCCTTCAGGAGCGGGCCGCTAAAGGCACAGCCTTCACCGGCCCCACCGAGGCCCAAGTCCGACTGGCGAAAATTCTCACAGAACGCATCCCCTCGATGGACACGGTGCGATTCACCAACTCCGGCACCGAGGGCACTCTCATGTCCATCCGCGCCGCCCGCGCCTTCACAGGCAAGCACAAAATCGCCAAGTTCGAGGGCGGGTATCACGGCTCCCACGAGTATGTGGCCGTCAGCGTCCACCCCCCTCTCGAAAAGCTGGATCCCGCCGGCCCGACTCCGATACCTGAGCATCCGGGCATGCCTCCCAGCGTCTTAGAGGACGTCATTGTCTTGCCTTACAACGACCTAGAATGGTGTGAACGTGTTCTGAGAGAGAACAAAGACGACCTGGCGTGCCTAATCATGGAGCCTGTGGTCTCGTCCTTCGGATACCTGCCAGCCCAAAAGGAGTTCCTCCAGGGCCTCCGCGATATAACCACCGAGCTTGACATCATCCTCATATTCGACGAAGTGCAGAGCCTCAGAATTGCCTCCGGCGGAGCCCAGGAGACTCTGGGAGTGACGCCGGACATGACCTCGCTGGGCAAAATTATCGGCGGAGGAATGGCGGTGGGAGCGTTCGGAGGACGTCAGGATCTCATGGACCTCCTGAGCCCCACCGACGGCGCCACCATCGCCCACGCCGGAACCTTCAACGCCAACCCAATGACGATGGTGGCTGGCGAAGTGGCGATGAACCATCTGACGCCAGAGGTTTTGGACCGAATGAATGCGCTGGGCGAGGAGCTTCGAGCCAAGCTGAGGGCCGTGTTCGACGAGTTCGAGGTGGCGGCTCAGGTCACGGGCATCGGATCGCTGTTCGGCATCCACTTCACCGAGGAGGAGATTGTCGATTACCGCAACGTCATCCGAGCCGACTCCCAAATGCGCCGAGCGCTGTTCACCGGCCTGCTGAACGAGGGCATCCTTCTCCAGACGGGAACTGCTGGAGCGCTGAACACCCTGACCACAGAATCAGAAATCGACGCCCTGGTGGACACAACCCGCCGCGTGGTTCAACGCGTGCGGTAGTTTGATATTTCCACGCTTCTATCAAGGAGACCCCCTTATACCATACACAGTCAACAATAGAGTTAAGAGTCACTACCAGATTGAGGGTGACGGACCTCCGATTATCGTTCAGCATGGATTCCGCAGGAATTTGCGCGGATGGAGGTCTGAAGGATACGTCGATGAGCTGAAAAATGACAACACTCTCATTCTGGCCGACACTCTGGACCACGGGAAGAGCGCCAAGCCTCACGATGTCGAGTCCTATGACATGAAACTCAAGTCCGATGACGTGGTTGGTGCTACCGGACGAGTTGGGCATCGACAAGGCCCACTACATCGGCTACTCGCTGGGCGGTACGAGCGGTTACGGAGTGGCGAAGCACGCGCCAGAACGGTTCAACACCATCATCATCGGTGGGGTGGACCCCTACGGCTCCGCTGGAACCAACGCCTCAGAGGACGAACGTATCGAAGGGCTGAAAAAAGGAATGGAGTCCGTCGTTGCTTCGATGGAAGCGGCCAGTGGCCGACAGTTGCCGCCAGAACGCAGGGCCGCCATGATGGACAACGACCCGAAGGCACTGACCGCCTCGTCCATCGAACTTCGCGACTTTGGAGGCATTGAGGATTCCCTGCTCTCCATGACCATGGCGTGTCTGCTTTTCGTGGGCAAGGAAGATTTTTTGTATTGGGGCGTCACTCGTTGCGTGAAGGGAACCCCCTACGCGACGATGGTCCCATTCCCCGGCCTTGACCACGGCCAAGCGTTCCAGCGAAGCGATCTGACGCTGCCGCGTATATCCAGCTTCTTGAGAAATGTTGAAAGCAGCGTCCCTCAGCAGGCGTAATTTTGAAGCGTTGAGGTGAAATTGCTCAGTAACGTCACTCCCGAGACCGTTGCCAGGCCAGAGCGCTGATGGCTTCCAGCGCGACCCGGTGTCCGGCCTCGGCGGTTATGGCTCCGGGGCCATCGTAGGGCGGCGACACCTCCACGACATCCACAGCCACTAGCTTTACCGAGCTTGAGATTCGGCGCACCGCTCTCAAAAGGTCTGTAGACGACAGGCCTCCCGGTTCCGGCGTGCCTGTGCCGGGAGCGAAGGCAGGGTCCAGAACGTCGATGTCCACCGACAGGTAGATATACTCTGGGCCGTCAAGGGCTTCGGCGATGGCCTCATCCACTACCTCGTCGAAGTCGCGGGTTTCGATCTCAGACATCGGGTGCCAGCGCATCCCCTGTTCGCGCATCCAGTCGAACAGAGTCGCAGGCGGCCAGTATCCTCGCAGGCCAATCTGGACGAAGTTTCGACCTGGAATCGCGCCGCTCTCGATAAGCCTCCTCATCGGACTGCCGTGGGATATGAGCGTTCCACCGTAGCTGCTGTCGCCTGTGTCGGCGTGAGCGTCGAAATGCACCATCCCGACTTTGCCGTACCCGTAATGCTGGGCCACGGCTGTTGCGGCAGGCAGTGTGATGGAGTGGTCGCCTCCCAGAATTATCGGCACGGTTCCTGCCTGAACGGCGTGCATGACCTTCATCCGCACGGCGTCATGTGACAACTCAAGAGAACTAGGAGGGCAATAGGCGTCTCCAAAATCGACGATGTTCAACACTTGAGTCGGATATACTCCCAGTCCTTGATGGTAAAGCTGGTCATTCGGACTGCCAAAGTACCCTGCTTGTCGGATGGCCCGAGGCCCGAACCTGGCTCCAGGCCGATTGACCACGCCCATGTCAACGGGCGCGCCCAGGATGGCAACATCGGCGCCGGACTCCTTTAGCTGTTCGGGCGTCTCTATGTAGGGCGAGAACAGGTAAGTTGGGATGCCCATGAAGGCGGGGTGAGCGCCGGCTCGTTGTCGGTTGGTCATGTTTCAGTCCACTTCGGCGGGTTTGAGGTTGGACGGGCCACATGATACCACAAGAGTGCCCGAGCGCTGTAAGCTAGCCCGAAAGTCGGCAACCCTGACCCGGCCCGGGTAGTATGATGGTCGGCCTGCTGGGATTAGGCTCGATCTTCTCTCTGA
>PAIW01000076.1 GCA_002710885.1 Chloroflexota bacterium | reverse complement strand
CGTCTGGAACGCCGCCCTTGACATCCGCTCCGGCGCAAAAACCGCGCCCTACGCCTGTTAAAACGATGACCCACACCTTAGGATCGTCGTCCGCGGCTCGCATGTACTCGCCGACCTTGGCAACAGTGCCATTTTCTTCCGCCGAACCGAGGATCGCGTTCATCCTCTCTGGGCGATTGAATTTTATCCACAGTATCCCATTATCCTCCCGCTCGTACAGCAGATGGTCAACCAGTTTGGGTCCCATAGTTCCCCCTTCATTCGGTGCATATTGTCAAGCCATTCCCCTGAAGTAGGCTCTCGATCATCAGGAGCAAGGGCTTGCCATTCTGAGGTCGCATGCGAAGAATCTGGTCGCTTCGGATCAGGGCGTGTCATGCTGGCTACCAGATGCTTCACGACTGATCAGCATAGCGACGAGCAATGTTTCGTTAGCCGCGTTCGGATTGTTGTTTTCATTCGGCTCCAATAGGAAATGTTCCTATGACGCCTTTCTCCTCCAGATCGTATAGCTCCTGTGAGGTCATTCCCAACAGATCGGAAAGCACATATTCGTTGTGCTCTCCGAGATTCGGAGCGGGCATCGTTTGGATGCGTCCCGATTTCGAGAACTCCCACGGCGTCGTGACTTGCTTATAGAATCCGGCTGCCGGGTGATGGACTTCGTCCCAGAACCCACGTTCCTCAAGGTGCGGATCGTTGATAATCTCGCCACCTTTTAATACCGCCCCGGCTGGAACTCCGTTCTTTTGAAGCGTGTGCATCGCATCGTAGTGGTCTTGTTCGCGGGTCCAGTTGGTCAGGAACCTCTCCAACTCATCGCGGTTACGGCGTCGGGCCAATGCGGTCTCGAACCTGGGGTTGCGAGCCAGTTGGGGCATGCCAATTGCGTCGCAAAGACCAATCCATTCCTCCTCAGAGTCAACAGAAATGGCGACCCACATATCATCCCCCTGGCAAGGATACACTCCTTGTGGCTCGAAAATAGGGTGTCGGTTGCCCATTGGTTCCGCGACTCGCGCATTGAACGAAAAGTCCAAAAATTCCTGTCCTAACATAGACGCGGTCATCTCCCTCTGGGAGAAGTCGATGAACGCACCCTGGCCGGTTTTGCGCCTTCGACGCAGAGTGCCCAGCAGCACGCCCACGTTGAAAATGCCGCCAACCGGATCAGGGTAAGTCTCGTTGGTCATTGACGGCTTGCGGTCTTCGTACCCTGTGACCGAGGCGAGGCCTGCTGTCTGCTCCAACGTCGAGCCTAGAGAACCATAGTCCTTTTCAGGCCCAGTCGCTCCCTGGCTACTGATCTTGAGATAAATCAGTTGAGGATTAATCTCGGATAACACCTCATATCCCAAACCCAACCTGTCCATAACCGATGCCCTGAAGTTCTCAACGAGAACATCACACAAGGTTGCCAGTTTTTTGAGCAGTTCTTTGCCTCGTTCAGTGGACAGGTCCAGCGTCAGACTCAGCTTGTTGGGATTTCGGTGAATATGGTGACCCGCCCGATTCCACGGTCGCTCGCCCGGATCATTGTCAGGGTAAACCCTGTAGCCTTGTGGTGTCGGACGCGCCTGCCCGCGGCTAATGTCCATACGCGAGGTGCTTTCAACCTTGATGACTTCGGCACCCATGAAACCGAGCAGGAACGTAGTGTATGGGCCAACAGCCACCTGTGTCAGATCGAGTATTCGCAGATCTTTTAACGCCAGATTGTTCATCTGAAGGCCATTCATATGATTAAACGATCCCCGTGCTTCGGAGCCTGCCCAACTCCTGTCCAGAGTAGCCAAGCCGGTCACGGTAGATTTCCAGATTATGCTCCCCAAGCAGGGGCGCGCGGCTTTGAGTCATCGGGTTGTTGTCGATGGAGAAAGGAGTGCCGGGATACGCCGCCTTTCCGGCCACCGGATGGTCTATGGTTTTGAAGAATTCCCGATACTGAAGCTGTTCTGAGTTTCTCAAATCTTCTACCGTAGCCACATATCCGGCGATTGTTCGCAGTCCTTGAAGCGTATGGTAAATCTGCTCTTTGGGCTGGGAGGCCACCCAGTTCCCGATGATCGCGAGAAGGTCTTGCTGGTTCGTGCGGCGAGCCTCACGCGTGTTGAACGCTTGATCGTCGGCCAACTCCGGCAAACCTATCAGATCGCAGACTTTCTTCCATGTGTCTTCCTGAACGCCAATCTCAAGGCCTGGATTCACCCAGCCATCGGCGGCCTCCACCAGCGTGCTTTCTCTGCGAGTTGGAATGCGGCCAAACTGGTGGTGTATGGAGGCGTGAATCTGTGTGACGGTCACTGTCTGCATCGCCGATACGTCAACATGCTGGCCATAGCCCTCGACGTCGCGAACGTACAGCGCCAACATCGTGCCAGAGAACGCGCTCATGCCTACGGAGTACAGCGCTACGCTTCCTCCTACTTTAACGGGCTCTTTATCAGGCAATCCTATCGGGTGCATCAGAGCACCGACAGCCTGGATAATCAGGTCTCCCCCCTTGTAATCGCGATATGGCCCAGTTTGCCCGAAGGGTGTTATGGAAGTGTAAACCAGGCCCGGATTGATCGGTTCGAGGTCCGAGTACCCCAACGCCCTACTCTCCATGACGCCTGGGGGGTGGTTCTCGACCAGGATATCGACGTCCTGAGCCAACCTTCTGAGGATCGACGATCCGGTGTCTGCCTCGATGTCCAGTGTGATGCCCTTCTTTCCCATGTTGAGATAGAGGTAAGCTGCGCTTGCCTCCGGGTTCGGGTCGTCGTTCGGGAATGGCCCTGCGTTCCGGGACTCGTCGCCGACACGGGGACGCTCAATCTTGATGACCTCGGCGCCCATGCCAGCCAAAAGTTTGGCGCACAACGGACCTGAGACTCCTTCCGAGAGGTCGAGAACCGTTATGTCGCTGAGTATGCCGTATTGCTCGGTCATGCTGTCCTAGGAAATATGGATTGAAGTTCCTGCGGCGTATTAAACATTGTCCGGCGCCCGCTGGCAAGGGGTTTGCCAAATGTATCGTTTTCGTTGAATGATGGCAGTTTCAAACGGATCACATCGGTAAAACGCGGCAAAACCTGACTTCTGAGTTGTGGCTCTGGTAACACAGGGTTAACATTACTCAGTACAAAACATCTCTAAATTTTAACCAGACGACAATAGGCGAAGATCACAATGAAAGAACTCAGATTAGGACTCGCAGGCCTCGGCCACGGTGAAACCCTCATCCAGGCCAACCGTCCTGAACACGAGGACATTCCCATCAGAGTGACAACACTGTGCGACACTGACCCGGAACGGTTAAGAGCGGCCGGTGACCAGCACGGGATTCAAAATCTCACGACCAACTTCTCGGAGTTGATTGCCCGTGACGACATCGACATTGTGGGCATCTACACTCCCGGGCCGCTACACGCCGCCCAAGTCCTTCAAGCACTGGACGGGGGGAAGCACGTGATGATGACCAAAGCGATGGCCTACACGATGCAAGAGGCCGAAAGTCTGGTCGAGGCTGTTGACCGGACTGGTCTCGTGCTTTTGATCACCCAGACCTTGAGAGGTCGCCATGACTTGATGGACGCTAAACGTGTCTGCGATTCTGGAGCGTTAGGCGAGCTTTTCATGGCTGAGGCCTCCTACAACCATGACCTTCGCACCGTCTATCAGCGGACGCCGTGGCGCGTCAGCATGCCCCAAGATCTGCTCCTCGGCGGAGCGTGCCATCCCATCGACTGCCTGCGTTGGTTCATGGGCGACATAATAGAGGTGCATTGCTATGGCATACGGAGTGGCATCGCTCCCGAATACCCTCAGGAAGACAATTTCGTTATCAACGTAAAGTTCGCTAACGGGAAGATCGGCCATATCAACGCCTTCCATGGCATCGTGGACCCGCCCGGCGTGCCGATGAACGGGTTCGCAGTCTATGGTATGAAAGGCACGATCAGAGACGGCGTGATGCGATTCGACCCCGAAAATGGAATTCCTGAACGTACCTACACGGCGGAGTACCGCGCCGACGCCTCAGCCATACGAGGTCACAAGAGTGAAATGGCCATCATGCTCCGCCACATGGCTGACTGCGTAATAAACGGCGCGAGCCCGTGGGTTGGAGTCCGAGACGGCGCAAGCGTAGTCTCGACAGGCCTGGCCTGCTGGGAGTCCATCCGCACGGGTCAGGTCATCAAAGTTCGCAACAAATTCTGAACTATCGTCGTCACTTGGACCTGACACCTGAAATCCTGCCTGCCTTAACCCTATTCCACTACACTGATGGGAGAGGAGCATCGTCTCCCACTTGATACTGCCACAGCCGAATTTTGGCCGCCACCAGGCGGACGCGATCTCGATGGTCTGGATCAATGAACATGTTGTGCTCTTCGATTGGGTCGGAGTTGACGTCTAACAATTCGTATTGATCCGCCATGCACAAGCTTAGCTTCTAGCAGTCACCAGTGACGCCTGCCGCGATTCCGGCTACTACTTTGGATGTGAGTCGCTTTTTCATTGATTTCGCCCTCAAGGTGATTGTGTTGTTGGGTGTGTCGAAATTTTTGCGTTCAAAGTACGTCATTTCGATATTGTTCCTTTCTGATATCCGGACTGTTGATTCTCGGCTGCCTTCGTTCTTGTTGCCTGGGTTTTCCACCTTCTCCTTTACTGTGCTATCTGGACCGGTATGTTGTAGTCATTCGAGGGGTGGCCTGGTTGAGCTTTGCTCTGTGTTCGACCTGCGCCCATGTCCTGAAGTTCCCGTGATCGAAGAACATTGATTGTTGGGTCAAACTGGAGGGTTAGCTGGTCCTATTGGCCCGTTGTTCGCCCTGGCGCAGACGCTGTGCCATCGGTTGTTTCTCTTTCTCTATCCCCGTTTGTCTGACGGCTTCGTTGTTTGTGATTTGCCTCGTCCCATCTGGTATGCCAATACTTGACGGTGGTGTTGAGGGCGCACATCGTCAGAATTTGTTAATTTCTGAAAACAAAAAGCGCCCGATTTTGGGCGCTCATAGCAAGGATTCATTATATGGGTATGGTTACCTGGTTATATTGCATGACCAAGTGCTGAAAGAGGCCACGTGGCCGCATGGCTGACCGCGGATTTCAAAATAGATGCGATGCGCGCCTGTTGTGAACGCAGATGGCGTAAGGAAATCGTGGAGACATCGAGTATGAAACGAACGTGCGACAAGGATTGAGCTCGGTTGCCCACCCGCTATGAAGCTAGGGCTTGGGATTATACGAGACGATCCATTCGGCGTCGTCGCGGCAGAATCCATCTGGTATATCTGTTGGCATCGGCGCTTCTACTGTGTCGACCAACCTGCTCAGTTTTGCAGCCAGCTTGTCGTTGGCAACGGCGTTTGGAGCTACGCACAGCGACAAGCCGAGCATCGGCTAACCGGGGTGCATCCTGGCTCTCTCCGCGGTCTGGTCGACAATATCGACTCCCACAAGTTCGCTCCAAGCAGCCAAAAGTTGATTGGTGACCGGGCCTGGGATATTATCGGTCACTTCACGGTTATCAACCCGTCCNACCGGCAAGATGCTGTATGGAGTGCTGGTGAGGAACGCTTCGTCTGCCGTGTATAGATCGTAGGGTTGGAGGTCTTCCTCGNCAACCGGAATNTTTAGTTGCTCGGCAAGNTCTATAANAGTCATGCGGGACACGCCCTGGAGAATGCTGCTGTCCCCCGGNGTNNTGAGAACGCCGTCAGTTACAATAAAGAANTTGGCGCCCGTGCTTTCGGTAAGGTTGCCNTCCATGTCGAGAAGCAAAGGGAACGCGTTGGGGTCAACGTCCGCCGCCTCCATGTCTGCTAGCACGAANTTCAGGCGACTGTAGTGCTTNACCTTGGGGTCNANCTGCTCCGACGAGTAGCTTCGAGTCTTGGTCACCACCGCGTGGGCGCCCTCTTGATAGAGCGGCGAGTAACGATCGAAGGCAATTGGGTCGATCCAGACGGAGACGTTNGGAGATGACGGATTCACGACGCTTCCGCCCTCGCCTCTGGTGACGATCTGGGTAATCATGTAGTCGTCGTTTTCCTGCCGCCGTAACTCTTCATTGGCCTCGACTGTTTCCAACGTAATCCGTTCCATGTCGTCGATAGACATCGCTGGGTCGATGCGAACGTACTTCAGGGACCGATACAATCTCTCCAGGTGTTCCCTGAGCCTGAAAACCTTGCCGTCGTAGGTGCGGGAGGTGTCNAACAGCACGTCCCCCAAACGGAATCCTCTGTCAGTCATGCCGATCTTCGCCTCGCTTCGAAGCACGTAATCGCCGTTGAGCCAGATTTGATAGTCGNTCATGATTGCTCCTTCTTTACGTGTCAGNANTCANGTTTTCACNTGTCAANGTTCGNGNGCTATGAGACGGCGTCCACCCCCGCCTGGGCGCAGATTTCGTCTTCCTCGCCAGTGCCGCCGCCGACNCCGCAGGCGCCAGCCGCAACGCCATCGCGGAGAAGCACNACACCGCCCTGACTCATAATCATGTGGTCGCCCTCGGCGGCCCGAATACCTGTGACNATGGCNGCTCCCGCCCTCTCCTGCATTAGCCCNCTGTTGCGTCCGAAAGCTACAGAACCGATGGCCTTGCCCTGACTGCCATAAACCCCCGCNAAGATCGCGCCGTCCATCCGATTGAAGGCCGCTAGGCGTCCGCCAGCGTCCACCACCGCAACGCTTATCAGAATGTTCAGTTCTTCTGCTTTGGCAATCGCCGCTTCNACCATCGTGTTTGCNTCCTGAAGTGTGAGGCTCATGGNATTGACTCCTTCATAATTTGACTGTGTCTTAAGGACANGCTGAAATTNCCGAGCGCNCCNGAGNTNATGCGGCGAGTGTAGCAACGTTGATTTNANCAGTCAATCGGCNCGATTGACACAGAATAACCCTGTGATTACACTCGCANCATNCCTCGGCGAAGCTCGATGATGAACCTCANGCGAAGGAGGCAATACAATGCTCANGCTCGGNGGNACTGCATCAANCTCCCANATGGTCGTATTCCAGGGACTTCANAAATACCTCCTAGATTAGNGGGGTGGAATCGGACTGGGTACTGTACTCNGGNTATGACGCATTGGTCGAGGCCTTCGTNTCCCGAGAGATCGACGTTGCCTGGAACGGNCCTCTCTCCTATGTGAAGATTCAACGCTTGCTGGATGTTCCGTCGCGCGTGCTGGTNATGNGGGACGAGGATGTCGATTTCACTACCCANTTCATTTCACANGCTGGTTCGGACATCANNAGCATCNAAAANCTGAAGGGCAAGAGNTTCGCTTTCGGCAGTCGCGGCTCTATCCAAACGGGGNTGCTCGCTTACCACTTCCTCAAAGAAGCCGGGATAAATCCGACGCAAGACCTGTCGNATTACTCCTTCTTCGATGATCGGACTGGGGACACNCGTAGAGACGAAGTTGANGTNTTCGAGCGAGTGANGGANGGCGAGTACGACGCCGGGGCCATCAGCGCATCGACCCTGCTCAGATTNGAACTCGANGGCGTCGACGTTCATGAACGGATTCAAAAATTCTGGGACAGCCCCGCNTANTCTCACTGCTGTTTCACAGGCCAGAGCGATATGGATGAAGAAGTTTCGCAGATGTTCACCGACGCCCTGGTCGAGATGGAATACTCCGACCCTCTAGGCAAAGAAATNCTGGACGGCGAAGGTTGCACGGCTTTCGTTCCGGGGATCACAACCGGTTGGGAAATCTTGGAGGTGGCGGCGGAGCAAGAAGGCCTTATCTAAAGCTCTCCAAATAACCACAGGCGAAATCGCGCGCTCAGAGGGGAAATTTACAGGAGACCATAAATTTGAATATCAGAAAGATCAGAGCCGTCCCCATTGAGCTTCGGCCCAACATGACTACCCAACCCAGAGTTCCTAAAATTGAGAACGCTCCCGACTGGGTGAGTCCTATGCTCCGTTACCCTGAGTACCAGAAGTCGAACCTGGCTGCCGGAGGCGGAAACTGGAGCCGCACGGCNTGCGTCGTCACGGCTGAGGACGGCACCTGGGGATTGGGTCTCGGACTGTTCAGTGGCCCGATTGCCAGCATAATCAACGACCACATCGGGCCGGTGCTGGAAGGCCAAAACGCGATGGCGACCGAAAAGTGTTGGGACATAATGCGGCGCACCACCGCCCAATACGGCGCACACGGCCTAGCATCTTACGCCATCAGCGCCGTGGATAACGCCCTCTGGGACTTGAAGGGCAAGCTGTTAAATCGACCTGTGTACGAACTGCTCGGTGGGCCTCAGAAAGACAAAATCTTCTGCTACGCCTCCAACACCGATGTCTCATACGGCAGAGAGAATAGTATCGCTTGGTTTCTGGAAGTGGGATTCAAAGCCGTAAAATTGTTCCTACCCCACGGCCCTCTCGAAGGCATTGAGGGTCTTCGGAAGAACGAAGAGATCGTCGCGCAACACAGAGAGGTGATCGGCGACGACGTCGAGCTTATGGTCGACGCATGGATGTCGCTGAACGTCGAATACACAGTGCGGCTGTCCGAGGCCTTGAAGCCATATCGAATCAAGTGGCTGGAAGATTACTTACTACCAGAGGACATGGACGGCTACTTCAAAGTGCGTCAACGGCTACCCGATGTAACCCTCGCGACGGGTGAGCACTGGCACACTCCTCATCCTTTCGCGCTGGCAGCGTCCAACGGACTGGTTGACATCATGCAGCCAGACATCCAGTGGGCAGGCGGCGTCACCGCGCTGGTCCGAATTTGCCATATCGCCGAGGCCCACGGCTTGACAGTTATCGCCCACGCCGGAATGAATTACCCGTACGGCCAGCACCTGAGCTACGCCATGCCTGCCATCGAGTGGGGTGAAAGGTCAGAGGGCGTGGCCCCTCCCGGCGTCCCGCTGGAGGAGATGATGCTTCTCCCCGGCACTCCGGCCATAAAAGACGGCTATCTGGTACCCAGTGACGCTCCGGGTTTCGGCATAGAGGTCACGAAGGAGTGGCTGGAGGATGTCGCGGTCTGATTCCCGGTCCTAGTCGCCGTTGCGAGAAGGCAAAGCCACAGTCGCTTCGCCTGGCGCGGTCGATTGACCTTCCTGGTTTTTCACATCTACGGTCAGGTCAACCAGATACTTGCCGTTTTCGACGCGTTTGGCGATGATAGTGCCGACGCAGGTCAGCACGTCATCCTTCTGATTGATAGCGCGGTACTGACAGCCCAGCTTTCGGACCTGCACTTCATCGCCGGCCCAGTCTCTTAGCATGTTGTGCAAGTAAGCGAACCTGAGGTTGCCCATACCGAAGGCTCCCTGCTCGTTCAGCGCCGCCCTGCCTGCGACATCGTCCATGTGGATATAGACGAACTCGTCGTTCACTGCGGCGTACCTGTTCCAGTGCATGAAATCGGTCTTTCTCGACCAATTCGTTATATCCTGTCCGACCTCGACATCTTCCCAATACACATTGACTGACATTTTCCACATCTCCTGATTCCTGATGACCTGTTAATATCTGATGCCGATAGATTTCCGAACCTTCACAAACTCNCCGTTCTGATTGGTCCAGCGCGTCTCTGTGGTGGTAAAAAGTGTGGGGCCCAGCCTGGTTGTGCGCTCGGCCCACTCNGTCAGTCCTGTGGTCGTGGAGATGACGTCTCCCACCTTCATTGGCTCAAAATATTCCTCGGTCTGGCCTCCGTTCATCCCGCGGGTTCCGACTCCTGCCGCGTCAGCCGAAGCTCTGGCTGCTGGAACGGGCTCCCTGTGAACCGGCCACGCGAAGGGGTTGAAATCCAGAGGCGCGATTATGCTGCCGTGTCGTGTGGTCTTCGCGTAGCCCTCGTCCCAGTATATGGGCGGAGGTTCGTCAGGCCAGTAGACCGCGATGGCCCATTTTCGGATGTCCGAAAGCGCGATCGGCGGCGCGACCTTCGGCTCACTGAATTTGCCTTTTCTTTCAATCATGTCCTGGGTGACCAGAGTTTCGGATTCGGTCGTCATGATTTCTGNGNCTCCTNANGATCCCATANTCTATCTACCGACGTAATGCGGCNNACGCTTNTNTTGAAATGCNCTNATCGCCTCTTTCTGGTCCTCNGTGCCTGTGATTCTTGCGGCGGCTTCGTCCTCGTGGGCGATGACGTGGTGGAGGTCAGGGCTGTGGACGTACATCAGACGCTTGGCTTCCCTGACGGCCAGAGGCGGGTTTGACGCTATCTCTGTCGCCATGTCGTTGACCTNATTCATCAGATTGTCGAAGGACACAACGCGACTCACAAGCCCTCTAGACATTGCCCATTCNGAGTCGTAAATACGCCCTGTCAGTGACATTTCGGATGCCACAGCNTGCCCAGCGACCACTGAAAGCGTGTAGGACGATGCGGTGTCNGGAACTATGGANCGCTTGACGAAAATGGCCGTGAANCGCGCCTCCTCAGCGGCGACACGAATGTCGCAAGCCAATGCCACGCTAAGTCCGCCGCCAGCCGCCACGCCGTTGACAGCGGCAATCGTCGCCTGCGGTATCTGACGAATGTGAGGGGCAAGCTCCTGGATTCTGCGCTTGCGTCCGTTCTGCGAAAGAGGCGGCATTCCTTCAGAAGATNCCCTGTTCGCTTGAGAAAGGTCGGCNCCNGANCAAAACTCAGGCCCGTTTCCGGTGATGATCACCACCCGGATATCNGGGAATTCTGNGCCAACTTCGTCCAGAGCGTCGTGAAATTCNNTGGTTAACTGACGGTTTAACGCGTTCATNATAGAAGGGCGGTCNAGCCTGATCGTNGCCACGTGACCCTCNCGANCCAGTTGCAGAGCCTGATATNCCATTGCGTCCCCNTGATTCGAGTANTAAGTCTTGATTCNCAACTNTAGTGCCCNGNGNGNCGNTGAGTCAATCNNCTGAAAGAACATGATACAATCCCGCTCGGNCNNTATCATCCGATAATCGCAACTCGAGANGAGCACAGGGAGCCGAACCCGATGACAANCGCAAACCGGTGGGCTGTAAAATCCAACCGAATCATCGACGGAACGAATGGGCCANTCCTGAATGACGGGGTCGTGGTCNTCGAAGGCAACAGAATCGTATCGGTTGGGCCACAATCAACCACCGTGCTCCCNCGCGGCGTCAACGCGTTCGACGCAGGGGACCGCACGATAATGCCAGGCATGATAGACGCCCATGTCCACATGCTATCAACTGGCGGGAACTCCGGTGGCGACGAGTCCAGGGCCATGAATGACCAGCAAGCGACNCTCCAAGGGGNGAAAAACTCCCTGCTTGCCCTCAAGAGCGGCCTGACAACCGTTCGTGACTGCGGAGACCGTAATTTTCTGAGNTTNACGCTCCGAGATTCNATAGCCAGCGGTCAGATACCNGGCCCTCGGATGCTGTGCTCTGGGCCNGTCATTACNACCACAGCGGGTCAACTTTGGTGGAACTCCATTGAATGCGACACAACTGACGACCTTCGCCGAGCNGTGAGAACNCTGNNCAAGAACGGAGTCGATTTCATCAAGATGATGGGTTCCGGCGGNAACGCGACNCCTGGCTCCAATCCCGAAGCCTCCCANTANGACNCCGAAGGTTATCACGCAGTCGCCGACGACGCTCACCGCATGGGCAAGAAGGTGGCAGTGCATGTCCACGGTGTCGAGGCAATCCGCATGGCCGTGAACGCAGGNATGGACACTCTGGAGCACGTCCCGTTCCGCGCCGATGGNACCATCAANTACAACGATCANATCGTTCAGGACATCGTNNACAATGGNCTGATCGTAAGCCTCGCNATGCCNGCCACATGGTATCGTCTCACCGAGNCGGACATGCGCGACACTCGAACCCACCCGGGNCACCTNTGGGAAACTCGATACGACANCATCCGCAGGATGCACGCNGCCGGCGTCAAACTTGTCGTCAGCAGTGACCAGGGCTCAACGGGAACTCGAATCGACGAGCTGCCTTTATTGGCCGAATTTCTGGTTAACGACCTTGGCATGCCAGCAAGCGATGTAATCTACGGAATGACAGGACTTTCCGCCGAAGCGCTCGGGATGGAAGATCAAATCGGAACGCTGGAGCCGAACAAACTGGCAGACATTGTGATTGTCGATGGCGACCCACTGGCCGATATAGGAGCGCTCAAGAGTGTTCAAAAAGTCATCAAAGACGGCCAGACGGTAGCGTCTGACGGGGCCATAATCTTGCCTCCGTCGAAGCAATAATGCGTTCACGCCGTTCGGATCACCCAAATCTAGAGGAATAATTAATGTCATACAGTCGCCAATTGGAAATCGGAATTCAGATAGAGCCGCAGTTTGGNTTCNGCTACGAAGAAATTCGTGACCTGGGNAAGCTAGCAGAGGAAGTNGGCTTCAATTCGCTGTGGTGTTCGGANCACCTTTTTCTTGACGCCAACTCCGAGGACAAGAACTGTCTGGACCCGTGGACGGTGTTAACNGGGCTNGCCGTCGAGACCACCACNCTCNGACTCGGAACCCTGGTAACGTGCGTCTCTTTNCGCNCACCNCAGATGCTCGCCCGNATCGCCGCAGCGGTCGATTCCATGAGCGGAGGGCGAGTGGATTTCGGCATCGGCGCCGGTTGGAAGCAGCTNGAGTANGATGCCTACGGCATTCCGTTNCCNTCGGCTCGTGAGCGGNTANACCGCTTCGAGGAAGCTCTCGAGATCATTACTCGCATGTGGACTGAAGNCCGACCGANCTANCAGGGAACTCATTACCAGATTGACAACGCCTTCATGTCACCCAANCCTGTCCAAAATCCGCACCCGCCTATATGGGTCGGTGGCGCANAACCTCGTGTGCTTGGCCTNGCATCAANATTCGCNCAGGGGCTAAACGTTAGTGGTTTCCCGCCCATNGAGCGGTACACCGAAGTCCTAGACAACCTGCGCATTGCCTGTCAGAAGACGGGCCGAGCCTACGACACGATCAACAAATCTCACTTCACAGGCGTGGCTATTGCATCCGACCAAGTAGGGGTTGACGCACTCGCTAATGACATAGCAAGAGAGCGAGGTGTGAGTTTCGACGAGCTTCGTAGCACTTACAAAGGAGTGATCGGAACTCCCGATCAAGTGACGGAATACCTGCGGCCCTTCGTCGATCTGGGCGTTGAACAGTTCATGCTGGTGTTCCCGTACCAACGAGAGGTCGAGTCGATCCAACTGGTGGCTGAGAAAGTCCTTCCCAAGCTCAGAGGTTAAGGGTCAATAGGCGTCCCAGATGCCTTCGAGTTTCTCCAAGGCATCCGAGGGCAGAGGCCCTTTATTTGTGGCAGCAACCGCCTGCTCCAACTGATCGAAACTCGACAGCCCGACAAGGGCTGTTGATAGGTTTTCTGCGCTTAAGGCAAATCGTATCGCCGCCTCGGCGAGATTTTCGGTGTAACCGTCTTCCACCAGGAAACTGAATTGCGACGTTCGGGCGAGGTCTTCACTCAAAGTCTGCCCGGTGGCGATCGGCGCGACATCCTGCGCCGCGAGCGGGTGACGGACCGAGTCACCAGTGAGCGCGCCGCCTGCCAGGATTCGTATGCCGACCGAACCGATGCCCTTCTCGGCAGTCTTCTGCATCAGTTGGCCGTAGTCCTGATATGGGAACCCGGTGGACATCTCGTGACTGGACGATGGGTTCAGCATGTTGTAACAGGTGTGCATCCCTGATGGGCCAAACCTGTCTATCGCTGAGTGGATCGTCTCGGTGTCCCCCAGTCCGTTGATTCCCCAGAACCGTATTTTGCCTGATTCGACAGCCCTGTTAAAAACCCCGACAATGCGTTCAAGATCGTCTAGGCCAAGCTGCCCGCCGTCGGGGTTGCTCGCCGCTCCAATAGAATTGTGTGTGTAAACGATATCCACGTTATCGCGACCTATCCGTTGGAGACTGTTGGATATCTGAGCTTCGATAACCTCTTCAATATTTCCAAACTCGGCGGCTGACAGTCTGACTTTCGTGCCTACCAGGGCATCGTAAGCGCCAAGCTCTCTCAGAATCGCGCCAGTGTGAATCTCGGACAATCCGTCGCCATACATACGCGCGGTGTCGAAGTAGTTGACGCCCGATTCCAGAGCATATTCAACCGTGCGAAGCATGTCCCGATGCTCACCGCGCACCATGAGTCCACCAACCGCGCCACAACCATATCCGAGAACGGAAACTTCAANGCCAGTGTTNCCAAATGCTCTGTACTGCATAANGTGAAATTCCCTCCGTCAAAATNCGAGAATCTGGTTCGCGNCTANANCGCCACCAGGTTAATCAGATGATACAACGCCGCGCCCAACAGAGCGCATATCGGGAAAGTGAGTANCCANGCATAGACGATGCTCCGGGCGACGCCCCATCGGACCGCCGACAACCGCCGCGTNGAACCCATNCCCAGAATCGACGACGTTATNGTGTGGGTGGTGCTGATGGGGATTCCCAGTCTGGANGCCATNGTGATGACTGCGGCTGCGGCGCCCTCNGCGGCAAANCCGTGAATCGGCCTCATGGTGACGATTCGGACCCCTAACGTNCGAATNACCTTGAAACCTCCGAAGTACGTNCCNGCGCCCATGACNAGGCCGNATACGANGANGACCCACANCGGGACNTCCAGNACGTCAATGGAGCCNNAGGTGAACAANGCNAGAGTGATGATACCCATTGTTTTTTGGGCGTCGTTCGACCCGTGNCTGAACGCCATCCATCCCGCGGTGAACATCTGTGCTTTTGAGAAAATCAAGGTGATTTTCGCTGGGGACANTCTACGCAGTGACCAGTAGATGATAAGCATCACGANGTAGGCCAGNANGAATCCAAGTATGGGGGANAAGACGAGGCCTTCCANAATCCTGGTNAGACCTGCCCCCTGCAGAACGTNAATTCCGCTGTGGGCGACTCCAGAACCGGCAACTCCAGCAATCAGGCTGTGGCTNCCACTGACAGGCATGCCGAATCTGCTNGCAACAAACACCCAGAGCGCGGCGGCGGCCACTCCTCCGGCAACGACCACCTGAGTTATGCCGTCCGGGTCCACTACCCCTTTCGCGACAGCTTTGGCGACGGCGGTTCCTGTGATNGCGCCCACGAAGTTGANCACCGCTGCCATTATGACNGCGGACAATGGTGACATGACNCGGGTAGAAACTACNGTGGCGATGGCGTTGGCAGCGTCGTTNAATCCGTTGGCGAATTCGAAGGCTAANGCAATGATGATTACGATTATGAGGAAGGTTAAAGAAGAAGATTCAATCATGCTTGGTTAACNGGTTCCTCGACGATCNATCACGAGTGTTTNAGCACTATNCCTTCCAACACGTTTGCGGCATCCTCCGCCCGGTCGGTGGCTTGTTCCAGNTCATCGTAGATGTCTCGCCACTTTAGNACCTNGTCAAATTCGAAACCGNTGCTGAACAACTCGCCTCTGGCCTTGCTCGCTTCNTGGTCCGCGACATTCTCCAANCGGTTGATTTCCACAGTAATCGGAAGAATTTCCATCAGNTTNGANTTTCGAGCGGCCAGCATTTCCATCGCCTTCACCAGTTCGTCGGCACAATCGACTATGATGTCCGNAAGATTCCTNGCCCGATGTGTGGTCTTNTCAATGNGATATTCGAGAACGTATTGNGCGGCCTCGTCGATGGCGTCCACCACGTCATCAAGNCTGCCAGCAAGTTCCAGAATATCCTCTCGGTCGATGGGGGTCANGAATGTCTTGTGAAGGGCNCGGGTGATGTCGTGGATAACCCGATCTCCCAATTCCTCTCGATCCTTGATTTCCTGGACCTTGGCNTCAACATTTTCGAAGTTGTGCATAAGGTCTTGGAGTCGGNGCGCCACATCCNGGATGTTGACCGCNCTCTGNTGCAATAGAAAGAAGAATTGGTTNTCTTTAGGAAGAAATGAAGGCANGAACCTCAAATCACACCTCGATAATTGTTAGGCGCGTCAANCCANACCGGAGCCGTCCCGATCATTCGTTAATCCGATCANGANTTACATGTCGCGNAGATAAANTNAATCNCTATTNTTCAAAGACATGCANGTGAANGTGCGAGTCACGCCATTGATCTTGTGAATCTCGCCGGCCAACAGGTCACTGACACTGTTCATATCTGCAGTGACTTTCGCGATGATGTCGTACGGCCCAATGACCACATCCACCTCTGACACCCCAGGCACAGCCCGCAGCGAGTTCGCAACGTCCTTGACCATTCCAATGTTGGTCTCAATCATGATATATGCCGTTGTAGCCATAGCAGACCTCCATTACAGCGATGTGCCTCCCCAGTCTTCCGAAACCCGTGTAGATTGTACTAGCCTGCACCCGTGAATGCGAGTCTGGTCAACTGCGGTTTTCGACTTGATATCAATATCCACTGTTCACTTGGTGTTCCACAGCAAACGAGAGTTCAGAATGAACGCCAGGAGAAGGAATGCCACAACGCCTGAAGCAACAAGCATTGCCGTGGGCGCTCCCAAGCGTTGGGCGAGGATGCCCGCTGCGAGGCTACCTACTGGCATCATCCCAAAGGAAAACATCGAAATCGAAGTCACCCTGCCACGGAACTCGTCAGGCACGATACTCTGCACCAGCGCGCTCGAAGTCGAGAAGAACACCATCATGCCTACGCTGGACGCTATCAGTATCGGGAATGCCATGTAGATCGAAGTGACCTGCGAGAACGCCAGCATCGTTGCAGATGTCAACGCGACACTCAGAATAATCAACTGCCCCTTGTGCCTGACGTTGCCAAATGAAGCCAAAACCAGCGTGCCTAGAACTGAACCCGCGCCCAGCGATGACATCAGCAGGCCCAACCCAACCGAGCCTGTCTCGAATATCTCGGCGGCGAACACAGGCATCAGACCGTTGAGAAAAGGGAACGACATCATTGGTGGAACGAAACTGAGCGCGATGACACTAAGTATCACCGGTTGACTCTTGACGTATAGAGCGCCCTCCACAAGCCTTGAGACCGCAGTTTTGAGCTTCAGTTCGGCTCTTTCAGCAGACGGCAATTGGATTGCCAGCGCCGCAACCACGGCCAACCCTTGCAAAATAGCCTCAATCACTAGCGCTGGGCCAGGCCCAACCAGAGCCAGCAATCCGCCTCCAATAGCGGGAGCGGCCAGCCTTGTCACACTGAAGCCCAGAGAGTTCAGGGCAAAAGCGTTAACCAGTGTTTCGCCAGGTACAGTAGTAGACACTAGTGAGGCACGAGCGGGATCGAGGATCACCCAACCGACGCCCATCATCATTATGTATATGAATATGTGCAACGGCTCGACGGAACCCAGAATCACAATGGTAGCGAACACAGCCGTTATTGAGGCTTGGTAAGCGTATATTCCAGCCAGAAGTTTTCGCCTGTCCCAGCTATCCACCATCAGGCCACCAATTGGGCCGACCAACAGAATCGGCAGGGCGTCCAACCCCATTGCCAGTGTGGTCAAAAAGGCCGATCGGGTGATGTCGTACATCAACCATCCGATCACAATCTGCTGCATCCAAAACCCACCGCTGGAGAACAACGTCGTAGCCCACACATACCGATAGTTGCGGTATTTGAAAGATTCAAACGTGTGGAGATTCTCGGGCATGCGAATCCGGCGCCCGCGAGGCCGAGCCACGGTGATCTGGGTAACCGTGTGATCCGTTTCCAAACTGGAATCAACAATTCCAGATGTGATTGGCGGCATTTCTGCTCGCTGGTCTGGAGCAGGCGCGGCGCCAGGAGTCAAACCGGCGTCAAGGCTCGTATTCTGAACGGCATTGTGACTGGACGTCATCGGCTGATTGTCTGCCTGAATTTGATTGCGGTTATTATCGATGCTGCTCAAATCGATAGCTCCACATGCCAACGATTACTGATCGGTCTACGTAAAACGCCGAAGATAATCGGGAGACTCCTCGGCTGAAAATTTTATTGGGCCGTTGGGGTGCTCGAATTCGATGTGGACCACACCGACACAGCAACAAGCCCATAGATCACATTACCAGAAACCCCTCGCCTGCGAAATAGGAAACCTGAATACTTTTACAGCAATTTTGAGACGTTAATCAACTCTTAACAAAAGGCTGAAACTGGCATTCATTGAAGGCCTGAGCCCCTGTCCGTCCAGTCGTAAGCGCGTGTCGATTGACCACGTTCAAATGCCTGCATATACTCCACCAAGTTTCTTTATCGTCAACAAAAAGGTCAACACATGAGAATTGAACAAATCGAAACCTTCGTCGCCGACAGATTCTTCTTTTTAGATTGACCACGGATGACGACGCATAAGGCGTCGGCGAAGGGACATTCTGGAGCTTCCCTCGCGCCGCGGGGTCGGTGGTGAATTCGTATTCCGACATGCTTCTGGGACATGACCCTATGAGAATCGAGTGCATCTGAAATAGCCTGTACCGAACTTATAGCTTCCGAGGCGGAGCTGTGGGCGCGGCCATTTCGTCCATCGACCAGGGCGCTATGGGACATCAACGGCGTCGNGTTTTTCCGGCCAGACGTTAGCCTCGCTGGAGGCATCAGNCAGGTCAAAAAGATAGCCGCCATCGCCGAGTCTTACAACCAACGTGTGANACCTCACAACTTCCTCTGNCCCGTNNGCACANTGGTGGGCGTTTAGCTCGCCACCTGCACTCAGAACTGGGATTTGCANGAATATTTCACAGAGGATGGCCCTCCGGGCACGACGGTGGTCAAACAGGTGTCCCAGCTCAAGGACGGCTACCTTCAGATTCCCGAAACTCCAGGCATCGGTATGGAGCTAGACGACCACGGCATCACAGAACTGCCCCACAACCCCAGCCCTGGCGACGGATCGACGGGGGAGGACGGCTCAGTGGCCCTTCGGTAAATCCTGAAAACGTTCAAGACGATAAACACCATGAGACTAGATAACCAGACCGCCCTGATAACCCGCGCTGCCAGCGGCATGGCGGCGGCGCAGACTCGACGCCACCCCGCTGGGCCGCCTCCAAATCCCAGAGGACATCGCCAAAGCGTTCTTGTTCCTGGCATCAGACGGCGCTTCGATGATTACCAGGGTGAACCTGAAGGTGGACGGCGGCGCTGGCATCTAGAAGAATAGCGCCTCGGCGTCTGGGCTACGGACGAGCTAATCCCAGGTGATCCCGGAGCGTCCGACCGCTGTAATCCGTCTGTGCCAGCCCCCGACGTTGAAGCTCCGGCACTACCAGTCGCACGAAATCCTCGTAGGCGCCCGGGAGGTGGGTGGCGGCGACCATGAAGCCGTCACACGCCTCGCTGACGAACCACTCCTCCATCTCGTCGGCTATCTTTTTGGGAGTTCCGACGAACACAGGAAGCTCATGGACCGTGCCTCGCTTGCTGTTCCCGATGAACTCCCCGAATGTCGGATACTGGGCTTCCCCGCCTCTCATGATCGTCTCCACCATCCCGCGGGAGCCTGAAATCTGGTCGAGATCGTCGTCGGTCATTACCTGATCCAGACTGGGGCGGGAGAAGTCGAAATTCAAAAGCTCGGACAACAGGGCCATTTTGTCCACCGGGTCCGCGAGGCTCTCAGCGAGCGCCAGCTTCTCCTGAGCCATCGTCTCGGTTTCGCCGACGATGACGTAGGCCGCCGTCACTACTTTGATTCCCTCCGGGTCGCGTCCATTGCCCGCGGCCCGATCTCGAAGTTCGCCCCTGATTTCCTGACCGCGCTCGATTTCACGGAACACGGCGAAGACAAGCTCCCCCCAACGTCCGGCGAAGGTCTTGCCTCGTGAGCTTTGCCCCGCCTGCATGATTACCGGGTGGCCCTGGGGAGATCGAGGCACGGTCAGAGGCCCGCGAGAGTTGTAATATTTGCCCTGATAGTCCAGTCGATGCACTTTTTCAGGGTCTGCGAACGTGCCACTAATCTTATCCACCTTCAGAGCCTCATCCTCCCAGGAATCCCAAAGGCCGGTCACAATCTCCATGGTTTCGTCTGCCTGATCGTATCGGCCATCGTGGTCCAGGTGGCTCTCGAACCCGAAATTCTGGGCCTCGGAGTCATTGAGCGATGTCACTACGTTCCAGCCAACACGGCCTTCGGTAAAGTGGTCCATCGTCGCAAACAGCCGAGCGATGTTGAACGGGGCGTTATAGGTCGCAGAGTACGTGGCGCCAACGCCCAGATGTCGCGTCGCCATCGTCATCGCCATCACCACTGGTGTGAGGTCGAGCTTCACAACTCGAACGCCGTGGCGAAGCGCTTCGTCTACGGCATCGCCATACCTGCCGGGCATCGCAAGCCGATCGTCGATGAAAGCGAAATGAAACTTCCCGCGCTCCAACGTGCGAGCAATGTTCTGGTAAAATCCTGCGGTCAGGAAGTTGGGTTCGGAGGCCGGGTGCCTCCAGGAACCCACGTAGTTCGAACAGTTAGCAGCCTGCATGAACGCCGCCAAGATCATCTTGTTGTTGCGATCTCCGGCCATGATTCCCTTTCGCTGCGAAGGGCTGACTGCGCCCATCCGCAAAATGTAAAATTGTTGTTTGAATCCCGATGGTATCAGAGGTTGGCCCTCCATCGGAATTGTTTGAGCGTCTCAGGCAAACTGGCATTTTGAGGAGGTGACAAATTGGACGAGATAGCCCGATTCAACAAAGAGCGATGGGAGGAGCTTGCCCAGGCAGGCGTTGAGTATTCCCGCCCATTCCTGGACCTCGATGAATCGACCGCCCAAAAGGTGTTCAATCCTCAGGACAAACTGGGAGATGTGACAGGCAAAGAGGTGCTGTGTCTTGCGGCGGGTGGCGGACAGCATTCGGTGGCGTTTGGGCTGATGGGCGCAAACGTCACGGTTTTGGACCTGTCAGAGACCCAATTGCAGCGAGACCATGAAGCGGCTACTCACTACGGTTTGAATATCGAGACACATCAAGGTGACATGCGCGACCTTTCGTGTTTCGAGCTAAACTCGTTCGATCTGGTTTGGCAGGCTCACTCAATAAACTTTGTCCCTAAGGTCGGAGAAGTTTTCCAACAGGTCGCACGGGTTCTTAGAGATGGTGGGGGTTACCGCCTGCACTGCACGAACCCTTTCACGCACTCCATACTCGACGAAAAATGGAACGGCGAAGGATACCTTCTGAAAGACGCATACGCTGACGGAGAGATAACATACCCTGACGCCCACTGGGACGTCGAAGGCTACGACGGGCAAAACCATCGAATCGTCGGCCCAAGAGAGTTCCGACACACGCTCGGCACATTGGTGAATGGACTGATCGAGAACGGGTTCACTATCGACGGACTGTGGGAGCACACATCAAATGTGGCAAACCCGGTGCCTGGAAGCTGGGATCATTTCAAGTCAATTGCCGCCCCGTGGATCACGTTCCTATCCACACATCGAAGCGAAGATGTGCATTAAGCGCAATCGGTTCAGACCCGTCTCAGTTTGCCGAAGACGGACACTGTGATGACCGCCACCGCGATCAGTCCTGCCCCGTGAAACGCCAACGCCGCCGTGACCCCGAAGATTGAGGCCAGCGCTCCAATTGTCAGATTCCCTACCGGTGCGGTGCCCACCGCTGCTGTCCACACACCCATCGACCGACCTCGAAGATCGTTGGGAACCAGTCTCTGCATCAGAGTCTGTGAAAACAGGTCAGATAGGGCCATCATCGCGCTCATGACAAGTATTGCGATGATGGCGACATAGATATTCGGCGCGAAACCCAGAATCAGCAAAGCACCGCCGAACACATGCAGCGCCACGATGAAAACCAGTCCCTGGCGACGTATCTCTCCAAACACCGAGACCAACAATATACCGAGCATACCTCCGGCGGCGAAAATCGCCGTCAGCAGACCCAGACCTTCAGCGCCGATGTCGAGCACATCTCTCGCGAAACTCGGCATCAATGCCTGGGTCGTGAATCCGAAGAACTCCACAAAGACTACGACTATCACGAGAGCCGATACGGTTCGATTGTGCCTCAACTCTGTCCAGAACTCTACCACCCCTTTGATCATGTTGACGCCGCCCGCCGGGGCCGCCTGTCCACGGGAGCGAATGAACGAGAGTATGATCGTGGACCCCAGGTATCCGCTAGCCAGAACGAAGTACCCTCCCCCCGGGCCGAAATTTGCCAAAATAAACCCTACAGCTAATGCGCCGATCATGCCTCCAAAGCGCATGGCGAGGCTCAGGTAGGCCATCCCATTAAGGGCATTTTCTGGCCCCACCACGTCAAAGACGAAACTCTGACGGGTGGTCATTGACGTTGTTCCGATGCTGCCTCCGACCATAGGCACGAGGAGCAATTGCCACAGCTGGGCCTCCCCCGAACTCAACAGGAGCCCCATCCCCAGTGCCACCAGTGCCGACAGGGCCATCAACGAGCGCATGAGTTTGCGCCTGTCGATGATGTCAGCGACCGTGCCTGCCACGACTCCAAGAAAGAAGGCTGGCGCGTGCCGGATACCCACTGCAACGCCCACCATAAACGGCGAGTCG
>PAIW01000075.1 GCA_002710885.1 Chloroflexota bacterium | reverse complement strand
GGGGTAGACCCCGAGGAACTCTCTCGCATTACGGGGATCGACCCCTGGTTTACCCGGGCGTTCGAGAACTTGGCGGCCATGGAGGCGCGTCTCCTTTCAGATATCCTGGATCAGGATCTGATGTGGGAGGCCAAGCGGCTCGGTTTCTCGGACGCCAATATCGCGGCGCTGTCGGACCGATCCGTGGAGGAGACCCGGAAGCTCAGGGAATCCTGGGACCTGCGACCGGTGTACAAGATGGTCGACACCTGCGCCGCCGAATTTGAGGCACAAACTCCGTACTTTTACAGCACATACGAACAGGAGAACGAAGCAATCCCGATTCAATCAGCAAAGGCGGTCGTCCTAGGCAGCGGGCCGATTCGCATTGGGCAAGGCATAGAGTTCGACTACTGCTCAGTTCACGCGGCCTGGGCGCTCCAGGAAGAGGGCATCAAGAGCGTGATGGCAAATTCCAACCCAGAGACAGTGTCCACCGATTTCGATACAAGCGACAGACTGTACTTCGAGCCTTTGGATGAGGAGAGCGTGCGCGACATCCTTGAAAACGAGTCCATCCTCACAGACAGCAACGACGTTGTCGTGCCGCCGACGATGGTCCAATTCGGAGGACAAACTGCCATAAATCTCTCGCAATCATTGGACAAGGCGAACCTTCCGATACTCGGCTCCACCGCTCAATCGATAGATATTGCATCCGACCGGCATCTGTTCGAGGAGTTTCTGGCGAGAGTCGGCATCCCGAATCCACCTGGAGCGGCGGTCACGACCCTCGAACAGGCGTTGAATGTGGCGCAGGAGATAGGCTACCCTGCCCTCGTCCGTCCCAGCTACGTCCTTGGCGGTCGGGCTATGGAAATCGTCCAGAACGCGACGGAGCTTGTCCGGTACATGGGCCGCGCCTTCGAGGCAGGCCTTGGTCGTCGAGTTTTGATTGACAAGTATTTCGAGGGCCGCGAGGTCGAGGTCGACGCCGTTTGCGACGGCGAAACCGTGNTGATTCCGGGCATCATGGAACACGTCGAACGAGCCGGGGTNCACAGCGGAGATTCGATNGCGNTCTACCCCGGCNTGACACTCAGCGAGTCTGAAGTTAACGCCGTCGTTGACTACACAACCCGCATCGGCCTGGCCCTGGACATTCGAGGGCTCATGAACATCCAGTACGTGGTTGTCGGTGGCCCGGCATACCGCAGTCCNGGGACAGCTTNNGGAAACAACGGACAAAAAACGNAAGTNTACGTGATCGAGGTCAATCCTCGTTCCAGCCGGACAATTCCATTCATATCCAAAGTGACCGGGGTTCCAATGGTCAAATTGGCGACCAAAACCATGCTCGGTCAGAGCATCAAAGACCAAGGATACAAAGGCGGATTGTTCAAGCGGCAAAAGCTGGTCGGAGTCAAGGCTCCGGTGTTCTCGATGTCCAAACTGGCNGGNGTCGACACNTATCTNGGGCCAGAAATGAAGTCCACCGGGGAGGTCATGGGCATCGACTACGAATTTCGNCCCGCATTCGCCAAGGCATTGATGGCTGCTGGAATGACTCTGCCTGCCGATGGGGCGATTTTGCTGAGTATCTCGGACCNCGANAAGTCTGAAGCTGTCCAGATGATTCGTGANCTGGCAACCGCGAACTACACATTTTACGCNACCGGAGGCACCGCCGACCTNATCGAAGGTCTTGACCTTNATNNGGAGGTGAATCGGATATCCAGNCGATTGGCCGCCCANCCCAACGTNCTTGACGTGATCTTGGACGGCACTGTGGACGCGGTAGTCAACACNGTCACTGGNGACCGNGAAGTTCTTCAGGACGGATTCCACATCCGCCGGGCCGCNGTCGACGTCCGCATACCCTGCTTCACTTCCCTGGACACCGCCCGTGCCGCCGTCGAGAGCATGGCTGGTAGCGGCGTCGCATACAACATCAAACCCATGAACGAGTATCTGGCCGGTCCAAGTTCCAAGAGATAACAACTGATATACTCGGTGTTCTTGAATCCAACNTGAGCGGAGTGAATTTGAAAAATGCCAAGTGACATCGCGCCTTCTGTTCACGGNGNCGAGCTTCCTCNTGGCGGCTCCAACATCACAATGGTAGTTGACGTNGAACACGTCGAGAAGATGCTGCACNGAGGAACCAGACAGCACTTCGAGGTGTTCTGTGACGAGCCGGANCGCATGGGAGGCGAGGACAATTACCCACCNCCACTGACATANATNGCTATGGGCGTCGGNTTTTGACTGCTCACNCAGGTTAAGCGGTACGCTGCCATCAAAAAACTGGGNNTCACTAGTGCGAAGGTTCANGTCGAGATGGACTACTGGCTCCGAGGTTCTGTCCTCCAAGGCACAGTCGTTAGNGGNTGTGANGAGGTCCGAACNCACTTCGAAGTTGAGTCANACGAAGACGAGGAAGNGATTTTGGAAGTCATNCGACTCGCCAAGGCAGGCTGCTATGCCGAGAGATTGGTGGAAACTGCCGTNCCTCTTCATAGCACGGCGACACTGAATGGCAAGGATNTGGAGTTNCCATCAGACNGAAACTAGNCACCGCCGNATCTAAATTNGTCGTCTNGTGTCTTGGAATCGAACGTAGTTCAGTTTTCCNAGNACCNAGTACGAATCGNATGCGACCNCAGATTCCGTTCTCGTTGTCATCATCTACNTTGGAAACGGCCACAACCNACANNTCNGACGGTCTATCTTAGTGGCGNAGCAGGCANTCTGGCTCTTTANNNGAACGCTCCACACGCCCTNCTTCCAGAGTAGTTNTATAGGCATGTNACGCACTNANGTNTGTNATCACNGTGGCTTTAAGTTGGAGTTTTTNAAAGTCACTCAATTCTAGGTCNATTTTCTATACCTCAANTNNACTTTTTTTCGNCATCGCGTNTCAGGCTCGACNCACGAATGTNGGCCTNAGACAATCAACAGGTGACCTGAATGAAAATNCTCGCAGCCGCNCGCCATCCGGGGCCAGCNGAAAGCATCTCGCCCGTCGNGAAACTGCTGATCGAGCGCGGGCATTCCGTCACGTTGATCGGGATGNGAAACGACACGCCGGNAACCCGAATNCACGGNGGGTCTGCNACCAAATTTCGCCAGNTCGNNCTCNANCNTATAGAAATGAACGAATTAGGAGACGTTCAGAACGTTGTGTCCATCACCNACGCNTACACTGATGCTATTTTTGAACGATTTAAGCCGGANAGGGTTCTGGTGGGATGTTCNGTGGANGCGACAGGGAAACACTTCGCCATNGANGACGCNCTTTTGTCNGGAGCGGATCGCCNTAGCGTTACGTCGGTGCAATTGGTNGAGGCTTGGCNGGCTTGGTACCCNCGNGAAACAGGCGTGNTCGCCAACCGATACGCNGTCCTCGATCAGATCACCAGAGACGTNATGAGCAAAAGAGGCGCNGAGTTGGAACGGATCNCCGTCACTGGAAATCCAAACCTAGACAGATTCGNCAACGCCGNTCCNGACCAGCGAGAGNCGGTTCGCGACTCTCTGGAACTCAAGGATGAACGACTGATTGTGTACTTCGGGCAAGCCGTCTCCCNAACAGGCACGCCGGACGACCCCAAGACGATGAATTGGGTCGTCAAGGCTTTGGGGATTGACGACCGNCTGGTGTTCTCTCCCCACCCACGAGACGACCGCGACTATACAACGATTCTAGNNAGCGNAGGGAATCGCGTNATTGAAACTNCTCTAACAAGCGACGAAGTATTGCACGGCGCTGACNTTTCNATATCNCATTACTCCACNATGCTCATGAAATCGTCNTTNCTGGACATCCCGTCCATCAGCATCATTCACGGNGAGGACATCCGNGACCTGCGTCGCGAAGCCNGCGGCAGTCCAATGACACTNCTTGGGGGTGTCCACGAGGTCAACACTGAAGAGCAATTGCTAGCGNGNTTATCTGCAGNNCTCTCGGGGCAGGCTTCCATTATCAAAAATTCNCTCNGCGTGGACGGAATGGCCGCGGAGCGGGTAGCCCAAGTTGTCTTAGCTTGAATCGCTTGTAGACNAGGTGACTTCGGCTAGNCCCTCNGTTGACCGNTGCCCAGTCTGTAGCTGTGTGAGATGACGCATTCTGGCAACAGTGTACAATGGCGCAACCCGAAGATCTCTATCATCAAGACTCAGGAACGACTCATGACCATACCAGACCGCGTGCGCTCGGTGGTTATGCCTCCGATTGATGCCCTCAACACCCGCATGGCCGAGCTTCTCGCTCAGGGCTGCGACGTCACAAGTCTGGGGCAGAGCGTCCCGTTCTTTGGGCCGCCCGAGGAGATGCTAGACGCAGTGTCCGAGAGGTTGCGCTCGTCGCCGAGGATACACGTCTATGGCCCGGATGCCGGAATCCCTGAGCTTCGCGAGGCGTTGTCCGACAAGCTGGCTCGATTCAACGGAATCGCTGCTGACCCCGTAAGCCAGATCATGATTACTCCAGGCTCCAACCAGGCGTTCATGGTCGCAATGCTAACCTTGTTGAATCCCGGTGACGAGGTTGCAATCGCGGCGCCGTACTACTTCAATCATCATATGGCTATCGAGCTTGCGGGAGGTCGGGTTGTTGAAATTCCCCTGAGCGAGGAAGACGGATTCCAGATGCACCTCAGCGACATCGAGCAGGTGATTACAAGCCGGACCAAATCGATCGTCGTCACATCGCCCAACAATCCAACTGGCACGGTCTATGACCCCGCAGAAATCGAACGCATCGCCAAGTTTGCAGCAGACCGAGGAATCTACCTGATTAGCGACGAAGCTTACGAAACGTTCTGTTTCGAGGACTCGACACCGTTCTCCCCCGGCTCCATCTCCGAGATTGCCGATAACGTCATAACGCTGGGCAGTTTTTCCAAGACATTTGGGATGACTGGCTGGCGGGTTGGCTACATCGTCGGAAACTCGGAATTTCTCCGCCAAGCCGTCAAGGTTCAGGACGCCACGGCCATCTGCGCGGCAATTGTGTCTCAGGTCGCGGCCACGGCAGCGTTGGAGGTTTTCGACAATTTCACTTTCAGCCATGCGCAAGAACTTGAGGATCGTAGGAGTCTTCTCGCAGACACAATCGACGCCATCCCGGTGCTGAACTGGGAGCGCACAAGCGGAGCGCTGTTCGCTTTCGTCAGATCAGACTTCCAGCCGACCAAACGAGAGCTTTCATGGGATATTCTCGAAACTTCGGGAGTCCTCACAGTGCCGGGAAGCGCCTTTGGAGAGAAATGGTCCAACTACCTGCGTATCTCATACGGCTGTTCGCCTCGGGAACGTTACGAGTCGGCGCTGGATAAGTTGAGAGGGTATTTCGAGATCTCCGAATCAAAGTGACGCATTATGGAGGCCAAATATGCCTTGCGCGGCGATCCAGGGCTCAAAATGCCGAGGCTCTAAAAACCCTACGCAAAAAAAGGGGCAGCCAATTCGTTGGCTGCCCCTTCCGATTTATATTCAATTGTCTGACCAGGTTAGTTGGCTATGAAGCGTTCTCCACGGCGGCTCGGATTGCACGAGCTGCATATACCGATATCAGATGCGCGCGATACTCTCCAGAAGCATGAACATCCTCGTTGAAGTCTATTCCGTCGCCAGCGTGAGATGCCGCGGCCCGGACCGCTGAGTCATCGAGATTCAAGCCGACAAGGGCCGACTCTGTTCCTGTGGCTCGGGTCGCCTTTGGCCCTGCTCCTGTGATGCCGATGCGAGCGCTCTGGCAGGTTCCGTCAGACCCAACAGTCACAACCGCGGCCACTCCGACAACTGCGTAGTGTGACGCTTTGTTCGCGAATTTCGCATACGCCGTTCCTGTCCCAGCCGGCAAAGTTGGAATTACGATCTCAGAGAGGATCTCGTTGGGTTCCAGAGCGGTGGTTAGCAAGTCCACAAAGAAATCGTCGGCGCTGATGGTACGATGCGCGCCTGAGGAGCTTGTGGTCAACTGCGCTCCAAGAGCCAAAGCAACCGCCGGAAGGTCGCCAGCCGGGTCCGAGTGGGAAAGGCTTCCGCCAATCGTGCCCCGGTTGCGTATCTGGTTGTCTGCGACCTGTCCCGAGGCCTCCGCTAAAACCGGCGCATTCGACTGCACCAATTCGCTTCCAGAAATCTCGGAGTAAGTGGTCATCGCTCCGATGGCCAGACCGCCATCCTGCTCGTTGATGTACGAGAGGGTGCTTATCTTGCCCAAGTCGATCAGCACGGCAGGTTCGGCCAATCGAGTTTTCATCAACGGGATCAGGCTGTGTCCGCCAGCCAGTAACTTTGCGTCGTCGCCATGTTGATCGAGTAGCGCCAACGCGTCGGCCACCGACGTGGGAGCATAATAATCAAAACTTGAAGTAACCATTATGGCAAGGCCTCCTGTTCAGAAATGGATTTTGGACTTACGAGCCGGAATTCATCTTCTCTGCGGCGAATTGCACGGCCAGGACGATGTTGTGATAGCCGGTGCAACGGCAGAGGTTTCCGGAAAGCCCCTCCCTGATCTCAGCCTCTGTAGGATCGGGGTTTTTAGACAGCAGATCGAGGGACGACATTATCATCCCTGGTGTGCAGAAACCGCACTGAAGCCCATGCTTTTCCCAGAATCCTTCCTGAATGGGATGAAGCGTGCCGTCATCAGACGCCAAACCTTCGAGCGTCGTGACATCAGCGCCGTCTGCCTGAACAGCGAACACAGTGCAAGATTTGACCGCATCGCCATTTAGACTGACCGTGCATGCTCCGCAGTTGGAGGTGTCGCACCCCACGTGAGTGCCTGTGAGATCTAGAACGCTTCGGAGATAATCAGCTAGTAGGAGTCTTGGCTCCACCTGGCTGGTATGGGTGGCGCCGTTCACAGTTAAGGTGATCTCTTGTGCCATATGATGCCTCCGCAAACTAATCGGAAAATTAGGACGCCCCGCCTGAGGCAGTCGGATTATACCAGCAAACATTTGTGAGGGCTACACTCCATTCGATTTGGCGTGAAAAGTTGACGTATGGTAGATTTAGAGGCGCGGATTCTAGGCGATTGCGAAAGGGGGATTGCTTCGTGAAAGTAGATGGCTCATATACGTTCAACACAGACCGGGAAACGGTGTGGAACGCGCTGTTGTCCCCAGATGTGCTGTCGAGCTGCATCCCAGGCTCTGAGAAATTCGTTAGCACCGGCCCTGAATCTTACGACATCGCAATGCGGATCAAGATTGCGGCCATGACCGGCAACTACACTGGAAAGATAACAATTCGGAACAGGGTTGACCTCCAGTCGTACACGATGATCGTCGAGGGCACAGGCAGAAGCGGCACCGTGCGAGGCGAAGGGGATTTCACGTTCACGGAAACGAATGGGGTCACCACTGTGAACATCGTTGGCGACGCGCGAGTCAGCGGAGTGATCGCCCGTGTCGGCCAAAGGCTTTTGGGGTCAGCTTCGAAAATGCTGATGAACCAGTTTTTTGACTGTCTGAAATCCAAAGTTGAAGCGTAACTCGCCCATCTAGCAAGACTCCCAAAATCATATCAGGAGATCAAAGATGACAGATTTTATCGACGTCCAAGAGGTTGGCAACGTCATGGTCATGACCCTGGACGACCCGACAACCCGCAACTCCATTGGGGAGGAAATGGCGACAGAAATCAACCAAGAGATCGACCGGTTAGAGAAGTCATCCACATTGCGGGCCCTTGTGATCACAGGTAGAGACCCGTCCTTTTGTTCCGGCGCCAACGTCAAGCGCATGAATTCAGCCAACGAAGACAGGGCGGACGAGCCGGCCTTGCCTGACGATCGGTCTCCGTGGCAGTATCTCGACCAGCGGTGGAGTGAAATGCCCGACGAGACGCGCGCCGGCGAGGAAGAGATTGACGGCGTCAGATTCGTGCCGTTGCGCCTCCACGAGCTCCAGAAGCCGTCGATCGCCGCCGTCAACGGCTTCGCGATGGGTCTCGGCATGGGCATCGCCCTGTCGTGCGACATTCGCATCGGATCACAAAACGCTCGCATGGCCGAGACTTTCATACGCCGGGGGTTGATCCCAGCAGACGGCTCTTGTTGGCAACTGCCCCGGATGATCGGACTCGGAAACACCATGATGCTTCAGTACACTGGCGACGTCATGAACGCCGAGGAGTGCCACCGCCTAGGCATCATCAACAAAATCACGCCCCACGACGAACTCATGGAAACGACTCTCGACCTCGCTCAGCGAATCGCCGACGGCCCGACTTATTCCCAAGCGCTGATAAAGAGACTCGTTCAACGCTCACTGAACATCGACTTCGCCGAAAGCTTGCGGCTCGCCGGCCCTGCTCAAACCATCGCCCGAAGCACGGACGACCACAAAGAGGGCGTTCGAGCCTTTGTCGAAAAGCGCCAGCCCGCATTCAAGGGTCGATAGCAACCGACATTCTTCGCCTCTATCATCGGAATTGAATATCGCGATTCATTGACTTTCGCACCCGGCCGACGGAAATAATTTGAAGAATATTCTGGCCCGACTTTTTCCGCTTGCCTTGCTGATGATCGTTATCGGCGCGTGCGGCTCGCAGAATCCTGATCTTGCGCCAACTCCAGCGCCGCCGGACGTCGATGCTGTCCGAGCTTCAAAAACTCCGGTCCCGCCGGTCGCAGCAACTACGCCCCGTATAACCAGGCAAGTTGGCACAGCCACACCATTGATGCCCACGTTAACTTCCGTTCCAGCGACAGGCACCGCCACGCGCGGTGCGATCGATGCAACTCCAATCCCGCAACTTGCGTCAGTTTCCTCGCCTTCACGACAGTTCGACTTTCAGTTTACGAGCGTCCTGATCGGCCCTAGGTTTGCGAATGATGTGTTCGTGGTCAATAATTTGGCCTACGTCACAGACTCCCACGATGGACTTCAAATCGTCGATGTCTCAAGTCCTTCCACACCCCTATTATTGGGTGGCATAGAAACACTGGGAAGAGCCGAAAGTGTCGGGGTCTCCGAAAACATAGCCTATGTCGCAGCCAACGGATTATGGACATTTCGGCCCCTAGATTCTCAAGGTAGCGACGGAACTCACCGGGTACTCTGGAAGCGCGTGCGCTAGCGACGACCTTGTGTTGGCGCTGGAAAAAGGTCGGGGTTGCTTATCATACAGCCGTGACGTGAGGAGCCTACCCTGGTGGGTGGTGGTTCATTCGGCCTCGTAAAACGTCATCATCGCGTTATCGGCAATCAGCTGTCATCCCCGTCTCTCGGCCTGGCGGAGTAATCCGAGAAGGGGCCGTCGCGCCACTTCAGCGCAGCACGGAGTCCTTCNTCNTGAGAAATTCGTCCGAACTCGCCTGCGCTATTGCGATACGTTGATAGCACTTGCCAGTCNACGCCCACCTCCATCGCGGTTCGGATTCCCATGATCTCATATGCNCGATTGACTGCTTTCTTGGACGAGGCCAGCATATCGACTGAAATGGAAGCGATCGCTTTGGCNTCCTCTTTGGTCTGCTCGTCCAGTTCGTCGGCAGGAAAAGATTTTGTGGCCCATCCGATNTCGACAGCCTGTTTTCCAGGCACAGGCTTTCCGGTGAACATCATATATTTNGCCCAACTCATATGCATCTTCCACGGGAAGTACATCGTGTCCGGCGTGCTGAGGGCTCGCACCGGTGGATAGCCCAACATGGCGTCATCAGCGACGAAAAGGATGTCNCACATGGATGCCAACTCGCTCGCCCCGGCGAGGCACCANCCGTGCACCTGGGCGATCACCGGTTTGTTCAATTCCCAGATAACCCACCACCCTTTNACCAGGTCGCGGGCGTACTGGCCGGTGAGNTTGTCCAGGTCTGGCGAAACNTAGCCTTCGACTGGCCTGTTGGGAGANGGGTCANCGGGGGTNAGATCGTAACCCGCNCTGAACGCCCNACCAGCGCCTTTGATGATGATACAGCCAACGCCCTGGTCTCNTTCTGCCGTCTTAAGGGCGTCGTAAAGCTCCTGTCGAAGCGCCCAACTCAATGCGTTCACCTTCTCAGGCCTGTTCAGAGTNATTGTCGCAACCTTGTCTTCGATGTCATAAAGCAGATTGTCATATGGCATGGCTTGCTCCCTGGGATTGCTGTCCCTCTCGCTNCCTNATTCGTTCTCCAACGCCTCTTGGATTGCCTCTTTGGTTGTTCGGACCTGGACTCCCGCGCGCTCTTCCTGCAGCATCATGGGCGAGCGNGAGTCCCTGTCGCCCCAGCCACGATTCANCCCTTCGATCATTTCCTGGAGAGATATGGAGGCGAGCCGCATTGGNACATCAAATTCACGTCCGANTTGAACGGCAAGGTCGATGTCCTTCCTGGCCCCNCGCAGNGCGAAGTCGGGAGGGTCGTATTCTCCGATCAGGAAGTGATCGGGCAGNCGCTCGAACACTCCCCTNCTGCCTTGGGCTCCCTGTCGCACGGCCAACCACAGGGCCAGCGGATCGACTCCAGCCTTCACGCCCATCGTGAACACCTCGGCCATNCCGGTNTGNATGATGTACCCGATNCAGTTGTGAGCAAGCTTGGCGACCGTCCCCGNNCCAATAGGNCCAACGTAGTAAGGCTTGTCACCGATAGCATCNAATNCCGGTTTGCATCGTTCGAAAATCTCCTCATCTCCGCCAACCCACACAGCCAANTTGCGGGTGCGGGCGCCCTCCGGNCCGCCGCTCACCGGNGCGTCCAGCACATGAATTCCCCGTTCAGCNAACTTCGCGTATATATCACGAATAAGGGCCGGGGAGCTGGTGCTAAGGTCAAGAAAGACCTTTCCTTCGGTCAAGCCTTCGGTCAGCCCATCTTCACCCAGAGCNACAGCTTCGACCTCGCGCGGNCCGGGCAGAGATGTGAACACAATCTCTGACTCNTCAGCGACCTGNCTCGGAGTGTCNGCCCATTGCGCGCCAGCCTCCAGGTGGGGNGTCGCCGACTCACGGCGGATGTCGTTGACTACAAGTTCGTGGCCGCCTCTTATGGCGTTCATTGCCATGCTTGATCCCATTGTCCCAAGACCGATGAATCCAATTTTCAAGTCAACCTCTCATTGCTTCGATTCTNTGTGGGGCGTCACGCCAAAAAAAAACAGATTCGGCGGNAACCATTCCACCGAATCTGTCATGTCAAATCCTCGAATNTGAGTTTTTAGTCCGCAGACGCNAGCGCGGGTTCTATGTACGGCTCGTTGGTCATCGGATCGATGTCGAANGGGCCGAACAATTCAAGCTCTTTNCCCATCTCTCTGACCGCAGGTAGAACCTCCTCGCCCATCAGGCGAAGACTACGCATCTGGTCGTCGTGAGTCATNGCNCCGTCGCCGTCCCANAAGAAAACGCTGCCCGGCCTGAGGGTTTCGAGGATGTTTCGTATCTTGGGTATCACAGTGTCGGGAGTGCCGGTGAGAATCGTNTTGTCGGCAACCTGGTCATCGAANGTNCTGCGGTTGACGCCGAACCTGCCTTTTGGACCNAACTGCGACGCCGCGATTTTCTTNGACGNTCTCGAAGTGTGACCGGGCAGAGCCATGAGCGCCGGGTTCACCATCCCCTCGTTCCCGCTGAGGAACGGGTTGGAGACGCCGGACAGATATTTTCTCCCCACTTCTTCTGCCTTTTCNTCGGTCTCNTCAACGTGAACTTTCCAAAGGTAAGAGACGTGCTGAGTTCCNGATTCGTAACCGCTNTCCGCCGCGAATNTTTGGTACATATCAAAAGCGTCTTTGGTCGGCCCTANCTTTGTAGCCAACAGCACCAGCGGATANCGGTGTTCGGCGGACCACTTGATGGTCTCGACGCTGACTGTCGAGGGTATCCATATNTGAGGGTGCGGCTGTTGNAGCGGNTTCGCCCANGGGTTGACGTAACGGTANTGGTAGTGCTTGCCCTCCCATCGGAAGGGNCCNGGGTCGGTCCANGTTTTGATGATGAAGTCGTGAGCTTCCTCGAACCGNTCTCGGTTGGCGGTTGGCGGCGAGTTGTGAGACACGCTCTCGCGCCCTCCGCCNCGCACGAANCCAGAAACCAGNCTTCCCCCAGAGATCATGTCGATCATCGCCAACTGTTCAGCCAAGAACAGAGGGTCGTCCCANATAGGAAGTATNTTGCCCAGAATCACGATCTTGGCGGTTTTGGTNTGGCGGGCNAGGATCGACGCTTCGATGTTGGTCACGCCCTGCATGCAGAACGGCGTTGAGTGATGCTCGTTAAGCATCAGGCCATCGAAGCCCATCTCTTCTGCGTAGAGTTTTTCATCGAGATAACGNTTGTAAAGCGCGTGCCCAATTTTGGGGTCATAAAGTTCGTTGCTGATGCTCAAATCAGTGGTCTGAGTGCCCATGAGGCCGGTTGTGTCGTCCTGCCAGGGCTGTTCGGTGAAATGTCCTATAAACATGGCCGTCCTCCCACTCCAGAATGATGGCCGAAGTTTAGCACTGTGGAGATTTCATGTCGAGCGATACACCGAATCGCGGAGCGATAACCGGAATTATTGCCCGGGCGTCCCGCCTGCCTCTAGCTGTCGAATCTGGCTCTCGACCTCGCCAACCTTCATATACTCCTCGCTGATGAGATGAAAGCAGCGTTGGAGATACAGGTCAGCAAGTTTGGCTCCGGTGTCGTCGCCTGACCTTGCGGCATCTACCAATTCGGTGATCTGGTGGTTGTCCGGAAGGTGGTGGCCCAGAATCGCAATCTCCTGTTGAGTATCTTCCGCCAGTCCCCGATCACCGATGTTCAAAGCGTCTCGAAGTCTGCCAACCTGCCGAGTGAGTTCACCGAGTTTGTCGGCATCGCTCATCAGTTCATACAGCACTTCGTTGACGCCGAATCCGGGGAGCGCATCTACCGATACATCGCTGCAATCTGATTCGGTCTCAGGAGCAGTGTTATCAGCGTAAAGTTGCGCGTACCAGGCGATTGCCTCATTAACAACCATGAGAGCAGCGGGAATGTCCGAGGTGTTGATGGTCCCGCCATACAAGACGTCGTCGTCGCGTCCACTAGCCAACTCTTCGATGTAGCCGAAACCATTGACCTGTTCCGGGGCGGGCGGGAACGCGAAAGCCGAGAGGTCAGTAGGGCCGATTTCACCCATCTGGTTCATGAGAAACGGCGGCACGTATTTGGAAACGTCTACAAGAATCGGAAGGATTACAATATAGGTCGCCCAACACTGGTCATGGTCATCCACGCTCCTGAAATACAGGATCGCATGACCTTTAGGAGAATCCTGACTGCCCCTGTCGAAGGTAAAATCCATTTGCCAGACACCTGCCCCACAATTCGAACTGCCTCTTCCGCACTCTTTGAGCATCATTATATGACACGACGCTTCAAGATGCCCACCGAATCTGTTCGAGCGTCAGAGATATCCTCTTTGAGAGTGCAATAAGTGTCAACCCTTAGACCGAAGACCAATGAAATTGATATTGAACATTNTCCTGAAACNNACTGAAAANTCGGTNGNCATACATGCCGAATTAAGATTATCCAAAAGAGTCCCAANTGGTNAAGTCGCATGGNTTCNGTTCCCTGGGCAGCGGACGGGCAACTGTCANCAGCGCGCANGGTGGAGNGCNNACNNNGAGGTCACTTGGGGCTTTTCTTTCCCANTGGCTTTCATTCTTCCAATATTGCCACATNCCTTAGATTGCGATATAGCCCATCGTAGTCCAATCCGTANCCCACCACGAACTCGTCTNGGATTTGGAACCCTATGTATCGAATCCGCGTCTGATGAACCCTTAGGCTCGGCTTGTCTAAAAGCGTGCAAATCTCCNCGGTGGTCGCTCCGAGATCGGATAGTTTTNNTTCGATGAANTTTACCGTCGAACCNGTGTCNACGATGTCCTCCACAATCAACACATGCCTGCCNGCNACATCGAAGTTGAAATCCGTTCCCGCGCTGATTTCGCCTGGCCNNGTTCCTTCATAGCTCGACAGNCGAATGAAGATCACTTCCACNGGCANTGAAATCTCGCGCATCAAATCGGCCATAAAACAGANGGNCCCGTTCAGTACGCCAATCAGCGTTAAATCCTGATTCAGATAANNGGATGTGATTTGAGCCCCCAACTCTCGGACTCGACGGCGTATCCGACGNTCGCTAATAAGTGTCTTNCCGATATGCACGATATTCGCACTCCTCACCGNATTGTCCNCAATTATCGCACAGCGCCGTCGGCTTCCAAAGANGCGCTATAATGCTCATATGTTCGCATCAGGAGGCNGCGAGATGAACGTCGGCGTGTGCAAGCTCACGCTNCGCTTGCCAGAAAATCAANACCTNAAAGGCAANCGTCGCGTCGTCAAATCCCTGTGCGANCGCATTCGTNTCAAGTTCAACGTCNCCATCGCNGAAGTGGNTAACAACGATAAATGGCAGGTNGCGACACTGGGTATCNCATGCGTCAGCAACAGCAATCGNCAAGTCGNACAGGCGCTCGACCAGGTGATCTNCTACATTGAGGNGTCCCGCNTGGACGTNGAGATGGTGGAGTGCGAGGTCGAAGCCNTCTCTGGTTTCTAGGTTANTTTATTATCCGACGGACATTGTCCNTCNAGCCAATCCNGGGTGGTCTGCCTTGAATTGAGTTGCAATCCCACCAGTCACGAACTGTTGAGCAATGGATACCGCATCATTCCTTCGACACATCGAAAGCCTGCTTTGGTACCAGGGACAGATGGTCCACCTGGAGCAGATACCGTCACGCGAGGCGAAATCAGCGCAAGTTGACCCTCCCCTCGACGAGCGAATCACGGCTAAGCTCGAATCCGAGGAAATGACTCCCCTGTATCGACACCAGGTTGATGCAATTCACGCCCTACGAGAGGGCAAGAACGTCATCGTGGCAACTCCCGCCGCCAGCGGTAAGAGCATGTGCTACAACCTGCCCGTTATCGAAGCAATTCTTGATGACCGCTCAGCGCGAGCGCTCTACCTCTACCCTACCAAGGCTCTGGCCCAGGATCAGTCAACCAAACTGGCAGCGCTGGCCCCGGACGAGCGCAAAGTCCGTCACGGCATATATGACGGCGACACNCCATCGCNTGACCGCGCAGGAATCCGGCGACAATCCCAGATCGTGATGTCCAATCCNGACATGCTCCACGTCGGAATTCTCCCTAACCACCGGGCCTGGTACCAATTCCTGCGAGGACTGCGTTTCGTTGTGATCGACGAGGCCCATGTGTANCGAGGCGTGTTNGGGTCCCACGTTGCCAACGTCNTGCGACGACTNCGGAGGCTCTGCGCTGCCTTCGGAAGCTCCCCGCAATTCATCCTCTGTTCNGCGACGATCGCAAATCCTGGAGAACACGCCNAGNAGTTGGTGGGCNTNCCATTTGANGTCATCGAAGAAGATGGCTCTCCNTACGGAGGCAAGGATTTTGTGTTCTGGAACCCTCCGATGATCGACATCGCCGAAGGCAGCCGTCGCAGCACAAACAGCGAGTCCACTCAGCTTTTTTCAGAACTCTTGCGCCGACACACGCGCACTATGACGTTCGTGCGAAGCCGCAGGCTGGCCGAGTTAATCTACGTCTACACCCGCGACCAGTTGNAGNCNACCCATCCCNNTNTCGCCAAACGGATCGCGCCGTACCGAGCNAGCTANCTTCCGGAAGACCGCAGGCGAATCGAGCNCGANTTGTTCGAGGGAAATCTNCTGGGAATCACGACNACCAACGCGATGGAANTGGGCGTGGACGTNGGNAATNTGGACGCNACGATNATGAACGGCTATCCNGGAAGCATNGCCAGCTCGTGGCAACAGGCAGGACGCAGCGGGCGCNGAGGAGAGCGTTCGTTGAGCGTCATGGTCGCGCTAAACAACCCCCTGGACCAGTACCTGATGAATCACCCAGAAACGTTCTTCGGCAAGACCAACGAGGCCGCACGAATCTCGCCATCAAACCCTTACGTNCTCAAGCCNCANCTGTTGTGNGCTGCTTACGAATCTCCACTGACNCTNGATGACACAAAATACTTCGGCCCCGACCTCCTNTGGTACGCCGATGAACTGATAGAGGACGAGTTCATGCACTCTCGNCTNGGCCGTTGGCACCTTCGTCCGGAGATCACCTACCCCTCGCAACANGTTAACATCCGCTCGGCGTCNAGCGNATTTTACACACTGGTNGAAGAGTCCAGNGGAGTNATTCTGGAAACGGTATCCGAGGACACGGCGTTTATGCAATTGCATCCTGGGGCCATCTATCTCCATCANGGCGAGCCGTATTTGATTACCGACCTCGACCTTGAGTCACANACCGCGTACGCCANATNGACTGACGCTCCNTACTACACGGAGGTTCGAGACTTCACCGAGACAAGAGTTTTGAANGTCTTCAAACACAAAGNNGCNGGCNNAACGACTGCGTANCTNGGAGANGTGAACGTCTCANNTCATGTGGTGGGGTTCAANAGGAAGGCGCATTATACTGANGATGTGCTGGGTGAAGAGTACATCCAGTTGCCGCCTCAGAGNTTCGACACNATATCCNTGTGGTTCGACGTNCCGCCNGACACGCTCAGGTTAATTCANGATNANAAATTGNATCTGGCNGGCGGNCTGCACGCTGTGGANCATGCGGCCATCGGGTTGCTGCCTTTGTTCGCGCTGTGCGACAGNAACGACATCGGCGGAATATCGACNCCCCTGCANCCTGACACCGGNAAGCCTCAGGTGTTCATCCACGACGGCCACCCNGGNGGCGTCGGAGTCGCAGAAAGGGGNTATGAGATAATCGAGGAACTCTGGCAAGCNNCCTACGACGTCATTTCCGNGTGCCCTTGCGANGCNGGNTGCCCTAGCTGTGTCCACTCCCCCAAGTGCGGCAACAACAATCAGCCGTTGGACAAAGAAGTTGCGAAATTNTTGTTGNGTGCGTTCCTTGNTTTNTANCANGTGTATNCATNGTNATTTGNCGAATCTCNNAACAAAAACACCGNTCCNGAAGNGCCTGGATTTGTTCNTGATCAAATTGACACTCTANTGACCNTATGATANCCTCCGNTNGTCACCANATGCGCCTACNATAAGCATGATTAATGACGGNATTAACCAANGCTNTCACCATCAGGCGCAAATACAGGAGGTTTGACACATGGCTGGAGAAGGNAAATTCGATATCGAGATCGTTTACTGCGTACCTTGAGCACACTTCGGCACGGCGGCCTGGATGGCNTCCGAGATGTTCGCTGAAGGCGGAAAAGAAGTTGCTATCAAGATGACCCCCGGCGTGGCCGGCATCTTGCAAGTTTNCGTTGACGGCGACAAGATTTTTGACAAGAAGGAAGAGGACGGAAAGTTCCCAGACCTTCCTCGNGTCAAGCAGATGCGGGCGGTTGTCAGGGACAGGCTAGAAGCTCTNGTNCCCGCAGANGACAACTAGTCCAACGCTCAACAAGAGCAACCAANAAAACCCCGGACTTCCACAGTCCGGGGTTTTGTTTTGTCAAAGACCACCCGGACGCGTTCAAACAGCTATTTGCTGTTGNATTGCCTTGACACACGAATCGCCAAAGCTAACAATTGTTCGAGACAACNCTGCCCCAATCATATTGAGCAGTCCACGGAATCCTTGAAACATGAGTGACACCTTGGCCGATAGCCAGACACAAAGCGCCCTCGACGGTATATGCGTGCTAGACATGACCACTGGAATGGCGGGAGCGTTGGCTGCAATGTTCCTTTGCGACAACGGGGCCAGAGTTGTCAGACTTGTCAGTCATAACGACGAGATCGTTCGACCTGATCCAGGCTTTGCGCTCTGGGACAGAGGGAAAGAGGTTGTCATGATTGATTCAGACGATCTCGAAACATTGCACAAACTCTCGCCGTTGGCCGATGTCGTCATTGAGGACATTGCTCCTGGATTCGAGAAGGAAGTGATGTTCCGTGCGGCAGCGACGGCGAATCCGAACCAGGTACGTTGCACGATCTCGGCGTATGGCAATGCTGGCCCACTGCTCGACGAACCGGCAGATCACGACCTCGTGATGGCCCGAATGGGAATCCTTGCTAGCCAACCTTCATTTCGCGGCGGGCCAATCCATGTTATGCATCCTGTCGCCAGTATCGGAGCAGGATTATTGGCAGCTCTGGGCGTGACAGCGGCCCTGTTGCATCGAGAGCGCACCGGCGCGGCTCAGAGAGTCGAAACCTCGCTGATGGCCGGAGCGCTCTTGTACTCTCCCAAAGCGATCGGAGACAACATGCAACCACGCTCGATGATGATGAGTCCTGCAGGCGGAGGGCCGTTTTACAGCGTGTTCGAGTGCTCCGACGGCGAGTGGATACAACTCGGCTGTATCCACTCCGGGTTCGTGGACTTGGCGGCGTCAGTGTTAGGCATCGCGCACTTGATGACTGATCCTGAATTTGGCGACGGGCGTTATCCGCAATCTGAAACAGCCCGAGCAAAGCTGTTTAACATCGTTGCCAATGCCATGCGAACAAAACCAGCTTCAAAATGGATGCGGATTTTCGAGGATGCCGACGTCCCGTACGCGCCCGCATTGACCACAGAACAGGCGATGGACGACCCACAAATAATACACAACGACATGGTTATGGAGCTAGATGATCCGCTTTTTGGAATGACATCTCTTGCGGGCCTGCCTATAAATCTGTCGCAAACTCCCGGAAAGGTGCGCAGCCCCAGGGCATCGTCGGCTGCCCAAGCAGCCGATTGGCTATCGGAAAATTCCGGCCTCGTTAAAAATCAAGCAGTTTCAGCAGGCGACAACCAAGACGAGTTGCCNCTCCATGNTNTGAAAATATTGGAGGCGGCCAATGTGATCGCAGGCCCAATTGCCGGCAGATTGCTGGCGGACCTGGGAGCGAAANTCGTGAAGNTGGAGTCATTNTACGGCGATATTTCCCGCCCNGCTGGNGCCGGNGGTTTCGTGTTCTANAACGCCAATAAACGCTCGATCTCCGTCNACACACGCACNGAGCAAGGGCGNGAGATTGCCCAACGGATCGCGGCAGAATCCGACGTTTTGCTGGCTAACATGAGGCCAGGCGCTACAGATCGCATGGGCCTTTCAAGTGAAAAGCTGGCNGAAATCAACCCCAANCTCATCGAGACACACNTTACCGCATATGGCTGGACTGGCCCGTACGCNCATCGNCCCGGTGTTGACCCCCTGGCCCAGGCNATAACNGGACTTCAACGCGCCCAGGGNGGCAATGGCTTGCCGCCAATGTTCCTNGGCCGTCTGGCGCCTTGTGACTACACCGGAGGNGCGATGACAGCGNTGGGAGCCGTGATGGCGCTTTTCGCCCGCGAGCGCACCGGCGTTGCCCAAAAAGTGAACACCAATTTGTTGAGNGCCGGAATCATAATGAACGCCGACGGTTTCATGCGAGCTGAAGGNAAACAACCNCGTCGACTTNCTGACAGCCNACATTTCGGACTCAACGCTTTGCACCGGCTTTACGAAACGTCTCACGGATGGATNTACCTTTCTGCNAATGGCGAAGAAAATATTGCTNCGCTATTNCAAGCTATTGGCGCCACAGCCCTGTTCGCCGATTCCCGATTCGGCAATGAAGACGCCCGCGCNTCNCATGATGACGAACTCGCCATNTGTCTCGCANAAATTTTCTCNGGCCTCAGCNCTTCAAGCNGCCCACCAAAAGCTAACNGANGCAGGAGTCCCGTCTGCGCCGGTCGCTGAAGNNTACGAAANGGCATTCTATGATGACCCGCAGGCCGTCGNGAACGGCCACGTATCGCAAATCGAACATCCGACTATTGGCACTTTGAAAATGGCCGTNAANCTNGTCACTTTNGGTCGNGTNAAACGTGAAGTCAGGCTCGCGACTCCGNTNCTGGGTCAGCAGACGCAAGATGTACTTTCCGAAATCGGATACTCGGATGACGACATCCAGACGTTGTATCAGTCGGAAGTGGTCAAGACAGAATCTCACGCATGAGAAACTCCGAGCCTGCCGCGTTGCGATTCGCGCTGGTGGCGTCGTCCTTCGTGCTGTGTGGACTGGCCGTTTATCTCATCAGGGACAACAACCTGCGTTGGGCAGTGGCTCCGTTGGTCGTTGGCGTGGGAGCGATGGTTTTGTCCGTTTCCAGACGTCAGCTTTCGACTCCTGCTAACAGCTCGACCGATGTCTCAACACGTCCTTCCGAGCCTGTGCAATTAAGCTTACGTATGCCTCAGATCGATGATTCTCCAGTCGAAGCTCAACCGAAAATTGGAGTCCGGGTAACCGAGTTCAACTTGGGGGCGGCTGGCATATTGTTGAGCGGGCTATTGTTAGGTTTATCGCTCCGCGAGTTTGGTCTTGAAGAGGTCGAGAGCCGGACCCTCGCGTGGTATTCCTACGGCGCGTCGATGATCATCTTAATTGTCTCACTGCCGACAATTGAAGGTCGATGGACGGCCGTCTGGCAGGCGATCCGACATCGAGACGGACTGCATTTCAGTCTGAACGCGCTCACGCCCTGGCTCATGTTGGCAGGCATTTTGACGCTGGGCGCCGGATTGAGGCTCTACAATCTGGAAGACCTACCGGCGGGACTGTGGTTCGACGAGGCTGATAACCTGCTCCAGGCGCGGGAAATCGTGCGAGACCCGGGGAATTTGAAAGTCTACGTGCCGTCTACTAACCTTCCGTCGATGTTCCTCATGCCCATCGCGGTTCTGATAAAACTGGGCGGCCTCGCAATCACCACCGGCAGATTGGCGAGCGTGGCGTTCGGGTTGTTGGGAATCGTCACAGCGTTTCTTTTCGTCAGGTTCATACTTGGAACATGGCCTGGGCTAATCGCTGCGTTCCTTGTGGCTGTCATGCGCTGGGACATAAATTGGAGCCGGATTGGGATGCACGGCATCACGGCCCCGCTCTTTGCAGCGCTGACCGCATACCTGACGCTTCGAGCATTGAGAAGCGAACGTATTTCGGACTACGGATTCGCCGGCGTGTCTCTCGGCCTGTCGATGTGGTTCTACACTTCTCTGCGGATGTTCCCGCTGGTCGTCGGATTTCTGCTTCTGCACCATCTGATTTTTCAACGTCCGGTTATCCGAGATTTCATCGGGCGCGTGGCAGTCATGACGTTGGTGGCGTTGGTCGTGGCTGCTCCAGTCGTACAGTTTGCTATCGACGAATCGGAACAATTCTTCGCCCGCGCCGACACAACGTCGGTGTTCACCCTCGTCCCCAAAGATCAGGTTGCAGACCGACTTCAAGACAGCCTGGTTCAACACGCCTTGATGTTCCATGAAAAGGGCGATCCGAACCCTCGACACAACATCCCCGCTGAACCGATGCTGGACTTTCTATCCGGCATTTTGATGCTTTTGGGATTGGGAATTGCGGTATGGCGCTGGAGAGATGTCACGCTCATCAGCCTGCCCTTCTGGGTGTTCTTCATGATCCTGCCCGGCGTGCTCACAGTCCCTTGGGAGGCGCCACAATCTCTACGGGCGATTTCAGTCATTCCGGCAGTNGCGGCTTTGTGNNCCTTGGGCATCACAGNAATGTGGAGCNCGGGAAAGAACGCGCCGTGGGTATCAGTNCGTCNGGCGNCAACCCCATTTGTTCTGGCGTTGTTGGGAACAATCGCATATTTGAACGTCGACACCTACTTCGGCAAGCAGGCTGATAATCCNGAAGTTTTCGCTTCCTTTTCCACAGACGAAACCCTGATGTCCCGCCATATGACCGAACAGCAAAGGCGCGGGTACAGCATCTGGGTGTCGCGACAGTTCCTGTTCGGCCTCACAAGCACCCTGTTAGCAAATCACCCTAGATTCGAGGTTATCAAGGCTCCTGAGACCATACCCCTGGACCCTGCACTGGTGTGGCGCGGCGCTTCGATTTACCTTGAGCCGCGGGAATCCGGTTTCTACCAAACGTTAAAGGCCTATTATCCGGACGGACAGTTTACTGAGGTTCGCGCTCCACGTGGCGGCGATCCGCTCTACTATTCTGCCGTAATTAGCGCAGATCAATTATCGGCTCCGCAGGGTTTGGAAGCGACTTACGTACCGAATAGCGGTTCGACCATCGACCGCACCGTCATCACACCACAGACCGTTTGGCATGCAGACCTGGGACCAGACCAGTTCCCTTACGAGTTAGTTTGGGAAGGCAGTCTGCACGTAGTTCATCCTGGCGACTACATGCTGAGGTTGGATGGCGACATCAACGCCACGGTCGAACTGGACGGGCGAAAGATTCTAGATCACGACAAACTCGAAGTCAGGCTCGTTCCTGCGGTTGGGCTGCATTCGATCTCGATTCGAGGGACTATCGACGAGTCGAACACTTTCATCAGGCTCTTGTGGCAGCCGCCAGACGGGGATTTAGAGCCTGTGCCGGTCAACAACCTGTACCACGGATCGGTTCGGCCTATCGGGCTGTCGGGGCGATTCTTCGGGGGTCAAGAAGCAAAGGACACGCCCGATGCTTCGCACGTAACGCCAGCGACCGACAATTTCTACTACGCACCCGTAGTGGAGGAACCCAGTCTCGGAATTTGGGAAGGCACTTTGACAATTGAAGGCCCCAGCGTCTATCAATTCAGGGTCCAAGGCGCAGGAACCGTGAAGTTTTACGTCGACGATAAACTCGTGGCGAGCCGTCCGCCATCTGACGATGTCGAAGCCGCCGGGGAAATCGGGCTGCAAACCGGGGTCGTCCCGATTCGGGTGACATACTTCTCGCCGTCGCCGCCGTCTCAATTCAAAGTGTTATGGGCGCCGCTCGGCCGGCCTTTCGAGCCAATTCCCCAGGAGTTGATGGCTCCTTCTCAGGAGCGAATGTTCCGAGTCATTGATTAGTTGGAGTCTGCTCGTCGTTTTGATTCGCCGGGCCGCCTTTTAGATAGTGGGTGTGGTGAAATGGATCCTGAATTGGGAAGAAGCCGAGAATCCGGGCGTCAGAATCTCCGACAATTGTAAAGCCATGAGGGACGTTTGGAGGCACAACGATTGTGTGGTCGGGGCCAACCTGGTGAATTTCATCGTTGATCCGGACTTCGAGAACGCCTTCAAGGACAACGATCAGTTCGTCTGCTTCGTGGGTGTGCAGTGGCGCACCCGCCCCAACGCCGATAACGCTGTAAGCCATGCTGGAACTGGTAGTGCCATCTTCAGATTGCGTGATGTCCCACTTTCGATAATTGGGTCTCCAGGGCACTTCGTTTTCGCTGTGTGAAACAATAGGCATTCGCAGTCCTCCAGAGTTTCAGTTGGGCTGTGCAGTGTCAGTTTCCGACACTGAGGTCGCCTTTGCGATGTTCGCTCTTCGGCGCTCGGCACGACGCTTCCGCTTTGAAATCGTGGCCTCCAGCTGTTCCAAACCTTCCAGTAGACGAACCGTCATCCGTTTCCTGGTCACATCTACGTCCAGCACCACACTCGCCAGCGCTGGTAACAGCAGGTCGCGGAACCCAGCCTTCTGGACAACATAGACGTCATTTCCTGGTGTGGTGATTATCTCAGAGATGGCTCCCAGCAGGATTTCGTCGTCTGAATAAACCGACATTTCGAGAAGTTCAAAGTGATAGAACTGATCATCCGGCAGGGGGTTGAGTTTTTCCTCTGGGATAGTGAGTAAATGGCCTCCCAGTGATTCGGCTTTGTCTCTGTCGGGGATGAGGTCCAGTTTAACGACAAGATGATTTCTCTCGGCGCGCATCCGCTCGACAATGGTTGGTTGGCCATCGAGAAATAGTTGGTTGCCTGGAGAAAAGCGCTCTGGGTACGGGGTGTGGAGTTCAACTTTGACGTCACCGTTCAAGCCAAAGGCTCCAGTCACGACACCCACGACGACCTGGTCGTCTGCTGGTTTTGGCGTCATGACTGGTTGACTTGTTGGTGGGACGCGGAGGAGTTAGACGATTTCCAGGGTCGCGTGGGTTCCCTGCTTGACTGCGGCAACTCTCAGCAGTACTCGAATGGATTGCGCCACTCGCCCTTGCCTTCCGATGACTTTGCCTTTGTCGTCAGGAGCGACTTCGAGGCGCAGAATCATGCGCCCATCGTCATCTTC
>PAIW01000074.1 GCA_002710885.1 Chloroflexota bacterium | reverse complement strand
TTTCTCTGAATTGCTCAATGTGTAGAGCAGTTGCTTAACGGAGTCAGTCGGTTGCGCACCGACGCCAATCCATTTTTTCACTTTTTCCTGATCAATGGAGATGGTGGGAGGGTCTGTGCGAGGATTATAGTGACCCAAATAGTCGATGAAAGCGCCGTCGCGGGCGGCCCTGGAGTCGGCCACGACTACGCGGTAGCTGGGTTGATGTCGCGCGCCTGTGCGCCTGAGTCGAATTTTCAGCATCTATATCTCTCGGGTTATCAGTGTTTCAATCGACTGGATCGAAATTCGGAGATCGACGGACTTACTGCGCTGACTCAGGCCTTGCGAGCCTTGTTCAGCATAAGCATTATTCTGGACTTTCTTCGATCAGCATTGTTCGTGTGAATCGCGCCTTTTTGAGACGCTTTGTCCAAGGCGACGACAGCATCTCGCACGGCTTTCTCTGCGTTGTCGAAATCATTGGCTTCGATGAGTATTCTCGCTCGTCTCACGAAAGACTTAGCTCGTGTCCTCAGTGGGGAATTTCGCGCTGCTTTTCGGACGGATGCTCGATGGGATTTGGCACTAGGCAATTTGTCGGGTTCTCCTTAATAATCAGGCATGTCAATCNCTCAGCAGTTCACCGCAAAACTGCGTTCGTGCCGAGAGACGACTCATTTTAGCATGAAATGGAGGTGATTCACGAATGGGCCCTTGTGACGCCTATAACGCCTTTAACTCCTTCCAGCCTGAAGAACAACGTGCTGAGTTGGTCGATACCCCGAATATGGGCCGTCAACGTAATGATCGACATNTCAGCGTACTCCTCAGACACGCACTCCGCTATGTTCACGCCCTCATCGGACACCGCGGTCGTCACATCCCTGAGAAGGCCGACGCGATCCCACGCCCTGACCTGGATTCNCACCGGATACANGGTTTGTGTNTTGCCCCAGNCGACTGTTACAAGTCGNTCTTTCTCNGTCTCGTTGAGGATNTTNGGGCAGTTCCTACGGTGGACCGTNACTCCCCGCGANCGGGTGATGTANCCTGCGATCTCGTCGCCGTTGATCGGATTGCANCACCGGGCGATGGATGTCAGCAGGTCGCCGACNCCGAGAACNTCGATTGCCGAACTGGGCAGTATNGAAGGNAGAGCGGCGGCAGGCTTGATCTCNACGATATTTTCTGCCTCTTTGTTGGANAGTTTCTGCACNACCTGGTTCACCGTCACAGAACCGTCACCTAACGCGGCNAAGAAGTCTTCCACCTTGGCGATGCCGACCATTTCCGCNGCCTCNCTGTCCGNCATCGTCGCGTTGAGTCGTTTNATTTGCTTGTTGTACATATCTCGCCCGCGCTGTATATTCGCGCTGCGTTCCTGTCGCTTGAACCATTGGCGCACNCTGGCTCGCGCCGACGCGGTCCGAATATAACCGGCNTCCTGATTCAGCCAATCAAGGCTCGGGCTTCGCACAGTNTTCGAGGTCAGCACCTGGACGGTGTCACCATTTTGAAGCTTGTAGGTCAGCGGCACTAGCTTCCCATTCACTTTGGCGCCTATGCACCGAAAAATGAGGTCTGAATGGATGCGGAAAGCGAAATCNAAAGGCGTTGAGCCTGCNGGCAACTCTTTNAGGTCGCCCGCCGGNGTATACACGAACACCTGATTCTGGAAGATGTCTGTCTTGAACGACTCGACNAACTCCTCTGCCTCGGCGACATCACGCTGCCANTCCAGCAGNTGGCGGAGCCAGNTCATCTTCTGGTCGAACTGANCGTCCTTCGCNCTGCCNTCTTTNTATAGCCAGTGGGCGGCGACGCCGTACTCGGAGACNTTGTGCATGTCGTGGGTGCGAATCTGAACTTCGACTGANTTGCCATCCTCGCACAGGACTGTAGTGTGGATTGACTGGTAAAGGTTATCTTTAGGGTTAGCTATATAGTCGTCAAACTGACCAGGCANAGGNNGCCACTTNTTATGAACCANNCCCANNGCCGCATAACAGCCTGCTAGATCATCCACCAGCACGCGAAGGGCGAAAAGNTCGTAAATGTCATCCANCGATTTTGTCATTTCNGCGTATTTGANGGTNTTTTTGTGTATCGAGTAAATGTGCTTAGGGCGCCCNGTGACCTCGGCGCGNATGCCTGCGGTTTCAAGCTCGCCTTGCAATATNCCCTGAACCTTCCATACATAATCCTCGCGCTCGGNGCGCTTGGTGTTGAGCATNGTCGATATGCTTTTGTAGGANTCTGGGTTCAATTGCTGGAACGCAAGATCNTCAAGCTGCCACTTNATCTCCCAGATGCCCAACCGATGGGCTAGAGGGGCATAGATGTCCAGNGTCTCTTGCGCCTTTTCGATCCGCTTTTCAGNGNNCAGGTGCTGAATCGTCNGCATGTTATGAAGACGGTCGGCCAGTTTTATCAAGACAACTCGTATNTCGACGGCCATCGCCATGAGCATNTTGCGTATCGTCTCGGCCTGCGCGTNGCCTGCCTGTGGAGTTNTNGCGNTNCCNGGNGTGACCAGTTCTGCATTGGTCAGCTTGGTCACGCCATCAACCAATCGGGCGACTTCCGGNCCAAATTTCTTTTCGACGTCGGCTACCTCGATATCCTCGTTGTCTTCNACGACATCGTGGAGCAGCGCGGCNGCGAGGGTGTTTGCGTCGAGCNTCAAATCNGCNAGGAGCAGCGCGGTTTGNAGCGGGTGGATGATGAACGGTTCGCCGGACAACCGCATCTGACCGTCGTGAGCGGATTCGGCGAAATCGTAGGCCGTGGTGATTATCTCAAGCTTGTCTTCGGGCACATAATCGCTGGCTTTGGCGAGTAGGGCGTCGATCATTGGGAGGCCTCGATTGTGTGTAATGGTGTCCTCTCATTATACAGCATCCTGATTTTATCTCAGGGATCTGATTTATTCGACGCCTGACGCTTGCGGGCAAGCAATCGCGACCGCGCTTCTGTTAAAATTTCCATCCAGCAGTACCTCTAATCTGCCATTTTTCGCAGGAGTAGGCCAAGTGACATTTCAAGCGCCGAGAGGCACACTCGACATATTGCCCGAAGACCAGAAATACTGGCGATACGTTGAACACCACGCCTCGAAGATTGCAGCGCGATTCGGATTCCAGAGGATCGACACACCGGTGTTCGAGAACGCCGAACTGTTCGAGCGCGGCGTCGGTGACTCGACCGACATCGTTGAGAAAGAGACCTACACTTTCACTGATCGGGGCGGCGACCGCGTTACGTTGAGGCCGGAAGGCACCGCCCCCGTCTGTCGGGCGTATATTCAGCACGGAATGCACACCTTGCCTCAACCCGTGAGATTATTTTACATCTGGACCGGATTCCGATACGAGCGTCCACAGGCTGGCCGTTACCGCCAGTTCAACCAGTTCGGCATCGAGGTCATAGGCGAGCCGGACGCCACCGTGGATGCAGAGGTCATCGAAGTCGCATGGCGATTCCTGGAGGATGTCGGGTTATCGGACTTAACCCTTACTGTAAATTCTATCGGCGACGACGAGTGCAGGCCAGTGTACATCGAGGAGTTGAAGGTTTTCTACCAGCGGCACATCGAGGAAATCTGCGATGATTGCAAGAGACGTTTGATCCGCAACCCTTTACGGTTGTTGGACTGCAAAAACGATCAGTGCCAGCCGACCATCACTGCCGCGCCGCAGAGCGTAAATCATCTCTGCGACGAATGCAGCGCGCACTGGGAGGCCCTCAAAGCGTACCTGGGAAATGTAGGGCTGAATTTCGAAATTGATCACAAGCTGGTCCGAGGCCTCGACTACTACACAAGAACCGTGTTCGAGATTACACCACCGGTCGAAGGCCGCACAGCGACTATCGTTGGCGGCGGGCGCTACGACGGTCTGATCGAGCAACTCGGGGGTCATTCGACTCCAGGCATCGGGTACGGTATGGGCATCGAACGCGTAATAGAAAACCTTAAACGACAAGAAGTTCCGGTGCCGGAACCGGAGATCGTCAAGGTTATTGTAGCCCATCTCGGAAACTTGGCGAAGAGTGAAGCCTTGCGACTAGCCTCTGAACTCCGTCAGGGTGGCGTCACGTCGATTCTGTCGCCTTCAAGAGGTCTAAGAAGCCAGCTTCGATACGCCAACGCCAAAAACTGCACTCATGCCGTAATCATCGGGGACGACGAGTTGGCCAAGGGCGTCGCGATGGTGCGAAACCTGCGCCTGAGCGAACAGTCCGAGGTTCCGTTAGACTCCGTGGTCTCGTCATTTACCGAAAATTCATGAACATCGCCCGCCTTGATGATACAAACCGCCTGAGAGCGCCGTGACCTCCTGACCTCCAGCCCTTGACACCTGGCCGCCGTCCAAGGTTTTGAACAAAAGAGGTTGGTGGGGTAATATTAACCTGCGTAGCCTCTTGGGACTACGCTCGGGATTTCATCAATATAAATTCAACGAACTGGATGTGCCTGATGCAAGATAGGCTCGCGGCGGTTGTGGAGCGTTACGAAGAAATTCAACAGTCAATGGCCGACCCGGAGGTGGTTGTCGACTACACACGCATTCAGGCATTGGCGATGGAGCAGGCATCCATCAAAACACTGGTGGAACTAGCTGGTGAATATCGGCAACTGAACAGCGATATTTCTGAAGTCAAAACGATGATCCGAGAAGAGTCCGACGAGGAGATGACCGCTCTTGCTCGTGAGGAGCTCTCCCAGCTTGAAGATCGTCTCGGCATGGTTGAGAGCGCTCTGCGCGTTGAATTGATCCCCAAGGACCCCAACGACGGCAAGAACGTGATTATGGAAATTCGCGCCGGCGCCGGCGGTGACGAGGCAGGACTATTCGCCGCCGCGATGTATCGGATGTATAACCACTACGCCCAAAGCAAGGGTTGGAAGACCGATGTCATCGACTCGAACCAAACCGGTCTTGGCGCTATCAAAGAGATCGTCTTTGAGATCAGGGGCAAAGAAGCATATTCGAAACTTAAATATGAAAGCGGCGTCCATCGCGTCCAGCGAATACCAATAACTGAATCCAACGACCGAATCCACACTTCAACCGCCACCGTTGCGGTCATGCCGGAGGCCGAGGAGGTGGACATCTCGATTCATCAAGACGACCTTCAGATCGACGTGTTCCACTCGTCAGGACACGGCGGCCAGAACGTCCAAAAAGTCGCGACGGCCATCCGCATCACCCACAAACCCACCGGAATCGTGGCCATCTGCCAGGACGAACGTTCTCAGTTAAAGAACAAAGAAAAGGCGATGGCAGTCCTGCGCTCCAGGCTGCTGGCCGCTGAAACCGAGAGAGCCGATAAAGAACGCTCAGATTTCCGACGATCCCAGGTTGGCACTGGCGATAGGTCCGAGCGAGTCAGAACCTATAACTATCCCCAGAGCCGGATAACCGACCATCGGATCGGACTGACAATCCATAGTCTGGAGCAAGCGCTGGATGGGGACATCGACACAATCATAGATGGACTGATCGAACACGAAGAGGCGCTGGCGTTGGAAAACGCCGCGCAGTAATCTGCGTAGAATTGTGGTTTGCGGATTAACGTGGTGCTTTCACAAAATTCGATGCGATTCGGTTGGTCAACAAACTCGGTGACGATACAAAGCCTTTTCGTTGCGACTCGCGGTGCGTTGAATGCTTCAATGATTAGTGATTCGGACATTGAGGCTGAAGTATTGATTCGACACGTTTTAGATATGGATCGAGCGCAATACTTCGCATCGCTGACTGACACAGTCAGTCTTCGTGATTCGGAAACTCTGCAACAGTTTGTAGCATTACGTTTGGGGGGCGAGCCGTTGTCTTACATTACAGGCACGAAGGAGTTTTATGGTCTAGAAATCGCAGTCAACCATAACGTTTTAATACCTCGTCAGGAGACTGAATTGGTGGTCGATCTGGCTTTGGATTACATCGGAAACCGCCTCAACCGCGGTTCGCGCCCGGTCGAGGATGTCGCAGATGTGTGCACTGGGAGTGGCGCGATAGGCGTTGCAGTTGCCGTCAATTGCGATAGCGTGAAAATCGTCGCCAGTGACATCGACAGTTCGGCGATTGAAGTCGCCGAGCACAACTTCAATGCACACGGCGTCGCGGACAAAGCGTTAATGGTAAAATCAGACCTCATGAAAAAATCGCCCGGACCATATGATCTGATATTGTGCAATCCGCCTTACATACCGACTGCCATGCTCACTACGCTGGCAATCGAAGTCCAAAATGAGCCTGTGGTTGCGCTTGATGGCGGCGTCGACGGGTTGGGGGTTTTCCGAAGATTGATAATACAATCCAAGTCGGCGCTCCGAACAAGTGGAGCGATAATAGTTGAATTAATGCCTGAACAGATGGAAGCGGCGTTGGGTTTTGCTCGAAATAACTTTCCCGGCGCAGATGTCGAACGCATTGAGGACCTAGCGGGCAATCCCCGTGCGTTAACTGTTTATCAGGAGGCTTGATTTGAAAGAAGAAAACGTCAACCAACAAGATCCTGCGTCGATGGATGAGTCTCGAGTCGATGCCTATGATACAACAGGTTCGGGGGCACCGAAGCTTCCATCTGCATATGAGACGCTGATTAAACAGCATCATGGCGCGATAATTCGGATACACACACTGGAAACTGAAAATCAGAATCTGACGAACTTATTGAAACAAGCCTTGTCAGATAACGCGCTTTCGTTTGACGTTCGGGACGCAAATCCGTCCGAATTGCTCTCGCGCATTCAGGCGCTAGAAGATCGAAATGAACAATCGGCAAGACATCAGGAAGATGTGCCGCCCACAAGCTCTTCAGGTAATGTCGTCTCAACAACCAGTGTTTCCGGACACGAGACGGAACAACTCAGGGTCCAAAATCTAACACTTGCCAGTCAGGTAGCAAAAATGGACGGCGAGCTTCAAGCGATGAAATCAGAGCGGGCCCGACGACGCCGTCGAAGCGACTCTGGTAATCGAAAGCACAGTTTGCTAAAACGTATGTTTGGCGGCTAGCCACGCTGCCGTTCAAGACTCTCTAAATTCAGAAACACAAAAGGGGCGGACCAAACAGTCCGCCCCTTTCGGTTCAATCAAATCTTGATAATCTACCCGAACGGTGGTTTAGTCCAAACCCAATTGGTAATATTTGCCTTCGGTTTTTATGGACGGAGCCACGATAATTTCTGCCACTTCGTGCATCTCTTGAATGTTCGAGGCGCCGACCATCCCCATACAAATGCGAAGGGCGCCAATGAGATTCTGGGTGCCGTTGGTNACGGATGTTGGGCCGAAGAACAGTTGCTCAAGTGTTCCTTTNACTCCCACTTTCACTCGCGTGCCTCNCGGCAAGTCAGGATGGGGGCTAGCCATNCCCCAGTTATAGCCAGCAGCNGGAGCCTCTATGGCCTGAGCCANNGGGGTGCCGATCATCACAGCGTCGGCGCCACANGCGAATGCTTTGCAAAGGTCTCCGCCGGTGCGAATGCCTCCGTCTGTGACAATGGGGACGTACCTNCCGGTTCGTCTGTAATACTCCTGGCGGGCNGTTGCGCAATCGAGGGTCGCTGTGACCTGCGGAACGCCGACNCCGGTAACTTCNCGGGTCGTACAGGCCGCTCCGGGGCCGACGCCAACCAGAACTCCGTGGATTCCCGTTTCCATCANCTCCAGCGCGACACCATATGACACGCAGTTTCCAACCATCACCGGAATTGTGATCATCTCCAGCAACTCNGGAAACTTGAGACCAACGGAACTGTTGGAGATATGNCTCGTGGTTGTNACCGTGGACTGCACCACAATCATGTCTGCGCCAGCCTCGGCGGCCAGCGGGGCCAGNCTCTTGGTGTTGGCCGGAGTAACAGAAACGGCGCACTTGGCGCCGCTANTNTTGATCTCTTGGACCCGCTCTCCCACCAACTCTTCGCGGATGGGCGCGGAGTAAACTTTCTGCAGGATGCCGGTGACGTTCTCCTCAGACGCTTCTACAATCTCATCTAGCATATGATCGGGGTTATTGTACCGAGTTTGGACCCCTTCAAGGTTCATCACCGCCATGCCGCCAAGCCCATCCATGGTCGAGGCGAATTTGGGNGAAGCAACAGCGTCCATCGCAGACCCCAANATTGGCGTCGATAGCGTGANGCCATCNANCGAAAANTCCGTGTTCGTCATCTCNGGATTTATNGTCACCGAGCCAGGNGCAATCGNTACTTCGTCAAATCCGTAAGCTCGTCGTATCTCTTTGAATTGAGGAACTCNCATAGATAAAATTACCCCCAGANATGNAATTTGGGTGAATATAGCAAATGCGATTTCGATTGGTCAAGGTGAACTNCTGACCGCTAAAACCNAATTGCTATCCGCTAATACGCNNGTTGAGAGCCTCCATGAGNTCCTGAAGGTCTGGGAAGAGATGNGCGTCAGGTAGATGNTGATGCGAGGCAANCAGCTCGCCATCTATCCGCACGTCGAACTTNCCGTGAACGCTTGGAATGAGNGTGAAGGTCGCGATGTTCTCGCCTACCCTNGACAANGCGTCNCCCGCCATCCAGGCGGCTCTGAGCGCGTGTCCTCAATCCTGGCAGTATTCGATCTCTACACTCAGTTTGTCATCNGCCATGAAACANCCTCCNGACGNTGNTANTATCACATCATAGGGCGNATTCATCCNGTCGGTCAACAACATNTAGGTGATAAATTTAATNGCNTGGCGTAATATTGATTTCAAATTGCANTAGNATTTNAAATNTAATGNCCTGCGAAGGTCNGATNNTGGNTCGGNCAGGNAGCAAATGTCANTAGAATCAAAAATNAAAAAACTCGCGATGGATATCGGNTTCGACCTGGTGGGCATCACNACNGCANACCCTTTNGAGCGCGACGAGGAAGCTGCAAGTCAACGTGTTCGAGACGGCCTGATGGACGGATTGCCATGGTACACCTTNGAACGCGTTCAGCGAATGAACCGGCCCCAAATCCTACTGGATGGCGCGCGCTCCGTCATATCTTTGGCGGTCAGCTACAACGCAACTTTGGATGACAACGATAACCAACTCCAAAGTGGGGATGCCGGCCCGCAATTGACCGGCAAATTCGCGCGATACGCTCGCGGGGATGATTATCACGACGTCATCAAGAAACGTCTGCGGCGGTTTGTCGATGAATTGACCGATATTCTGGGCCGCGCCGCTTCAACCAGAGTGTTTGTCGACGACGGCCCGATGAACGACAGAGCCGCCGCAGAGCGCGCCGGCGTTGGATGGTTCGGCAAAAACACGAATATTTTGACGCCCAGTCATGGCTCGTGGGTTTTTCTGGCACAAGTCATCACAGATGTCGAGCTAAGGCAAGACATCCCCCTCAAAAAGACCTGTGGCAACTGCGTGCGGTGCATAGATGACTGCCCAACCGGCGCCATAATCGCGCCCTATGTGCTGGACAACCGCAAGTGCATTTCTTATCTGACCATCGAACTTCGCGGCGTAATCCCTCGTGAACTTCGCCCACTGATGGGCGATTGGGTTTTCGGTTGCGACATTTGCCAGGATGTTTGTCCCGTGAATTGGAAGGCGGCCAAAGGCTCCGAAACTGCGTTTCAAAAACGGCACGATTTCGACGCTCCGGAACTTCTGCCGCTGTTGGAGATGGATGACCAGGAGTTCCGAGAACGCTTTCGCAACAGTCCAATTAAAAGGACCAAGCGTAAGGGACTTCAACGCAACGTATGTGTCGCTCTGGGCAACCTCGGAGATCCCAGAGCTATCCCCGCGCTGAGGAAGGCCCTTGTTTGCGACGAATCGCTGATCAGGCTGCACGCCGCATGGGCTTTGGGTCGAATTGGCGGTGACGAGGCGCTCGGCTGCCTCAAGCTCGCGATAGCGCAAGAGACAGACCCAGATGTCTTGGATGAGATCAAAATCACCTTCGCCGAATGGGAATCGCGAGACCTATGAGCGGAAGGATTTTTCTCGCGAATGTGGGAGCCAATGCTAGCCATAGATTCGCCAGCCCAATATTCCCGGACCGGACTTTCGAGTTCCTGCCGATTCCCGAGACGCCCGACATACCGCCGCCTCATGCGGTGAGGTATCGAGATTTGCGATCATACAATCGGCGAACCGAAGACCTGACAGCTTATATCCCGCAGAGATTATGGGACACGGCTACTCACAATGATCCGGAGTTCGAAACGTTCACCTACGGCGACAACTGCGAAACAACGCCCAGGGGAGCATCACTGAAACGGCTTCAGCAAGGCGACTTCTTGTTTTTCATTGCGCGTATGGAGGACTGGGTAGCTGACGGCCCTACCCAACGCTTTGGGTTCTACCTCGTCGGATTTCTAGAAATATCTGCCTCCGAAGGTGTGCTGGCAAACGTGCAAGCGGAACCATCAGAAAAATTGCTTCAGAAATTTTCGAACAACGCCCACATCCGGAGGGGATTGGCCGATCTGGCACACTGGGATAGGTTCTGGGCGTTTGCAGGCTCTAAGGAGTCTCGGAGGTTCCCGTATGCCGTGCCTGTGACTCGCCAGTTGTGCGAAGAGGCGTTCAGGGCCGCCAACGGCGCTCAGTGGCGATGGGATGAGCATCGGAGCGATTTGCAGGTGATCGGCTCTTATACCCGGAGTTGTCGATGTGTCATCGACCCTTCAACCCCTGATGGCCGAGATCGGGCCGACGCATTTTGGAATTGGGTGGCTATCCACGACCGACCTTGAAATGAGCCACACCTCACGTTGGGAATTTCACTCGGCTGGACAGATCCAGATTTTCGCGGCGACATCGTAGCTGAACACCACTTCGCCGCCTTCGCAATCCAGGGTCACGACGCCCCTGGTAACGGCGGTTTCCTTGACGGTTACCAACTGGCCAGGAACAAGTTGATTGCCGACGAGATATTCCAGCAACGCTTGATCGTCCTCAGGGATAGAGTCAATTATCAACCGGTCTCCCGCTGAAGCTTGATCTAGTGCCCTGGCTCGACTGTCGCCCTTGTATCCGCTGCCAGGGATCGGGTGCCCAAATGGACAGGTCCTTGGGTTGTTCAGGGCGGCGACAATCTTTTCTTCCAGAATGGGCGAGATAGCATGTTCCAGTCTGTGAGCTTCGATATGAGCCAGGTGCAGGTCCAGTCCCAACAGATCAACCACCAGACGTTCTGCCAACCGATGTCTTCGCACGATGCTCTCGGCAGATTTCCGGCCCGATTTGGTGAGCACAACGTCCTTCTGGGGAGTATTTTCGAGCAACCCCTCCCGAACCATACGCCGAATCATGCCTCCTACCGACGGCAGCGATGTTCCCATCCCTTCATCCACGGGCAGGGTTTTCAGGTGTTCAGACAAGACTGTCAGCGTGACACGAGTGTCCTGCTCATCCAAGCGATAGATGGAAAGCAGATAATTTTCCGCTGACATCGAGAGTCGGTTCGCGGAACTGGAAGGCTTTTTGCTCTTGGATTTTGAATTAGTCATGTGCGAAATCCTGGCAATATATCAGAACATGCGCTCTAAATAGCTAATGGCGGAGATCACGTATAGAAAAGAATTTATCAAACTTGTCTAGAAGGAGGCAACAAATGCCAGGGATGCAGGCTCCAACTCGAATCGAAATCAAAAGTCTCGGTGACTNCCTNNAGGTGATGANNNGGCNGTTTATCAGACGGGNATTTCTTGGANAGTCGTCGAGNCCNNATGGCCTCAGCTTCGAGAGGCAATGCGGAATTTCGATATCGAGTCTGTCGCCACGTGTTCAACCGATGACGTANAGGAATTTGCCCAGTATACANGGGTGATTCGGAATCGCCGCAAGCTGGCGNCTACCGTTCACAACGCTTGACTGATCATTGATCTTGACGAAGAACACACCGGATTCGCAAATTATCTTCGGTCAGGGGGCAGTTACGAGTTAACGGTCAAAGACTTGCGNAAGCAGTTCAAATTAATGGGGGAGATAAGTTGCTACTATTTTCTGTNCGTCGTTGGAGAGAACGTCCNGTCTNANGAGGNTTGGCTGAAGTCACGGGAGGCCCAACACCGCAGGTAGCGTAACATCAGGACATCGTTNACGGCAGNCCGNCGGNCTGCCGTNAACGNNAATATCGGGTCGTAATGAACNTAGTGGTTAGCGCTTTGTCCACTGCTTGGCCTTNCGGGCGCGGGCGAGGCCGTACTTCTTGCGCTCTTTCTCNCGAGCGTCNCGAGTCAGCAGTCCCGCCCTCTTNAGTGGGGTTCTCAGGGTAGGAATTGCGGTTTGAATTGCGCGGGCTATGCCATGTCGGAGAGCGCCGGCTTGCGCGACAACGCCGCCTCCCTTGACCTTGGCGACTACTCTGAACTGGCCCTCCGTTTCGGTGGTGACGAACGGCTCATTGATCGTCTGCTGCCATGTCTCCCAAGGGAAAGCTTCTTCCATAGGCTTGCCGTTCACAATGATAGGGCCGCTGTCTGTGTACAGTCGCACCTGNGCGACGGCATTCTTGCGCTTGCCNACGGCATAGTAGTAGTGATCTTCGGNATTCTGTTGGACCATCAATTACTCCTAGTTATTTGGACGGCGCGCCGACTTGCGCCTCGTGGGGGTGGTCAGCGCCNGAATATATCTTCAGGCGTGACAGCATTTTACGACCCAGCGCGGATTTAGGCAGCATTCCTTTGACGGCTGCTTTNATAACCCGGTCTGGGGTCTTGTCCATCATCTGTTTAAGAGTCTGTTCTTTAAGTCCGCCCATGTACCCGCTGTGCCTGTAGTAACGCTTTTGCTCGCGCTTGTTTCCAGTCACGTGAATCTTCTCGGCGTTAATCACGATCACGTAATCGCCGCAGAGAAGGTGCGGAACATAGATGGGTTTGTCCTTGCCAGTCAAGACCGGTGCGATCTCCGAGGCGAACCGGCCCAGGGTTTTGCCCTCGGCGTCCATGACGTGCCACGCTGGCTTCAGGTCTGAAGCCTTAGTCTCGTATGGCTTTGAGTTAATTGCCAATTTTTTCACCAACCTTTGGAGGGAAGTTGGCGTACTTTACCTCGAGTAGACACANCCCCNGNGGGGGCAGTGACCNGGAGGNNACGCCATTTCCAACCCCTTCAATCATNTGATTCAACTGTTCGATGGANAGAAACCCTCTGCCCAGGTCTACNAGAGCGCCGGCCATTCGCCGNACCTGGTGAGGCAAGAAGGCNCTGCCCTCAACNTCGAATATCACTTCGTCTTTATTTTCNTCAACNCTTGCGGAGAAAATNTCTCTCACCGTGCTGGCTCCCNGTCGNTCCAAGGGGCCTGNGAACCTGGCGAAATCGTGGATTCCCTCCATCAATATCGCTCCTNNACTCATCAANCCTGTTTCCAGATTCTCACGAATCCGGCTCGTGGTCAGNCGCCTGGTCGGCGACCGTGTCACGCTGTTGACCAGTGTGTAACGGTATCTCCGACTAATGGCGTNCCGCCTTGGGTCAAACGCCGGGCCCNTTCGATACGCCGCTTTGACAACAATATCATCAGGCAGGTGGAAGTTCATCGCATTGAGGAAGGTCTCCGGTGGATGCTTCGACTCAGTGTCGAAGGCCACAACCTGTCCCAATGCATGNACACCCGCATCGGTACGGCCGGCGGCTTTTACTCGAAGGCGTTCACCTGTCAGCGCATGTATTGATTTTTCAATCTGCTCCTGGATCGAGGCGGCGTTCNCNTGGTATTGAAACCCNNGGTAGTNCGTGCCCTCGTATTCGATTATGAGCGCTAGTCGAATATTCTGGCCTCCACAATCGGTTAGCCGACTAGCTCTACGACTGCCATTTCAGCCGCGTCGCCCTTTCGAGTCCCCAACTTGTACATTCGCGTGTATCCGCCTGGTCGATCCGAGTATCGTTCGGCCAGTTCTCCAAAGAGTTTTCTGACCGCATCGTCGCCAACAACTACCGTTGCCGCCTGCCGTCGGTGGTGCAGACTGCCTTTCTTGCCCAGGGTAATCATTTTTTCGGTCAACCTGCCGGCTTCCCGCGCCTTGGCCTCGGTGGTCTGCAACGATTCGTTCTGTATGAGCGCCGTCACCATGCCCCTGAGCATCGACTTTCGATGCCCTGTGGGACGGNTCAGTTTATTTCCTGAGAGGCGATGCCTCATTNCCNGCTCCCTTTANTCGGAATTGACTTCGGCGCCGGCTGNCTCTGCGTCAGCNTCGGCGNCTTCGTTTTCTGTGTTCNCCGGATCCATGTCCGGAGGCAATAGNNTCATGTCTCGCATCTGGGTAAATAGTTCANCATACGACTTCTCGCCGAAGTTACGGATNCGNAGAAGNTCTGGTTTGGTCATCTCCAACACTTCGCCGACNTTGTTGATGCCTGCCCGCTTGAGGCAGTTGAGCGTCCGNGATGACAGGTCCAGCCGCTCGACGGGAACATTGTAGTGTTCGGCAGGTATCTTCAGAGCCACTGGGGGCCCATCGGCGGTTTCTTGAGACTGCTTCTGGGCGTTAGCGAACATAAAGAACTGGTTTACCAGGATGTTCGCGGCCTGCCTCATCGCATCCACAGGAACTTTCGAGCCGTCGGTCCAAACCTGCAGGACCAGTCGTTCGAAGTTAGTTTGTTGGCCGACTCTCGTGCGTTCGATGTTGTAGCTAACCTTGTCAATCGGCGTGAAGATCGCGTCCACCGGCAAAACGCCGATTGACGACCCTTCATTATCGCTGGCGACCTGATACCCCTTGCCTCGCTCGACGTTGAGTTCCATCGACAATTTGGCGTCCGAACCGTTCAACGTTGCGATGTGCAATTCGGGGTTGACGACCTCGAAGTCTGCAGACGCCATAATGTCACCAGCGGACACATCGCCCTCGCCTGCGACCTCCAANCGGAGNTTGCCGGGACGGTCCACTTCAGATTTGAGACGGATTCCTCTCACATTCAGCAGAATCTCGGTGACTTGTTCTTTCACTTGGGGAATTGTGGCATATTCGTGTTGAACGCCTTCAATTTTGACCCATGTGACGGCGGTCCCTTCCAGGCCGCTGTATAGCACGCGCCTCAGCGGATTGCCCAGGGTCACACCGTAACCAGGCTCCAATGGTTCGATTATGAACTTGCCGTAGGAGTCTTCAGACACCTCAACTGTGATTGCAGGATCCGGTATTATCTGTTCTTCTTCTTCAATCGTGTTTGGGTTGGCGAAGCTTTGCAGGTCCAATACCATACGTGATACTCCTAACGTGTCTGAGCTACTTGGAATAAAATTCCACGATGAGTCGAGCCTCAATATTTGTATTCACTTCGGAAACGTGCGGCGCTGTGACAATTTCGCCGCTGAGGTTGGGAACATCGAGCCGCAGCCAACTCGGCACCGGTCGTTTCGGCAAACCGTCGGTCAATATCTCAATATATTCAGGATTCGAACCGTTGTTCCCAGCCCTCTTCCATTCGATCACGTCACCAGGCTTGACCAGGTATGACGGGATGTCCATACGACCGCCATTCACGGTGAAGTGACCATGATTCACAAGCTGCCTGCCCTGTTTTCTGGACTCCGAGAAGGACAGTCTATACACGACATTATCCAGCCTCGATTCCAAAACCTGGATCAGGTTCTCCCCGGTCGCTCCGGAGCTTTCCCGCGCCATTTCGAAATAGCGCCTGAACTGTCGCTCCAAAATTCCGTAAGTGAACCGAGCTTTCTGTTTTTCTTTGAGCTGAATGGCCCAGTCCGACGGGCGCCGACGCCTTGGGTTGGAATTTCCCGGTGGCCGTCGTCGTTTTTCCACGGCGCAACGCGGCGAGTANCAACGTTCGCCTTTTAGGAACAGTTTTTCACCTATTCTGCGGCACTGCCGGCAGACGGCGTCTTTGTATCTTGCCATTTATGTATTCCTTCGATTCTGATCTGNTATTTTTCTGAACCCTCGCTCATACAGCTGCAAGGTCCATTTCCTGAGACAATTTTTCGATATTAAACCCTTCATTCCGCACACGAAGATCGTAGTACAACAACGTGACCGCTATCGACAGCACAGGAGGCACGACGACCGCTGGGGCTATCAAGCTGACGACCACCAATGTTCTGCTCAACGCGTCTGTTTCGCTGGGAAAGAACAATATGAACGGCGTGAACAGGACAAATCCCAATCCAAAAGCGACTAGAAAAAAAACTAACAAGCCCCAGATCATCTTCAAGACATTCAGGCGAGCTAATTCAAATGCCCTAGGCAACGCTGTGATCATCTTAACCCCTTCTACGATGACCACCGGCCCTACCAACGCAGGAACGATGTAAGCGCCAAGAATCAGCACGATAGCNACGGTAAAAGTGTAGAGTGTGACACCCACAAAACTTAAAAGCAGCAACCCCATTATCGTGATAACCGCGAATATCGCNGCGAGGATCGCCATGGATACGAGTCGCCACNTCAGGCGTCGGTAGCAATCTACTACNATCACCGAATCGGTGAGATAGTGTTGGCCTACTGCGTATATAGTCGCCCCGAATATGGAAACAAGAGCGATCAGGCTGATAAGGTTCAANATTATGTATATTGCGGCATTTTCAATTGGCNCCGACAATGCCAGCGTTGCCGGGATTTGGACTGCTCCTGCCAGACCCAAGAACTTCGCGAAATGGCGTCCGTAAATGACGAATGTCTCGTTGAGAATGTCTCCAAGGCTGCGCTCTGGCAGCAACAGCTCCACGTCGGCCAAAGCGGACTCCATATCGATATTTCCGTTACACGCGCCGTCGCTTGGGAGGCCTGCACCCGTTATGAGGTATAGGCGTCACATCCTTAATNGTGGTCACNAGTATGCCGGCGCCCTGGATTGCACGGATGGCCGCTTCACGACCGGAACCGGGGCCTCTGACAAAAACTTCGACTTGTCGCAGACCGTTGTCCATGCCTTTTCGGGCGGCGTCTTCAGCGGCACGCTGCGCCGCGAACGCAGTGGATTTTCTAGAGCCGGTGAAACCGACAGTCCCCGCGCTTCCCCAGGCGATAGTGTTGCCTTGAGGATCGGTCAATGTGATGATGGTGTTATTGAAAGTCGACTGGATGTATGCCCTTCCAACGGGCACCGATTTACGCTCTCTGCGCCTGGATCGTGGTCTTCGTGCCATCTAGTTAAAATCCTTTAACTTACTTTCGGGTTACCGCCCGGCCTCGGCCAGCCACCGCCACTCGCCTGCCCCGCTTGGTCCGGGAATTGGTCTTGGTTCTCTGACCTCGGACAGGCAATCCTCTGCGGTGTCGAAGCCCCCGGTACGCACCGATGTCGATCAATCTACGAATGTTGCCGTTAACCTCGCGTCTCAAATCCCCTTCGACCACCTTCTGGCGGTCAATAATCTCACGAATTCGCGTAAGATCAGATTCGCTGAGGTCTCTCACTCGCGGGTTATCGATTATGCCCGCAGTGTCCACGACATCTTTGGCCTGGGTCGGGCCGATACCAAATATGCTTCTCAACGCGATCTCGACGCGCTTATTGTCTGGAATATTGACTCCAGAGACTATCGCCATATTTCCCCCTCGGCCTGTGGGCCGGTTATCCTTGCCGTTGTTTGTGCCTGGGGTTTTCGCAAATGATCAGCACCGTCCGGTTTCGCCTTATGACCTTGCATTTGGCGCACCGCTTCTTCACAGATGCAGATACTTTCATTTTCTCGCTCCGTTCAGGGTCATACACTCTCGATGGTGATGACTCACGAACGAGAGCACAGGCATATAACGCGGGTATATCCACGTTCTGCCTTATTCATTTTCGAGTTATGCNAGTCTATTGGGTTACCGGAAACGATACGTTATCCTGCCTCTGGTCAGATCGTATGGTGAAAGTTCCACCAGAACTCGATCTCCCGGCAGGACGCGAATAAAATTCAACTTCAGCTTGCCAGAAACATAGGCCAGGACATCGTGTCCGTTAGCNAATTCAACTCTGAAACTAGCGTTCGGCAAAGACTCTGTGACCTTGCCTTCTACCTCGATAGCTTCTTTCTGTTTCGCTTTCTGTTTCGCCATAGGGCTCCTTCCGTACCTGATCCAATCNACAACTTCTAGGAAATCGAGACTAACCTTGTGGTGACTGTCGGGCCATCTTCAGTAATTACGATCGTATCTTCAAAGTGAGCCGATAGTGTACCGTCAGCCGTGGAGACTGTCCAGCCGTCATCCAATTGCCTAGTTTCCCAGCCTCCAATATTCAACATTGGCTCGATAGCCAGGGCCATTCCTTTGCGGATCAATGGCCCTCTGCCCGGTTGCCCGTAATTTGGAACCTGTGGGTCTTCATGCATCTCGAATCCGATCCCATGCCCGACATATTGCCGAACCACGCCGTAACCTAGCCCCTCAGCGTAGGTTTGAACCGCGGACGATATGTCACCGATCCTGGCGCCTGCTCTAATCTTAGCGATTCCTCTATCTAAAGATTCGCGGGTGGCGTCCATAAGCCGTTGGGCCTCGTCACTAACTTCTCCAACTCCGATGGTAAAAGCACTGTC
>PAIW01000073.1 GCA_002710885.1 Chloroflexota bacterium | reverse complement strand
TTGTTGAGCAGGCCAACGCTCAACTGGGAATACTCAGGATTATAGCCGCTGTTGTACAGCAGGTAAGAATCGCCATAATCGAAACAGATGCAGCCTGCCACCCGCTCGCCATCGACCTCCAGGAAATAGAGCTTAAACTGGTCNCGTTTGGACAGCTCCTGGGCGATGTCNGTGAAGAANTTTTCACGTNCGGGCGTCAGNAACTCGTCCTTGTCNGCGCGGCTTGCCNTNAGAAGGCGGAAGAAGTCCTGCATGCANTCAGGGCTGTNACACGAGTACTGGNGCGGGCTGTCNGCGGCCTCCAGTCTCCTGATCTTGCGCCTCAGTTCGTGTCGGTCTTTCTTTCGCAGCCCAGCCAGGTATTCGTCCCATGTGTCGGGTAGGTACGCCACCGGCGTGGTTTCCTCGTCCTCAACTTCAACTTTCAATCCCTTCCCTTTTGCAAGCGTGGGCAGATACTCAAGGGTGGGGGAGTCTTTGGGCANTGANGGAAGGTNTATAGATTGCCAGTCCATGTCCATGATGTGTCCAAATAGCGCATCNTANAATATNGACTCATTGCCCTTNGGCACNAGGAAATCCAGGTAGTCGAACAGNTCTTTGTCGCCGGCGAACGTCAGAACTCCATTGCTAATCATGAGCGGAGCGACGCCGATCAGATCATCGCCCTCTCTGACCGAGAGAATGTGGAGTTCGTTGTCGACGCAGAAGTTGTCCCACCACACCTTTTGCCACCAGGGTGTCACAAACACNGTGTTGGTGGAGCAGGAGGGCAGGATGCNCTCCCACTCATCCCATATCGAATCGAAAGTTTCCTCTTGGACGNTAAATCCCATGCTCTAAATGTCTCCTAGCATGACTAAGAAATCCTGTTTGGCCGATGCCTGGGTCCGGANGNTCCCACGGCTGGCAGAGGTGACGATTTTGCTGTCGGNNTTCTCGACGCCTCGGATTGTCATGCACATGTGTTCAGCGCTGAGGATCGCTGACACCCCTTCAGGCTGGAGTGTATTGAAGATTACGTCAACGAACTGGGCGGTCAGCCTTTCCTGAAGCTGAGGTCTTCGGGCNAGAACGTCCAGGGCGCGGGCAAACTTGCTCAAGCCGGCAACCTTNCCGTTGGGNACNTAGCCGATGTGGGCCGTTCCGTGGAAGGGCAGGAGGTGATGCTCGCAGATAGAGTGAAATCGGATGTTCTTNAGAACNACCATCTCGTGGTGGCTTTCCTCAAAACCNGTNGCCAACTCATCANCNGGNTCCTGGTCCAGGCCGGAGAAGAACTCGGCGTACATCCGGGCGACTCGNTGGGGNGTGTCCTTCAGTCCTTCGCGGTCGACGTCTTCGCCAATCGCNCCAATGATCGAGGCAACGGCCTCGCGGATTTGCNCTTTGTTGATCAGTTAANTNTCCTGCNTTCTGTCNAGGCTCTGTGGTTNGATGTGGCNCGANTTGTGAACGGATGGNCACATTGCAGCGCCGCCAAGTCGTTCGCGTGNNCTATTATAGGAGATTCTTCATCNTTGTGGGAGTTTTAACTACAATTTCTGATGGCAGACAAAATACNTCCGCTTCTGGGCGCGGCGTGGCATCTAACGCCANGGTGATTCNGTNACCCCAATCCCAGGGCTTGTTCGACGGCATCCAGGTCNGNGGGATACTCCTCCATCCACACCGGCTCAATCTCGTTNGCCAGGTCCGGGTCTTTTAGCCCGTGGCCCGTGATNANGCACACGACCTTTTNNCCTTCGAGGTTCAGACCGGCTTTTGCGTGCTTGATAAGACCCGCCAGGCNTGCGGCTGAGGCGGGTTCGCAGAACACGCCTTCTTTGCTCGCCAGCATTTNGTAGGCNTNCATGATGTTATCGTCGGTAACCATGTCGATAGTTCCGCCGGACTCGTCGCGGGCCGTGAGCGCTTTATCCCAGCTTGCGGGGTTACCCACGCGAATCGCTGTGGCAATGGTTTCCGGTTCGGTCACCACGTCTCCGCGCACGATTGGCGCGGCGCCCGCAGCCTGGAACCCCATCATCCTGGGACGGATCGAGGTCCATTCGTTGTGGTATGCTTCCTGAAANCCCATCCAGTATGCTGTGATATTCCCTGCGTTACCAACAGGGATGAACACATAGTCTGGAGCGGTCCCAAGCTCTTCTACGACCTCAAAGGCGGCAGTTTTTTGCCCTTGGAGCCTGTGCGGGTTTATCGAGTTGACTAGCACGATGGGATGACGCTCGGTGAGGTCGCGCACCAACTGCATGGCNTGATCGAAACTGCCCTGTATGAGCATGATCCGCGCGCCGTAGGCCACGGCNTGGGCCAGCTTGCCTCTGGCGACGTTACCCTTTGGCACGATGACCGTCGTCGGGATGCCACAGTAGGCGCCGTANGCGGCGGCTGATGCGCTGGTGTTGCCTGTNGACGCGCANGCAAGGCTGTTGCCNCCCNCTTCCAGAGCCTTCGCCACTGCGACTACCATGCCCCGATCCTTGAACGATCCGGTNGGGTTGCATCCTTCGAGNTTGAAGTACAGCTCCTCGCANCCGACCAGGTCTACAATGTGTCTCGACTTNACGAGGGGCGTGTCGCCCTCTCCNAGCGAGAAAATCGGCGTGTCGTCGGTCAGCGGCAGGTANTCTTTGTATTTCGCCAGTACGCCCTTTGCCATCTCTGTCCGTTCTAATATCTCAGGTGTCGCGAATGNTTTCTGGNGTTGAAGNTACTCTACCCCACTGGATTGCAGGGTGACAAGNGGAAGGCNTCAAGTAGCGTTGAAAGGCAGATTGCCAACACNTAGAATGNATGTAGCGNTGGGAATTTGCCAGCCCGCTCTAATTTTATGTCAGGNGGNTGGATATGGACATCAGGATTTATTCNAAGAACCTGGANCTGNACGCAGANGCCGAAAGCNACANCCACAAAAAATNCNACANGCTCAAACGCCACATGAATCNGATGTNGGNCGCCAANCTGGAAGTCTCNCGGACATCCAAATAAGTCNNAAGGNNAACGGGTGAACGCTCAGNTGACNCNTTCGNTGGGCGGTTACACCCTGCGCGGCCAGGANGCCGGAGCGAATGNGTTCNCCGCNGTGGATGGCGTCACAGACANTATTGANAGGCAGATTCGCCGTTTCAAAACCAANNNTTACNGCNCTGGACANGTTNGAAAAGGGGTCAAAGAACAGCCNGNNATCNACACCTCNGTTGACCTGNCCGGCGAGGAANCGATNGAGGNGATGGGCCAATTGNTGAGGACNAAANGGTTTGCAATGGANCCAATGTCCGTCGAGGACNCGATNCTCCAGNTGGAAATGCTGGACCACANCTTCTTTCTTGTTCTNCAACANGGACTCTTCNNAGTACAACGTTGCCTATCGACGTCAAGACGNAGACTACGNGCTGATTGAGCCTGAGCTNACGTNACGCGAATCANGAAACANAAATAACANGGCGGCCNCCTGGNTGCNCTGTTCAGTAACCTGAAANACTCAAGGGTTTATGATATGACCANCCTCCAAGANCAGGACCCGCAGATCGCNCAGGCGATCCAGAACGAGATCGGACGNCANCGNGNCACAATAAACCTGATCGCCTCTGAGAACTACGCCAGCAAAGCNGTGATGGAGGCNCAGGGGTCGGNCATGACCAACAAGTACGCCGAGGGCTATCCGGGGCGCCGCTATTACGGCGGGTGCGAGTTCGTCGACGTTGCCGAGCAGATCGCCACAGAGCGGGCCGAGAAGTTGTTTCAGGCAGACCACGCCAACGTTCAACCTCACAGCGGCGCTCAGGCGAACATGGCCGCCTACTTCGCCTCTCTGGATCCTGGAGACACGGTAATGGGTCTTAGCCTTGACCACGGCGGACATCTGACCCACGGCAGTCCGGTGAACTTCTCTGCGAAGATATACAACTTCGTTCCATACACTGTCGACCGCGAGTTGGAGCTTATCGATTATCATGAAGTTGAGCGTCTGGCGAAGGAACACCGCCCCAGGGTCATAGTCACAGGGGCGACGGCTTACAGCCGGACAATCGACTTTCCCAAGTTCCGGGAAATTGCAGATGAAGTGGGCTCCAAACTGATGGTGGACATGGCCCATATCGCCGGACTCGTGGCGGCTGGCGAGCATCCGTCTCCCGTGGGCAGCGCCCAGATTGTGACGTCCACGACACACAAAACCCTGCGGGGGCCAAGGGGCGGGCTGATCCTGTGTGACGACGACGTGAGACGCGACGTTGACCGAGCCGTGTTCCCCAACGCCCAAGGCGGGCCGATGGAGCATACGATAGCGGCCAAGGCTGTCGCATTCCAAGAGGCGATGACGCCTGAGTTCGTCGATTATCAACGACAGATTCGCGCAAACGCCGTGGCGCTTTCTCAGACGTTAGAAGAGGGCGGCTTGCGGTTGGTTGCTGGCGGAACAGACAATCATATGTTTTTGGTTGACCTCACACCTATGAACGTCACCGGACGCAAGGCTGAGGAGGCGTTGGGCAGAGCCAACATCGTGATAAATCGCAACGCGATCCCCTACGACCTGAAGCCGCCACGGGTCGCCAGCGGCGTCAGGCTGGGAACTCCGGCCATCACAACCCGAGGAATGAAGGAGGAGGACGCCCGACAGGTTGGGCGCCTGATCCTGCAAACACTGAACAACCTGGGCGATGAGGCTGTCGAGCGTCAGGTCAAGGACGAGGTCATCGGCATCACGACCCGTTTTCCGATCCCAGGCAACGACGTGTAGATTCGCAGACGGCTCAGAACGAAAAACGCCTCTCCGGGAATGGGAGAGGCGCTTCCTGCTGGGGAACAGTCGCTGAAGTCTCTGTCACCCCACGCTCGTGGCCTGGAAATTCTGTAGCATTGTGTAGGTGCTTGATACCTGGTCGAATGTCAACTCGTCCTTGGACGTCAGCCCTTCTCATAGGGAAAGTAGCCCTTGCGAACCACATCCCTGTGACCTGCCTCGCCCACGTAGTCGTCGAACTCGGATAGCGTGGCAAACAGCTCTGCATCCACTGCCTCAACGATCAATCTCTTTGCGCCTTCACGCAGCAAATCTGTTAGATCGTCCTGCGTTCCTTTCTCTGGATTTCGGGCTTCTACCACCGTGTCCTTGCTGATCGCGTATCCTCCTTGCTGGATTGTGTTTGTTTGCTGATCCAGCACGATACGCCACCTTTCTCGTTCTCTCCGCAAACCACTTTCGACCTTATCTCTAGTCGCCTCTTTTATCGGTTTACCTGGCAACCTCTGAAAGTTGCCATGCGGTGGCGCGTCGCACACGCTTGTCTCCGGAGTTGATATGTTAAGATCGAACGGAAATTCTAATCGTGCGAATTATGACGCAAGCTGTGCCGAGGTCTAACTCCTATATCTGGGTGACGTGGCTGTCAAAATTGTTGGTGGGAGACGTCTCCTGCGAATGGGCGGCCTGGTTCAAGGCGCACCATAAACAGTACGCAAAGATGCCCAGCAGTTTCGATGCAGTTGGTTGGCAGATGAACCATACCGAGCTTCTCNACAAGGTTTGGGGCGATCTGGATGACCAGGGCATGGAAGTGTTGACCGAAAACCAGTCTAGCTTCAACATTCGAGGGTCGTCAGGCACAATGCTGGGTGGAAGGCCTGACATCGTCGCGCTATTTGAGAATGAGACCGGCGGGACAGTTTACGATGTCAAAACCGGCCAGCCTAGAGCGTCCGATCAGGCGCAGGTGATGATCTATATGTATGCCTTGCCCCACTGGAATAGGTTTCGAGGTATGCAGTTCGACGGCAAGGTGGTTTACAACGACCATGAGGTCGCGATTCCTCACAGCGCGATTGACGGCACCTTCAAAAAACGGTTGTTCGCTCTCATTGGCCGAATCTCCTCTCAGGATCCTGGTAGGAAAGTTCCTAGCGGTTCAGAGTGCCGTTTCTGCGACCTCACATCGGCTGACTGCCCAGAACGAGTAGATGAAGAGCCTTCCGATCAAGATGAAATGGAAGTCTCAGACTTCTAGCAACATCAGAAATCTGCCTAGAGCGCCCTNCGGTGTCTGTGATCCATCGGCGTTTGACAGCGTTTTTGCGCTCATATAGCATGCGGAATGGGTTCATCAGTCTCGTTTTGCGATGGACTTAAAGCCCCNATCAATGACTATGGTTGTGCAGGCCACAGAGTTTGAACGCCATTTTCAAGCCAAATCTTAGAGGAGGAACATTTCCAATGGCGGTTATTCTTGGCAGCGGAGATTTCACNTACGAGCATGTAAACGACTGGCACAAGTTGCCCGGTGACGCGAAACTCATTGAGACTCCCGGCGTCGCGGTGGACGCCACCGATCATGTGTACGCCTTCAGCCGGAACCCCGAGCANCCAGTGATGGTCTTCGACCCAGACGGGAATTTCGTGCGAGGGTTCGGCAAGGGCGTTTTCGGAAACCGGACTCACGGCATTCTGATCGCCNCTGACGGNTCGGTATTCTGCGTGGACGACGGTATCCACACCATCACCAAATGGACTCAGGACGGCGAACTGCTTATGACAATTGGCGAATCCGGAGTTTCGACGGAGAAATGGAAAGGCGCGCCTTTCAACCGCCCAACCCACGCGGCGGTGTCCAAACACACAGGGCACATTTACATCACCGACGGNTACGGCAACTTCCGGGTTCACAAGTACACCGCNGACGGCGAGCATGTGATGTCCTGGGGCGAGCCGGGAATCGACCCCGGACAATTTCTGCGACCCCATAACATCATCGTGGACGACGACGACCGGGTCATTGTGGCAGACAGAGAGGCCCATCGAATCCAGGTATTCGACACCGATGGCAAGGTGACCGACGTTTGGAACAATATTCACCTTCCCAATGGCATGACGCTCGGCCCAGATGGGAACATCTACGTTGGCGAGCTTCCTGGCATGACCGCCGAAGACCCGACGCCTCCCGGTATGGGACATCGCATAAGCATTCTCAGCCCGAAGGGCGAGCTTCTGGCCCGCTTCGGCAACCCGGACGAAGGCACGGAGCCGGGATACTTCATCGCGCCTCACGGCATGGGTGTGGATTCAAAGGGGAACATATACGTTGGCGAGGTGTCATTCACCATTCGCGGCGGGAGTATGGACCCGCCCACGGAGCTTCGAAGCTTCAGCAAGTTGATTAAACAGAGTTAACACTTTTTCGTTGCCGAATCAAAAGTGCCTGACTAGCAATAATCAGGCACTTTTTCCGTCCATTTATTGAGCGAAAATCTGCCAGTTGGAAACCATGTGTTCGGTTTGGNATTCCTCAAGCATTATAATAGTTAGAGGCGTGCAATAGCGGAGCTCCGTTTGCGGCACGAGGCGTTGATTATTGCTCAGGTTCGCACTGGCCGTAACGACGCTTTCGGCGAAATCATTGAGCGCTATCAAAGGCCTATCATTCGCTATCTTTTGCGGATGACAGGGAACTATAAAGTCACTCAGGATCTGGCGCAGGATACCTTCCTTCAAGCGTTTCGAGGTATCCTCAAAACTCGTTCCGACCTTTCTATGAAGGCGCGGCNCTATCGAATAGCCACCGACAACGCGAACCAGTATCATCGTCGAAGGCGTCTGTTGTCGTTCATTCCATTCACAGGCTCCGAATCTGCCGACACTCCCAACATGAGCGTCTNCGCCGATCGACTCGTTGAGAAAGCGGCCTTGGAAAAGCCCTTCGGAANGCTCCGCAGGGACGACAGGTCTGTATGGCGCTCCACTTCGTCGAAGGGTTTACCCACGGAGGTTGGGGCAATAGTCAGTATATCCGAGGAAGCGGTTCGCAAACGGGTTGGGAGAGGGAGCCAGGATTTCCGAAATGTATGCGGCATCAGATTGGGAGGCACTGAGGAATGAATTGCTCCAAAATGCGGGAATTGCTTTCCGCATACGCGAATGATCAACTTGCGCTCGCTTAACGTGAGTTCGTGGAGGAGCATCTAGCGGTCTGCGCCAGCTGTCAACGGGTGTTGACCGATTACCAGGCGTTGCGTATCCAACTCAAATCACTGCAAACAACAAAGATCACTCCAGACATTCGCGAATCTACCATGTCACGGTTAGGCAGACTGATAATATTCAGCGTGCCAATGCCTGACCAGAAGTTCTCGCGTCCTTCATTGGTAATAGTCGCAATTGCTGTTCCGGTTTTCAGGCGGCAGTACTGTGGGAGAGGTTGAGGCAGCGTATGCAGCGACTGAAGCGTTACAGTCTTACCGGATTTCAGGTTCGACTATTGTCTCGATGAATGATCAAAGTTCGGAAGTTGGGTTCTCGTGGGCGGTAACCTACAAAAACCGCTACCGCGACATGATCTTCGAAAACGGGCAGACCGGGGAGTTCATAATTATAGGCGAATATCAGTACCGACGTGTCACCGTCGACAACCGGTCCAGTTCGACGTTCATTGAAGAATCTAGTGAAAGTGGGATCAACATATGCAGCCCTTTCCCAGACAACCGCTATACTTTGGGCCTACTGAATCCGCTAGTTGATATCGGAGACCTGACAGACACAGTAGTCGGTGGCGTTCGAACGACGCATCATCGGGGCAGAGTGGGCACCGACAAACTCAGGAGTCATGCGATCGCGTTTGATCCCCTTGCCGGTGATTTTCGGGACAATTTCGAAGCCCTGGAATTTCTGGGCGCTTCGCGCAAGATTATCGTCAACGTCGATCTGTGGATCAGCAAAGATGAGTTTCATTTACGCGAGATGAAACTGTCAGTCGCGGCGCCTGTCACCACGTACGGAGGCGTCGAACAAATCGGCGGTATTACCTGGGATACTACGGTCAAATTCTCTGACTTCAATGAAACGATAGATATCGAGCGTCCACTAACTGCATCCGGGAACGTGCAATCGTATTGGAGGCTGAGCGAACGCCGGTCCTTCTACTCGAACATCAACACCGAGAAAAGATAGAGGTATCACTGGCAGACGTCTGCATGGTCAGACATTAGCGGGTTGGCTGGGGTCGAGTCCAACCCGCTAACGATTCTCCGGTGCTGAGTTAACAAACCGCGCAATTTGAATTTAACAACCTACGATTTTAACTGGTACGGCGCAGCCTTGCGCCCTCCGGCGGGCAGACCCAAAGGCAGATGGACGTTCAGGAGGTAGGGGCGGTTCTCTCGCTGCACAATGTCCATTCCAGCGGCGATGGATTCGGCGACGGTCGTTTCGTTTGTAACATTCGACGCTTCGACCCCGAAACCCTCCGCGATCTTGGCTGGATCCATTCCGTCCAGCACGACGCCTGAGTAGTTTCCGGTCTCTTTCATGTTGGCGTCGGCTCCAGCGAAGGCGTTGGCGACGATTCCATACGCCCCGTTATTGGGCACGACGTACAACACTGGGATCCGATGATGCACCGCTGTCCACATGCCGGAGTCGGCGTAGTAAACTGAACCATCGCCCACCAGCCCGACAACCGGAGTGTCCGGCGCGCCGAGCTTTGCGCCGATAGTCCCGCCTACACCGTAACCCTCGGAGCCTCCGGCAGGGCGGATGTATACGTTGTTTCCTGGTTCGCCGTCTCCTCCATGGGCGTCCTGAGGCACGGCGAACTGTTCTATTGTGACGATTCCGCCGCCTCGGCGTTCAAGCTCGGAATCCAGAGCGTTGATTAGCTGCCACGGGCGCACTTTGCCCGATTCCGCAGGCGCAGATTGCAATGCGGCTCTGCGCTGTGAACGGAGAGCGTCGGCATTTCCTCGCATCCGCTCGCGCCGGTCGTCGTAGCGTTCTGGCGTCGTCTCACTCTGGACCAATTCTAACAGACGCTCTGAGGCTCGTCGTTCATCGGCCAAGATAGCTAGGTCCAGTCCGGGCATGTTTTTCAGATTCTCGATGTCTGACCCTATCGCGATGGTCTTCTGGGCGTTGGCGAAGGGCGCATAGTCCGATTCCAAGCCCGCGCCGCCGTGCCTAGCGCCGATGGAGACTACGAGATCGGGATTGATGGCAGCCGCCGCGACGTCGATACGTCCGGCGTGTTGTGGATGCTTAATAGGCACCCCTCGCAGGTCTCCGAAACCAGAGGCCACCGCAGCGCCGAACCTCTCGGCAATCTCAGTGACCGCTGCTTCCGCACCGCTCTTCCAAACCCCGTCGCCGACGTAAATTAGCGGACGCTGTGCCTCATGTAGCGCCATCGCCACATGCTCCAAATCCGAGTCTGAAGGATAGCCAGCCCGGAACTCGTGATGTCCGCCCTCCAAGATATTCGTTGATACCTGTTGGTCTCCTAGCAGCCGGTCGTACACGGCGATATGCACAGGCCCGACCGGAGGAGTTTTGGCAACTCGGATGGCGCGGTCTATCGCCGCCGGAAGGCCCTCTGGCTCGATGACGGTCCAGTTGGCCTTGGTGACCGGAGCCGCGATGGATGTGGGTCCGAAGTTGTGGCTCAAGTCCAGGCCGATGGTGTCTCCGAAGCTGCCAGTGTCTCCGGCAAATGTGATGACCACAACAGGCAGGCTCCCCGTCCAGACGTTGATAAGCTGCCCCATAGCCTGAGCGAGTCCCGCACCCAGATGCACGACCATGACCGCCACGTCGTTCTTCACCTGGGTGTAGCCCCCTGCCATCGCGGTGACGCTGCCTTCGTGCAGCGCTAGAATCCCGTTGATATCTTTGTGAGTGGTTAGAGTGTCGAAGAATCGTGCCTCCCTAGAACCTGAGTTGTAGAAGACGTACTTGACGCCTGACGCGGCAAGCTGTTCCACCATGATCTGAGAAGGGTTGGCTGTAATGGGCCTGGACTGCATGAGATTTTTCCTCCAGAGGGTTTCAATATAAGACGGCANAAGCAGATGATTNACCGCGCTAGGTTATCTTCGAGGACCGTACTTATCAAGTAATCGGATGCGAGATAAGATTTTCGATGTCGTGATCGGCAAGAATCGAGTCGAACCTTTCCATTGAGGCGGATAGATAGGCCACTCCTCGCGGATCAGTCATGTCCAGGTANGCGCCGGATAACACCCANAGCTCTGCGAAATAAACGAANGACAGTTGGTAGTCACGGTAGAAGCGGTCGAAGTCATAGCCNCTGACNCCNAGATCAAGCAACTTGNTGTGATACTCGTTCAATAGCCGNAATTCAAGTTCCCTGCGCTGGTCAGCGTGCAGCGATGCGGCGACGAAATACGAGACGTCGTAAGCAGAACACGACCTCTTGAACCACTGCCAGTCGATGNCAGTCAGACCGGCAATGTCTCCCGCCGANTTGAAGAACATGTTGTCGTATCGATAGTCGCCGTGGATGAGAGTCTGAGGACGCTTGGACAAATCGTTCACTACATCGCCGAGCCTGTCACAAAGCAGTTCCCCGATANTAATGAACGAATCGGACAAAAGCGGTCCGACGTTCTCGACACAAGGACCCCATCCTCCCCGAAAGTCGTGTTGTCGTTGAGTGCTAATTTCGAAATCGGCAGGTCCGGACAACTCATTTAGGTTCCACCATCGAGCGTGCATCTGTGCTAGTTGAAGCACTGCCAACAGAGCGTCATCCGAGGAACCACCAGTCATGTCGTCTCCGTGCCTCATATCGGACAAATCCTCCAGAAGAAGGGCGTGATAGCCTGAGTTCTGGTCTGCCGCGCCGAAGTAGGCTCTGGGAGTTGCGATGCCGATACCATTGGAATACTCGGTGTAGAAATCGACCTCTTGTTGATACAGATCACTCATCGCCGCCCTTCCGATGGGATCAGCAGTTGAGAATTTCGCTATCATGATAGCCGGAGCGTCGTCTTCGCGATTGTCATAATTAAGGGTGACCCGGACGCACTCGCCAACCCAACCAGTGCCTGCGCCAACCCGTTCGATGTCGATGCTTGTTACCGAGGAATTATGTATTATTTTCGACGAGCGCAGGGCATCAGTGAGCCAGGCTGGGGTCAAATCTTGTGGACTGTAGGGGAACTCGAGTTGAGGCATGGTTATCGGGCCCAGCGAGCCGGAAGCTCGCCAGCTTCTTTGATCCAATCCAGCGAGTGTCGCACCCCAGAGAAGTTCGACTGCGCGGGGTAGGCCAGCAGGTTGTTCCCATCGAAGTGTGCCTGATCCAGGTAACGGTGCATCCAGCCTTCGTCAATCCGCAATTCAGGAGGGATTACAGGCACGTAAGTGACCTCTGCGCCCTTTGGGCCGGCAAATTCTCGGATGCCGTTGACAGAGTTGTGGTTGTCGAAGGTCAGCACGTAGTGATCGCCAGGTCGGAAGAAGTAAGCTTCGCCCACCGGTTTAATCTCACCGGTGGCGGTGGACGGGAATATGGCCACATACTCGTCTGGTAAGGAGTTGGAGTAATCGAGTATATAGCTCTTCGCTCGCTCAATCAGCTCAGTGGCGGCTTCTGAGGTCGGATTGGTGGAGTGAGGATTGCCGAAGAGTCCGTATCTGAGCATGTCAGTGTGTTCGCGAATCTGAGAGTACGCGTACAGTCCGCCGCCGGTATAGTCCAGATAAATGTGTCCTTGTTCATCGAAACGGCTGAATTCACGCTTGCGAAGCTCGTCGATAAAACTGGTGGTCTGGAAGGTGGGATAGGCTTGCAGAAATTCAGCTAGGGCAGATTTCAAATGCGGCGATGCCTGAGAATCCTTGTGGGACGTCGCCATCGTTTTCTCCTCGGAAGGTGAATAATGCGTTATAAGTGTGGCCCGCTAGAAACTAGTTTATAGCGCTGGACCGTCGGACGCGTGATTATTTCGAGAAGATGTGGAGGAGCCTGTAAACGGAAGATCGCATGGATAAAGTCAAGCGTCTCGACCCCCTCACCCCAGGAGGCCGAGACGTTTGGCGGGATGATATGCTTTACTTTTCGATCGGCGCTCGGACGATGCTGCCCCACTCGGTCCACGAGCCGTCGTAGTTCCTGACGTTGTCGTAGCCGAGCAGTTGAGTCAGCACGAACCATGTGTGCGAGGACCGCTCGCCGATTCGGCAGTATGCGATGGTTTCTTTGCTGCCATCAACGCCGACGCCTGTATAAACCGCCGCGAGTTCATCGGCGGACTTGAACGATCCGTCCTCGGCAACTGCCGTGGCCCAAGGAACGTTGGACGCGCCGGGGATATGCCCGCCTCGTTGAGAGCCCTCTTGGGGAAGATTGGCGGGAGCAAGAAGCTCGCCGCTGAACTCTGCGGGCGCTCGAACGTCTACCAGCGCGACATTTCCAGCACTGACTGCGCTCAGGACTTCGTCTCGGTAGGCGCGGATAGAGTCATCTGCGTCATTGGCGCTATAGCTGACGGTTGTATGGCTAGCTGTGTCGGTGGTCAGCTCTCGGCCTTCGGCTTCCCACTTGGCGCGGCCGCCGTTCATAAGTTTCACCTCGCCGTGTCCATAGTACTTCATCTGCCAGAAGGCCCAGGCGGCGAACCAGTTGTTGTTGTCTCCGTACAGGATAACGGTCGTGTCGTTGCTGATGCCTGCGTTGCCGAGAAGCGATTCCATATCGGATTTGCTGATCAGGTCTCTGCTTATGTTCTCTTGTAGCTGGCTCTGCCAGTTCCAGCCAACCGCGCCTGCTATGTGTCCCTGGTCGTATGCGGCCGTGTCGACGTCCACCTCGACCAGCCTCACGTTGGAATCACTGCGGTGTTCTGCGACCCACTCGGTGCTTACTACTGACTCAGGATGTGCGTATTCTGCCATTTGATTTCCCCTTTAAAATGATGTTATCGACACCAATAATTCCTTTGATAATGCGCCGAAACTTAGCATTGGCCTCCGACTGCGTTGACTCCTTTCCTCCGGTGCCCTCGATGAGGATGCGGTGTTGAATCGTGTTGCAGATGGTGACAACCTTGACGAGAACCTAGCTAGATGGTCTTCGATTCTCTTCGCATA
>PAIW01000072.1 GCA_002710885.1 Chloroflexota bacterium | reverse complement strand
TTGCGTTCGGTTGTGCCGGATGACTATGGTTCCTGGGTCACTATCGTCTATCGCGCCTGTGAAGTAGATGAATTCGTGAGCGACCAGAGAACCTGTCTCACCGCCGTGTTCTTGGCTCGTCTCTACCAATTCCCCAGTTCCGTTCAAATCTCCACTGACTGTGTAATCAAGACTGATAGTGTAGAGCTAGGTTTCACCGATCACCTTGGCAACGGAAAACGAATCTGTAACGGTGGTGGACACCCAATCGCCCTTGGTGAGTGTGCCAGCGGGCTGATCTGGCGTAGGTTCGGGCTCTGAGGTTGATGTCGGCGCGACGACGACGGCTGGCGCTGTGGGAACTGGAGTGACGATTGCTGTGGGAGCTGACATGTCAGCTTGCGACGCCGAGACCGCCGGACTGGATGTGGACTCCGACGAGCAGACCGCCAGAGACGCAATCGCGACCAATGCGATAAATCCCATAACAGTTGTTTCAAATAGCTTGCGGATTTTCATTTTGATGCCACCTATTTGGCTAGTTATGATTCGCCAGGTTGGTAGCTCCAAGCCGCATCAGACCCGTGGCGTTAATCCGAGCCCCGAACTGTTCTAGACTGCCGGGAGTTCGCCGGGTGCTTTTGGATTTATCCATCCTCGTCCGGCGAATCTCCCGACGACCAATAGGTTATCTGCGCAGAGTAGGGAGTTTCATCCGCGAACTCACGTAATTTGAAATAATCAGAACACGTAATCTTGGACAAAAGAAAAAGGCGCCCAGGTGGCGCCTTATGCGTGTTCGTGGCAGGCTCTAAGTGTCCTTAAGTGGAGTCGTTGATGTCATGGCTCTGTACATCAGCACCGACCGCCTTCCGGGGCTGCTCGCCCACACAATGGAAGAATTTGACCAAGCCCAGTCCCATTTCGAGGATGCTGTGAGTTTCAGCCGCAACGCCGGTTATAGGCCAGAGCGTGTATGGTCGCTGTGCGACTATGCCGACATGTTGTTGGAACGCAAACGCGCAACTGACCAGTACATAGCGAAGGCCTTGTTCGAGGAATCGCTGTCCATATCCACTGAGTTGGACATGGGGCCGCTAAAGGAGCGGGTCGAATCGCACAAGCCAGCGCTTCCGGTATAGCGTTTCAGATGGCAGAGGAATCCTGCGGACGTCCGTAGTCAGATGCGATACAACCAACGAAAAAATACCTCTCCGCCATGCTGAGCGGAGTCGAAGCATCTGGTCGATCATCAACCAACCGTTGTCCCGTCGTGACCAGACCCTTTGCTTGCAGTCTCAGGGCGGTGATGTTCAACCGCAGAATCCTTACCATCTGATACATGAAAACCCGACACGTATCCCATTACCCGCCCCACGCCTCCCAGGCGCGTTCGACGGCTTGCTGGGCCTCGCGGTGTTCGTCGCCCAGACGGGTGATGGCGTCCATATCCTGCCGGGTTGAGGCGGTCTCCAGCTTGCGCTCTATGTCTGCCAGATGGGACTCTAGCTTTTCGATGTTCGCTTCGTGGTTGATCTTCGGCTTGAAAGCGTCGGCCTTTTTCTCTTGCTTTCGGGTTTCGCGCTCTCGGCGCCGGTGCCTTGCTCGCGCGCGCTTGGACACCGGAACGGGCGTTGCTGGCTCTCTCGATTGATTCCATTCTGCGAACGTTCCGGGGAACAGCTTGATCGTCCCGTCCTCTATGGCCCATATCTGTTCGGCCATCACCGAGATGAAGTGGCGGTCGTGAGACACGAACAACAGCGCGCCTTTATAGTCCGCTAGCGTGGCCTCTAGAGCCTCCCTGCTGGGGATATCTAGGTGAGTTGTCGGCTCGTCCAGCACCAAGACGTTGGGTTCCAGTATCAGCAGCCTGGCCAAGGCAAGCCGGGTGCGTTCGCCGCCACTGAGAGAGTCTGTCAGCTTGAACACGTCCTCGCCCTGGAACAGGAACCGAGCTAGGTAGTTGCGAGCGTCGCCGATGGCGATGTTCTTGGCGTCCAAAAATGCGTCTAGCACCGACTTTCCCTGGGGCAGGTCATCGGTGCCCTGTTGCAGGTACCCGACTTGGACGTTGTGACCCAACGACACCGAGCCTGATAGCGCGGGCTGCAGGGACAGTATAGTCTTGATAAGACTGGTCTTGCCCATGCCATTTGGGCCGACGATGGCCGTCCGGGAGCCTCGGAATAGCTGAGTTTCAGGCACAGTCAAAAGCTCAATCGGCTCCCCGTCGTTGGGAAACCCCACCTTGAGGTTTCGGACGCTTAGCGTCACCTGCCCGGAGCGTGTGGCCTCTGCGCTGGAGATGCTGATGGATTTCTCGCGTTGAGGAGCTTCTTTGCGCTCCAGTCTGTTAAGGCGCGTCTGGCGGCCTTGGGCTTCCTTGGTGCGTTGGCCTGCCATGTAGCGCTGGATGAAGTATTCTTCCTTGTCGATGAACTCTTGCTGACGCTCGAACTCGATGTGCTGACGCTCAACCTGCGCCCGCTTCAACTGTCGATACTTGGAGAAATTGCCAGGGAACCTCTGGAGCTTCCCTTGCTCAAGCTCCAGGATTTCCGTGGCCACCCGATCTAAAAAATACCTGTCGTGGGACACCACCATGACCGAGTAGTTGAAATTGGACAAAAACCCTTCCAACCATTCCAAGCCAGAAAAATCGAGATAGTTCGTAGGCTCGTCCAATACCAGGAGATCGGGGTCCGCGAGCAGAGCTTTCGCCAGCGCCGCGCGTGTCCTCTGGCCTCCGCTGGCAACGGACGCGGGGGTGTCGAGTGTGTCCAGAGTCAGGCCAACCCCGACGACCACCCGCTCCATCAGGTTCTGATAATCGTAGCCGCCACGGGCCTCGTACTGCTCAACCAGGGACGAGTATTGATTCTCAGCCTGCGTGCGTTCTCGACCGTCGGTCTGCTGAATATCCAGCGCGGCAGCGGCCATCCCCTCCTCAAGCGCGATGAGGTCGTCGAAGGCGGTCATAATCTCGTCTCTGAGAGAGCCTTCAGCCTCGCTCTGGGGAATCTGAGAGACGTAGCCGATGCGGATACTGCTGCCACGAATTACAGCACCGGCGTCAGAGTCCAACTCGCCCAGAAGCATTCGCAGAAGCGATGTCTTGCCGCCTCCGTTGGGGCCGACGATTCCGATTCGGGCGTGTTCGTTCACCTCCAGACTCACGTCGGAGAATATCTCGACCTCGCCGAAAAGCAACTTCAGTTTTTGCGCTGAGAGTATTGGCAATTATAGTCAGTCTAATATGACTGTGTCGTTCTGAGACCGCAGTCGAAGAATCTGGTCGTTAATAGAACACAAGTCGGCGCGAGCGGCTAGATACTTCGTTATGACAACCACAGGTCCGGTGTCAGTCGTCTGCGGGGACCGCTTCAGGATCAGCCACCTCGGGCGCTGTGACGTTTGAGCCAACGTATTCGCCCATCCATGCTACCAGACGAGAGAGGTATTCTTCACGCATCCGCGGATGGCCGCCTCGGACGAAGCCGTGGTAGCCGCCGGGAAACCGGACGAACTCGACGACCTTGCCAAGCCGCTTGAGAGTCACGTAATATTGCTCGCTCTGCTCCATAGGGACGCGCAAGTCTGCCTCTCCGTGTAGCAACAGCACAGGAGTCTCGACGTTGGGCGCGTATGTCAGCGGCGAACGATCTAGAAATGCTTCCAGGGCGTCTTTGCGGACTCCGCCCCAGTGCGGCTCGCCGAATCGCACCCCGATGTCCGACGTTCCGTACATGCTCGACAGATTGGTGCATGGAGCGCCGATCACGGCTCCTTTGAATCGGGTGTCATGCCCGACGATCCATGAACTCATGAAACCGCCGTAGCTGTANCCTGTAATACCNAGACGGGAAGAGTCCACGTANTCTCGCTCGCAAACCTCGTCCANCGAGGCCATGATNTCTCGGTAGTCCTCGCCACCCCAGTCCTGNAGGACTGCCTTCATGAACTCGACGCCGTANGTCGAGGAACCTCTGGGGTTCACTGCCAGCACCAGATATCCCGAAGCGGTCATTACCTGCTGAATNGGGTTGTAAGAGTCGGCGAATACTCCGTGCGGCCCACCGTGGATGTCCAGAATCAGCGGATACTGGAGGGTCGGGTCAAAATCAGAGGGAAACATCAAACGAGACTCNATTTCGTATCNCGCTCGGTGGATGGAGAATTTTTCGATCTCGGCTGCTGGATTCTNTTGGAAGAAGTCTTGGTTGAAGTTGGTAAGTTGAGTCGTGGAGCCGGACTCCAANTCAATGAGAACCAGGTCTCCGGCAGAGTCAGTCGGCAGGTTTTGGATGATGGCCCGNGCCGCGCCTGCNCTGTATGTCACTTGACCGATGCCTGCGCCTCCAGCGGTTATCTGCCGAAACTCGTCGTCAGCCAGGGACACCGAGAACATGGATATTTGGCCCTGATGTCCTGCCAGGAACAGGATGCGGCCATCGGATGTCCACCTCATCTCAGGAGCCGGGACCAACGGCGAGTAACCTCCGGCAGGGCTGATGGAATCGTCGGTCAGCTTGCAGGGCTCTCTGCCGCGCTCCAAAGTGAATAGCCATGCCTGCGAGCCAGCGTTGGCGTCATCCACATCCGAGCCTGCCACGGCGATGGACTCGCCGTCAGGGGACCACGTGAGCGCCGCCACGGAGTTGAGGCTGCTAGAAATATGCTCGATCTCGCCGCCCAACGCGTTTGCCAAATAGGCGCCGGTGCGATTGGTGATTTCTCGCTCGACGCCTCGGTCGCTGACAAAAGCGATTCTCGCGCCGTCAGGAGACCACGCCGGAGCGCTATCTTCGCCCTCGCCGTCGGTAATCTGACGGGTCTCTCCGGATGCGACGTTCACCACGAACACATGACGGAACGCATCGCCGCGCCACCCTATGCCATCAGCGCGATACCGGATGCGATGGACCTCACGAACGCGAGGGTCGATCTTAGGATCGTGGTCGTCGGGAAGCAGGTCCGGGTCAACGTCAGAGACAAAGGCCAGCGAGCCGGAGTCCGGAGACCACGCAACGTCGGTAATCCCTCCAGGCACGTTGGTCAGTTTCAGGGCTTCGCCTCCGCCGGAGGGGATGGCCCATATCTGCTTCCGTCCCTTGCTATCCGGCCTTGAGAATGCCAGAGTCTTGCCGTCGGGAGAGAATCGAGGCGCGGAGTCCTTGTCGCCACTGGTGAAGTGGGACGACTCGCCGGAAGCGACGTCCATCATCATGACGTGGGACATGGTCTCCATACTCTCATGGTCGATGCTGGACTTGGCGAAAGCCACCCTTGCGCCGTTAGGAGACAGCGATGGGTCTCCAACGTTAATCAACTGGTAAACGATATCAGAAGTAATAGTGTTAGACATGCCCTAGCCTCCGAACTATGATTATTGCCTGTGACTATCTAACCCCGTGGGACAGGGAGCGGTCAAGTGAGATGCCCGAATCACGTTCGAATTAAGCGTACCCACTGAGAACATCAATTCTTGCTCTGCGATAACACGAGCGCTACAGTGGACGATACGACATCGCACGATGTGGGGAGGGCTGGATATTGGAGCGTTCTACTGCCCGCAAGGGCATTTTCTACGGCTGGTTCGTTCTGGCGGCGGGTTTCTTCGTGCTGTTTATGGCGACAGGAGCCAGGAACGGATTTGGCGTCTTCATCGTCCCTCTAACTGAGGAGTTCGGTTGGAGTCGCGGTGCGCTGTCCTTCGCAATCGCTGTCGGGTGGGGTGTTAATGGACTGAGCCAACCCTTCATCGGCAGGCTTTACGATCGATTCGGCGGGCGCGCTGTCATATCGATAAGCCTGTTAATTCTCGGCGTCAGCACGATACTGCTCAATCGCACAACTAATCTGTGGTTCCTCATCGCTGTTTACGGACTCATAATGTCCACAGCCTCCAGTGGGGCGTCGCTGGTGACCATCCATGCGGTGCTGGCGAAGTGGTTCTACCGTAGGCGGGGTCTGGTCATAAGCATCAGCACCGCGGGCGGGTCCGCAGGGTCGATGATTATGGCGCCCTTCACCACGTACATGATTTTATGGACTGGATGGCGGGTGTCCTGGGTCGTGCTGGGCGGGTTCATCCTGGTTCTGGCCTTGCCGCTGGCGTTCTTCTTCATCCGCGACAATCCTACCAAAATGGGCGAAACTCCAGACGGCGACGGTCNTNCACGAGACCAGGCGCCCGGTGTAACCTATGACTATCCGAAAGCTCCTCTGGAAAGAGAGAAATGGCAGGAGTCGTTCAGCACGCCGCCTATCTGGCAGATGACAGCGGCCTATTTCATTTGCGGTGTGACTACCGCCATAATCTCAGCCCATTATGTCCCCTTTGCCATTGACCGGGGAGCGTCGCCAGAGATGGCAGCNTTCGCCTTCGGACTGATGACTGGGCTGAACGTCGTGGGCGTAATCANAGTGGGCATATTATCGGACATATTTGGCCGAAAGTACCTGCTGGGCATAATTTATGCCACTAGAGGTCTGGCCTACGCGATGCTGATCATCGCGCCTGGGATGTTTGGCATTTGGGGCTTTGCGGTGATTGCTGGGTTCTCGTGGGTTGCAACCGCGTCGCTGACATCGACCCTCACAGCAGATATATATGGACTGCGCAATTTGGGAACGTTGGGTGGAGTATCCACGTTGTCCCATCAGGTGGGCGGAGCGCTGAGCGTTCTAATGGGCGGCGTGCTGTATGATGTATTCGGCTCATACGACGTGCCGTTCTCCATTGCGGGGTCGTTGCTGTTATTCGCCAGCATGTTCGCCTTCAACATACGGGAGAAGCAGTATTCGTCGAGATATCAGACTGGCCTTGCCGGAACTGCCTCTGCGTCCGCCGGTGACGGTGATTAGTCAGGCGTTGAGATCTGACTGATATGCTTCCTCTACTGGCTGGCCTCGCCCACCACTCTGAACCCGGCGACCCTGAGCTGATGGCCTGGATTAAGGACCGGATCGACGCTCTCGTGGGTCTGGAGGCTGAGGCGATCGTCATTGTGCTGGGNGCGATCATTGTCATGATACCGCTGGCCATTATGGCGTTGTACGTGGTTCAGCGTGCGCTCCAACGGAGGGAATAGGGCGAAGATATCAGAGATAGCTTTCAACGATCAGCTGTCAGAAACCTGTCATTCTGAGCCGCAGAGAATAATCTGGACGTCCGTATAACGACGGTTGCAATGCCCACGATCAGATGCTTCACTCCGTTCAGCATGACAAAATTTACGTTCGTGGTCGATNATGGCCTCTAGAAATCCAGCGTCTCNGCCATNCGCTTACGGTGGAATCGGGGNTCTCCCAGGTAGTGGTATAGCGTGCGGGACATCTGNGTGTGCAGGGTCAGACCGTAATCTTTCATGACGCCGATTCCGGCATGGACCTCGTGCGCGCCGTTGCACGCCTGATAGTANCCNTCGGTGGTCACGGCNTTTGCGAGGTGGATACTNGTTTCCAGCCCATTATCTGTGAGCCGGTCCGAGTCCAGTTTCCACAGTGCCTCGTATGTGGTCCATCGAGCGGCGTCCAGGTGNTTGATGATGTTCACGATGTGGTCCTGCACCCTCTGGAACCGACCGATGGGATTGCCGAACTGGATGCGGGTTCGCGAGTACTCCAACGTCATGTCGAAAACCGCTTGCGATCCGCCAACCTGGTAGGCGCANAGGATNGGAATTGCCTTCTGAAATGCCCTCTGGAGGGGCTGCCAGGCCGATCCAGGCTCACCCAGCACNGCGTCGGCTGGGACTTCAACCGAGTCGTACGTCACCTCTCCGACCCAGCCCATGAACCCGGACAGCAATCGGGTCGAAACTCCGGGAGTGTTGGCGTCCACCATCATGANAGTCACGCCTTCGTGGCCCCGCGCTCGGACGGCGGTGATGAGGGTCGTGGCCGATGCGGCGTCGTGGACGAACAGTTTGGTNCCGCTGAGGACGTATCCGTTGTCTGTGGGCTGGGCGCGCATGGACACAGAGTCNGGNCCCCAGCCGTAGTCTGGCTCGGTAAGAGCGAGGGAGGCGATCTCTCTGCCGACGGCNATGGATGGCANGTANCNCTGGCGTTGCTCCTCGGTTCCAGCCTCCAGAATTGTGAGCGNTCCCAGNACTCCCGATGAGAAGAACGGCCCGGACAGCGGGCCTNCTCCCATCTGCTCGTACACCACNGCCGCGTCGGTNAGAGAGCTGCCGGAGCCTCCGTACTGCTCNGGCACTAGCATGCCCAGCCATCCGATATCGGANGCCTTTTGCCATAGCTCGTCNGAGTACCCNGACTCGGTCTCCTCAAGCTCTAGCAGGNTGTCTTTGGAGGCCTCGCGCTCCATGAAATCCNGCGCTGTNGTCTTGAGGAGTTCTTGCTGTTCGGTCAGTGATAGGTCCATATTATGTGNCCCGTTATTGATTATGTTTTAAGCCAGACGCCCCGCCTGCTCGCGCACCTGACGCCCAATGCCCAGACGACGGGACATGATGACCTTTTGTATCTCNGCCGTGCCGCCGGGNTGCAACGCGACGATGCTGGACCGTTGGAACACCTCCATGTGACTGTCGGACTTGTCCCACTTGGGGTCGTCGGTCAGCGCGTAGGGGCCAAGTATCTTCAGGATCGCTTCGCCCATGCGAAGGCCCGACGTCTTGCGATAGTAGGACGACTGAGGCCCCTCGTGGGCCAGATTCTGATGAGCGTGCCTCATCCAGTAGTTGCGAAGGCCGAACAACCGCGAAATCTCGGCCTCGACGAACACGTCAACCAGCAGTTCCTGAACCTCCGGGTCTTTGCTTATCGGCTGGCCGTCGCGCTTAAGCTCGCGGGCATAATCGAACAACTTGTCCACCAGCCGGTTGCGGCGTATCGTCCCGCCTGAGCCGTGCTCAAGCTCCAGATGGGTTGTGGCGACTTGCCAGCCGTTGTTCTCCCCACCGATGAGGTTCGATGCCGGAACCCGCACGTTGTCGAAGAATATCGTGTTCTTGTGCCCGGTGCCTGCTCCGCCTTCGCCGCCAGCGATTAGCAGATCCATTGGGACAACTGTTAGGCCCGGAGTTTCTGCCGGGACGATGAACCAGCTAAGGTTCTGGTGGCGGTCCCCATCGGGGTCGGTGCAGGTGATGGTCCAGTACTGCTCCGCGCCGTGAGAGCTTCCGACGAATATCTTCTGGCCGTTGATGACGTAATCGTCGCCGTCTCGGACCGCGCTTATCTGGACCCCTGCAAGGTCAGAGCCTGCGTTGGGTTCTGTGAGTAGCTGCCAGGTGCGGACCTTTCCCTTAAATATGGGAGGAAGGAACCGTTCCTTCTGATCATCGTCTCCCCATACCAGGATGCTGGCTCCGCCCAGACGCCCGCCGCTGTCGTAGTAGGGGGGCAGAGAGAGGGAGTATTCGTCCAACTCCTCGTCCAGGACGATAGCGTGATCGATGGTGAGACCGCCGCCGCCGTACTCGGTTGGCGCGGTGGGCCAGAGCCACCCCTTCTCACCCAGGTCGCGTCCCAGCGCTCGATACTGGAGGTAGTCGTCGTAGGTCGTGTCGGCGGAATCAGCGGGATTCGCTAGGTCGTCTGGCACATTATCCTTCAGCCAGTCGCGCACTTCTGTGCGGAAGGTCTGCTGTTCCTCTGTATAACGAGGCTCGAAATCCATGTGTTGGGCCTCCACGCGAGTTTGGGTCGATTTTCCTGATTGTATTATCATGCTCATTGGGCGTCAATTGAGATTGGCTTGATCCCCAGCGAGAAGAGTGTCACCCTAACCCTACGCGGCAAATATGGCGATCTGGGAGGTCGTGGTAGAATCCCCGCGTGACTTATGCCGCTGACCTCCACATCCACTCTTCCTACGCCCGCGCCACTAGCCGCGAGTTGAACTTCGAGAATCTTTCCCACTGGGCCAAGATCAAGGGAATTGATGTGCTCGCCACCGGAGACTTCACTCATCCCACATGGTTTGCTGAGACCAGCAAGAAACTCAAAGACACAGGCGACGGTTTGTTTGAGATGGACGGCGTAAAATTCGTCCTAGGCACGGAGTTGAACTGCAACGCTCCACAGGGAGGGCGCAGTCGGCGGATTCATATGCTGGTTTTCGCCCCCAATCTTGAGACTGTGCGACGCATCAATCAAGCGCTAGCCAGAAAGTCCAACTCTCTGGAGAGCGATGGAAGGCCCACCATCCATATGACGCCCCGAAAGTTGGTATCGACCCTGTTGGACATCGACGAGCGGTGCATCATCATTCCAGCCCATGTCTGGACTCCGTGGTTCGGCGTGTACGGTTCCAAGTCGGGATTTGACTCGTTAGCGGAGTGTTTTGGTGACACTCTGGAACACATCACCGCCATCGAGACGGGCCTGTCCAGCGATCCAGCCATGTGTTGGCAGGTTCCTGAGTTGGACAACCTGTCGATAGTGTCCTTCTCGGACGCTCATTCGCTGCCAAAGCTGGCGCGGGAGTTGACGGTGATGAACGGCGAGCCGAGTTACGACGGTCTCGCCCACGCTCTGAAGACTCAGGACATCTCCTACACAGTCGAGTTCTTCCCGGAGGAGGGCAAGTACCACTACTCCGGCCATCGCAAGTGTGGCATCAGCTATTCGCCTAACGATGTATCGGAGTATGGAAGAACCTGCCCCGTGTGCGCTCGCAGGATGACGCTGGGCGTGATGCAGCGAGTGTCAGAGATAGGGGCGCGAGATGTCGCCACGTATCGTGACGAAGACGGACTTACTCGATCGGACAATGGCAGGCCGCCGTTCCGGTCGCTGATCTCTCTTCAGCAGATCATGGCTGAAGCGCTGGGTTTCGGAGTCAACACCAAACGAGTGAGAACGGCGCACACCCGATTAATCGAAACCTTCGACTCCGAGTTGGAAATTCTGTTGAATGTTCCAGTCGGCGATATTACCGGGGCTCTGCCTGAGAATGGGCAGAGGGTCGCGGAGGGAGTCTCAAAGGTCAGAGCGGGCGACATCTATTTCGAACCGGGTTTTGACGGTCAGTTCGGCAAAGTTCAGGTCTGGTCGGATGAGTAAGCCAAATTGAAGATGCAGAGGCCGTCACAATCTCGGAGGGCCTTGTAGAGTTAACAGACAATCGAATAATCCGAATGGGGAGAGGCATGATTTCAATAACAGGCGATATGCAGGAAAAGATCGACAACGCCCTGGTGGATAGGGCTCCGTGCTTTGTGGGAACAGCGTCCAAGGACGGGAAGCCGCAGATCAGCATGAAGGGCAGCGTTCTCGTCTATGACGACGAAACGCTGGCCTACTGGGAGCGNGCCAAGCGGTCGGCTCTGACGAATGTTCAGGACAATCCTCAGACCATAATCTTCTATCGAAATGGCCCAGAACGCATCAACTGGCGCTTCCACGGCACCGCGACGGTCCACGAGTCCGGAGAGGTGCGCGACGACGTGATGAGCCGCACCGTCCAGGCCGAACTTGACCGAGACCCGGAGCGTCAGGGCGTGGCGGTTCTGGTGAAGGTCGACGAGATAACCGAGCTTTCAGGCAACGTCCTGCAATCTCGGGAGTAAGCACTGCTGTTTGAGTAATGCCGCATTGTGGGTCGTGAATCACACGGGCCACGATTCGCTTTCTGCCAGCTAGGTTGGCAAGACACAATATCGACATCGAATATTGCATCAAGGTCGTTGCGCGACCTGCCTGTGNCCCTATTCTCCNCCTCCGGATCGATCACCTCAATGGACGCAAACCACCGCGNGAACCNGACNGCGCGAGGCAAAACCGACAGCAACGNCGACCTGATGGGCCNCCGCTAGGGTATGCGACACAATAACAACCGGCCGCTGGAATGNCTCCAGCNGCCAGGTTTCTTTTTGTGAGAATCGTCGCGTAGCNAAGAACGTCGAAGCTCAATATTCGCCCAACGACTCAAATTCGTTGGGGCCTACTTCGCACAACCCCGCGGTTCTAAATTTTCCTCATCGTCCTCAATACCGAAACCCGGAGAGTCGCCCAANACGATCCAGGCCGTCCNGTNGGCATCGGCCAAGGGCCTGAGGATTTCGTATTCATAAAGTGTGGTCAGATAATAGCTGAAGACTGAAAGCTACCCCGCTTGCTTCGTAACCGCCTCGACCATGGCCTGGATGTAGCCGTTGGCGAAGGCGCGGCCTCGGTGGCCCCACTCGGTGTCCTGGTAGGTCTGGGGAACGTGATCGTCGATGAAGAAGCCGTCGAACCCAACCTCGTTGTATATGGTCATGGCCTTGTGCATATCCACGTAGCCAGTGTTGATGAATTCCTCGTGGAACTTTGGAACCTGGCCCGACACGTTGCGGAAGTGGACGTACATTATCTTGTGACGCTCACCGAAGTACCGTATCATCTCGTAGATGTCGTCGCCCTGCATCTCGGAGAACGTCCCCTGGCAGAACTCGATGGCGTTGCTATCGGATGGGTATATCTCGATAAGTCGTATGTAGGACTCGAAGCTCCGAAGAAGCTGAGGAATCCCGCCCAGCTTCTCGACGGGCGGGTCGCAAGGGTGGATGCCCAGACGGATGCCTTCCTCCTCGGCGATAGGGGTTATGATCTTGATCCAGTACTCCAGGTTGCCCCACATCTCCTCCTCGTCGTATTCGCGGTCGTGAGTTAGGGGCAGCTTTTGGGCCTCCTCGTAATCGAAGGCGGTGGCGACGGTCCCGCACCTGATGGTTGCAGGCTCGGTGCGCCAGACCATCGAGGGCATCCAGTTGTAGCCGAAAATCGGAATACCGGCGCGCGCAATGTTGCGGACTGTGACGATCATGTTCTCGATTTGCTCGTCCCGACGCGGCCCGTTCAGCATAATGTGGTCGTAGAACGAGGTGGGGACATTTTCTAGGGCCGAGAGTTTGAGGCCGTAGCCCTCGACACTCAGCCGGAGCTTGACCAGATCATGAAGCTGCCATGTGCCTCCCACGTTGGACAGATTGGCGTTGTTGAGCAGAACGTCCGTGGCGCCGTACTGTGCGGCGAATCTCAGGTACTCAGGCGTGGCTTCTTTGAACTGTCCGAATCCGACTCTCATTGTTATTGTTCTCCTGATGGTGGGATGTGCCCTGACGTTACGCCAGGCAAGCGACAGTGTCAATTTCTCCAGAGCTTCGTAAAATTAGAACGAAATCGACACGGCGTAACCCGTGGAGTTGTGACAATTCTTCAGCCTGTGAGGTACATTGTCTTCAAGTTGCTAGATGTCAGGTGAGTACGACTGTCAGATTTTGATCGAGATATTTGCGTCGGAATAATCGATTTCACGCTGATGTTTTCGAACTTCTTGAAGGCAGGGCCGGTTCCTGTGCAATAGCACAGACCTATACTCTTTACGCGCCAATTACATATCACTGGATCGTGTTCGAGTGATATGTAATTGGGCGTTTCCTCCAAAGTAGCAAGAGCCAACTTCACTCCACCGTTCGAGACCTGGCGAACGCCGATCTAGACGCCTCGATATTCCCACTATTGGTACTGGGTTGAATCATCCCATGTACGATCCTGGGAGGCACGCCTCCATCACGCCAACTAAATACCTACGCGACGACTGTGTATACTGCTTCGCGCACGATGGACCCAAGCAAGGCTCTGGAATGTTGACCAGGGCCTTGCTCGTTGTTTGGAAAACGCCCCGCCCAGGCTGGTTCCTTGACCCGAATTTGGATCGAAACCTATAATTCTCTAATAGCCCACAAGACACGCAACCAAAGAGGTGACAGATGAGCGAGGCCACAATCCCAATCCAGGTCGAAGACCTAAGAGCAAAGGCGTCCCGAGAGTTGGAGTCCGTGCCTGATCTGGACGGGTTGGAGGCGTGGCGGATAACTTACATGGGCCGGCGCGGACAACTCACACAACTGCTTCGAGGACTTGGCGCACTGCCCCCGGAGGAGCGTCGAGAGGCGGGGGCTGTGGCCAACTCCGTCCGGGCCGCCCTGGAAGAAAGCCTCGTCGAGCGTGAAGACCAGTTGAAACGCGCGGCTATGGAGGCACCCCTTTCAGCAGACGCCATCGACGTCACCATGCCTGGATGGCCTGTCCCTAAGGGCGGCCTCCACATCACCACTCGCATCGTTCGGGAGATTTGCAGCGCCTTCGCGTCGATGGGATTCACCACCGTCGAAGGGCCAGAGGTGGAGTGGGACACCTACAATTTCGAGAAACTCAACATACCCAAAGGCCATCCCGCCCGCGATATGTGGGCTACTCTTTGGATTGATCACACAGACGAGGACGGCGAGCATCCGATGCTTCTACGCACCCATACCTCGCCCATGCAGGCGCGAATCATGGAGGCGACCGAGCCTCCGGTGCGCGTCGTCGTCCCAGGGCGGTGCTATCGATATGAGGCCACCGACCCGACCCACGAATGGCACTTCTACCAGATCGAGGGCCTTGCTGTGGATCGGGGGATCACGCTCGCCGACCTGAAAGGCACGCTCTACGAGTTCGCTCGTCGCATCTTCGGTAGCGATCGAAAAGTGCGGTTCCGTTGCGACTATTTCCCCTTCGTCGAACCGGGCGTCGATATGTCCATCGACTGCTTCCTGTGCGACGGCGTCGGATGCCGCGTGTGCCAGGACACGGGTTGGATCGAGATTATGGGCGCCGGAATGGTGCATCCAAAAGTCCTGGAGAACGCAGGCTACGACCCCAACATCTATACAGGTTTCGCTTTCGGCATGGGGCCTGAGCGAGTAGCGATGCTGAAATACGGTATCGAGGACATCCGCCTGTTCTACGCCAACGACCTGCGCTTCCTGCGCCAGTTCGCTTAACTTTGATTCTGACTTAACCTATATGAACGTAACGTGCTCGACCATCCCGAGTCAGAGCACCCAAACTTATTTTGAAGAGGTAATTCATGCTAGTGCCCCTCTCCTGGCTCAAGAACTATGTTCCAGTCACCGACACTCCGCAAGAGCTAGCCCGACGACTCACGATGGCCGGAGTCGAAATCGGGGACGTGGATGAAATGGGAGCCAACTGGGAGCGAGACAAGGTTCTTGTGGGCCATGTCCTAACCGTTGATCCCCATCCCAACGCCGACCGCCTGAGGCTTCCCACCGTGGACCTTGGCGACGGCGAGACCGCAACCGTAGTCTGCGGAGCGCCCAATGTCGCAGCCGGCCAGAAGATCGTTTTCGCAAGAGAGGGCGCGATGGTCTTCAGCGCCCGGTCCGGTAAGATCGAGAAACTGAAGAAGGCGAAGATTCGAGGCGTCGAGTCCGCAGGCATGGTCTGCTCAGTGCTGGAGCTTGGCATGGGCGACGAACACGAAGGCATTCTAGTATTGGACGAGGACGCTCCTATCGGAACGCCACTGGTTGACTATCTCGGCGACGCGATTCTGGACGCCGAAGTCACGCCCAACCGTCCCGACTGCCTCTCGATACTGGGCATCGCCCACGAGGTTGCAGCCCTCACTGGACAGCAGGTAACAGAACCAGACACCTCTTATCCCGAAGATGGGCCTGACATCGAGAGTGAGGTCAATATCGAGATTGCCGACCCCGACTTGTGCTACCGGTACGCCGCCAGCCTGGTAACCGGAATCAAGATTGGCCCATCACCCCAGTGGATGCAGGAGGCCCTCACCAAGGCGGGCCAGCGTCCCATCAACAACGTAGTGGACATCACCAACTACGTCATGCTGGAGTACGGCCAGCCTCTCCATGCCTTTGACATCAACAAAGTGAAGGGTAAGGCTGTCATCGTTCGCGCCGCCCGCGAAGGCGAGAAGTTTGTGAGTCTGGATGGTGTGGGTCATGAATTAAACCCGCCGATGCTCACCATAGCGGACTCTCAAGACCCTGTGGGTCTCGCCGGAGTCATGGGCGGCGCTAACAGCGAGATGACCGACAACACAACCTCGGTTTTGCTCGAGTCGGCCAACTTCAGCCCCATCAACACGCGCCGCACCCGCAACGCTTTGGACATGAACACCGAGGCGTCCTACCGCTTCGAGCGTGGCATACGGGCCGCGCTGGCGCCCATCGCCCTGCGTCGAGCCACCAAACTGATGCTCGAACTCTGTGGAGGCCGGGTGGCCAAAGGCATCATCGACCTATATCCCACCGATCGGGAGCCGCCGGTGGTCTCAATCAGCCGTCGCCGAATCCGCCAGGTGCTGGGCGTGGATTACACAACCTCCCAGATAGAGAAGACACTAACATCCCTGGGTTTCGAGAGAGCCAAGGAGCCGGGAGGGCTGATCGACCTCATCGAGGCTGTCGAAGCCGCCCCTGCCGCCGAGCGCAATAACACCCTCTGGATGAAAGTTCCTTACTGGCGATCGGACATCACAATCGAGGACGATCTGGTAGAGGAGGTTGCCCGCACCGTCGGTTACGACACCATCCCGACCACCATGCTGTCCACTCAGATACCACACTGGGAACCCCAACCCATCACCGAACTCAAGGACGTGGTGAAAGACCTGATGGTCTCGGCAGGCATGCAGGAGACCATATCTTACTCTCCCACCACTCTGGACAACCTCTCGAATGTGGATGCGCTGGAGGAGTCCAACTTGCCCCTGCGTATCGCCAACCCTCAGAGTTCTGAGTGGGAGTACATGCGGACCAGCCTGCGATCCAGCATCCTGAACACCCTCGGCTCCAACCGTCGCATCGCTCAGAGCGACGGCATCCGAATCTTCGAGGTCGCCCGAATCTACCTTCCTCAGCAGGAGGCAAATGAGCGAGAATTGCCTACCGAGAAGGAAGTCATGGTTGGCGTCCTATCCGGTCCCAGGTTCACCACATCATGGTTGGCGTCTCAGGAGGACATGGGTTTCTTCGACGCCAAGGGAGCGTTGGAGCATCTGTTCACAGGTCTGGGGATTCAGGTGACCTACGAGGCGGCATCCGACTCCATCCTCCATCCGGGACGCACCGCCAGCCTGACCGCAGGCAAAACCGTGCTGGGAGTAGTCGGCGAAATTCAACCTCAGGTACTCGAAAAATTCGATCTGGAAGGCTACCCCGTGGCAATGTTCGAGATTGATCTGGAGTCCCTGCTTCAAGCGGCGTCCGAGGTGAATATATCCTACAAGGCCGCCAGCCGGTTCCCAGAGTCCTACCGAGACCTGGCTCTGATCGTGGACTCAGACGTCTCCTCGGCCAGCATCCAGCAGATAATCAACCGCCACGGCCTGGTATCCGGCAGCACTCCCTTCGACGTGTACAAAGGCGGAGGCGTCCCTGAGGGCAAAAAGTCTGTCGCCTACCGCGTAGTCTTCCAGTCCCCCCGAGGCACCTTAACCTCTGATGAGGTAGACCGATTCCAGGGCGACATTATCCGGCAGCTAACACGCCAACTGGGGACGGAACTCCGGGGGTAGATTCCTGACATCGATCAGAACAGAGCGTCGACCCCTTTTTTTAGAAATAAGACAGAAGTACAGCAACTCATCGCCAATNTTTCGCACTCTAACAAGGACACACAAGTCGTGAAGCCGCTGGCGACTNGGGGCGTCTGGGATACACATTNGCTATNCNTGCACTCANTACGATTTTGTCAGACCCGGGTACATTTGTTCGCGNTTATGTTGCCGAAGTGCTTGGGGAACTCGTCGACGCATCATCTGTCCCTTTGCTCATAAACGTGCTCTCCGACTTGAATAGAAATGGTGGTGATTCTGTCGCTAAATTGCTAGATAAACTTGGCAACAGGTCGGCAATCCCTGCGCTCGTTGACGCCCNCTCAGACACCGATGATTGTGTTCGCATGGCAACCTCTGAAGCATTGGCAGGTTTCCGCAGCACATCAGCCGTCCCGGTCCTCATTGAGTTATTATNAAACTCTAATCGCAATGGTCTTGATTGTGCTTCAAATTCGNTTAGAAAACTNGGTGACAAGTCAGCCGCACCATTGCTCATTGATGCAATTTCAAACTCAGAAACANGNGGNTGCGATTCTACCGCCAAGTTGCTCGGAGAACTGGGAGATAAATNGGCTGTTCCATCGNNNAATGATGTACTCTCGGACNTGTATGNTGCAAGACNCTGCCGATNTGCTGGGGATTTTGGGCAGCNCGTCAGCGGNCCCAGCACTCATCAAGACGGGATGGGAATCCGATATGATCACAGGTATCCGTTGCTTCTGCCCTTGACAGACNCGGTCCNGTTGGTCTCCCAATATTAAATCGCGAGGTTTCTGTGACCAAGTTGGAACTCAACCACTTCACTNAATATGAGGTCAGAATAACAAATCAAGGAGAGGGGCCTGNCTGGCTAGACAATTTTGGAATCTGGACTGACGACCTCGAAGTATTTGCGACTCAGAAAATCGATGAAACACTCCCCAGCGGGGAATCATAGAACGATACCATCGAGATAACACTTAGAAAGACTTTAGGTAATAGCATTCTGCTCGATTGGATGATTAAATCCTCAAATGTTGAGAGCCAGTTACAGATCGACGGTGCCTTCAAAGTGGAAGTGCAAGGCACTAAAGCCGAATCAATCGCAACAACCCACGGATGCATCAACCATGAAGAGAGTGTCATCTTGCAAAAAGCTTACAACAACGATGCTGAGGAACCTCTTAAGAAACGAAAACCTTCGGATTCTGCCCTAACTGCGGTGAAGAATTGAAAGTTTTGAAGACTCCGAAGTTCTGCACGCGTTGCCGCGAGCAGTTAACCGCCTGATTGACGGTTGCGGGGTATATTCGTTACAAATAGTCCTACAAGCCTGTCGACAACCAAAGGCCCAACCAGATACCTGAAAACCCGACCACCTGATACCCCGATTGGAGAACGCACCGTGACACAACACGGACACTCGCACCGACACCACTATGATGAGTCCATGCTGAGCGTGGAGGAGGCGTTGGAACGCATCCTCGGATATTTCGACGTTCTGGACGTTGAGGAGAAGCCTATCCTCGACGCCATGGGCCAGGTTCTGGCCGAGGACGTGACCTCGCGATTCAACATCCCGCCGATGGACAACTCGGCTATGGACGGCTACGCAGTGCAGGCCGCCGACCTCCAGAGCGCTTCGGCTGAGTCTCCGGTGGCGCTCAAGGTTATCGGGATAGTGGCCGCCGGATCTCTGCCCACCGAGGCGGTGCGTCCGGGGACGGCCATCCGAATCATGACCGGCGCTCCCGTTCCCGATGGGGCCGACTCCGTGGTGCCCTTCGAGGAAACCGACGAGGTGGAGCGTCGCAACGCTGGGCGCAGTATGGATGAAATCGCCATCAATGTGTCTGTCCACCAGGGCGCCGACGTCAGGCCCGCCGGCGAGGATGTGCGACAGGGCGACCACGTGCTGGAGACAGGCGTCGTCCTGCGGCCTTCAGAAGTCGGGGTGCTTGCCTCACTCGGTTACCATACCGTGAAAGTGATTCGCAGGCCAGTGGTCGCCATACTGTCCACAGGCAACGAGCTTTTGGAGCCTGGGGATGAGTTTGGAGCCGGAAAGATTTACGACTCCAACAGCTACAGCGTCGCCGCCAGCGTCCAGAGATACGGCGGCGTTCCACTGATGCTGGGCATCGCTCGCGACAATCTAGAGTCCATGAACACCAAGCTCCAGGAGGGTTTGGAGTCTGATATACTCATTACCTCAGCCGGGGTCTCCAAGGGCGATTATGACATGGTGAAGGACGTTCTTGCCCAGCATGGCAAGATCGACTTTTGGTCGGTCCGCATGCGACCAGCCAAACCGCTGGCCTTCGGAGTTTTGACCGCTCCCGATGGCCGACAGGTTCCGCATCTGGGGCTTCCAGGAAATCCCGTCAGCGCGATGGTGGCCTTCGAGCAGTTCGGTCGCGCGGCTATCTACAAGATGCTGGGCAAGTCGGACTTCCAAAAGCCTCGTGTCCAGGCGGTGCTGGATGAGCCTATTCACAACTTGGATGGGCGCCGAGTGTTTGCCAGAGCGATTGTCACCAAGGAAAATGGGACCTATCACGCTCGGCTGACTGGAAACCAAAGCTCAAACCTGTTAACTTCAATGGCGCGGGCCAACGGCCTCGCAATATGTCCAGAAGACATGCCAGTCAAAGAGGCGGGAGAGGTTGTCGAGGTGCAAATGCTAGACTGGCCAGAGGAAGTGTTTTAATGGTGACCCCATCCACGGCAAGACAGCCTGAAAACGAAGAAGAGCAGATCAGCTACGCTCAATACGTGATAGATCCAGAGGCCGCGACAGCAATCCAGCGTTCGTTGCCGGTGCTAATTGCCAGTCGGCGATGTTATATGGACCAACAGGCCGATGACGAAATCAGCACAGATGACAAAGACCTGAAGCAATACATCAAGCGGATCGCCGATCACTGTTCCAAGGAGCAGGATTACCTCCTGCCGGACACGCCTCTGAAAGAAGCCATTTTTCGGGTGATGCTCTCCGAGGGCAACAACCCCTTGAATGCCGAGGACATCAGTGGAGTTATGACCTCCAAATGGGCCATGACTCCGTTTCCCCGCAACACGTCACCTGAAGTGATTCAGCGGTTGCTGTCCGCCAGCGCGAATTACTGCATCTCCAGGGTTCCAGACCCTGAGCCAGAACCGGTCCCTGAACCCCCTGCAGTTGAACCTTCGCCCGCAATGGCCGACGCGTCGGCGGAGTCTTCGCCGTCCGAAGAGGGGGCTGGAGAATAGGCGCATCTATAGTAGGCGATGACTATTCGCTTGGAGACCACAGGAGATTCGATCATCTAGCGCCGTGTGAGGGACAGGGCAGTTCAATAAGTTCCCAGATGATCTGACGGCGCTCGCTGGACTCTGCGTAGCGCATCGTCCGGCGAGTGAGTTCCCGATGGCTGTCAGTCCAACCCTGGGTCGGGGTGGAATGTTTGACTAGATTTCCTCTTCGTCCCTAGGCTTTCGCTTCCTGCGGACGACTTCCACCTCTTGATCTGCATAGACGGCGGAGGGAGTTGCCAACCTCTTGGCCTTCTTCTTGGGCTTCTTGGCCTCGCGCTTTGCCGCATGTCCTCTTGGCATTGCATACCTCCGAAATAGATGTAATGGCCTTAACTGCCCCGCTGCTTAAAAGTGTATGGTAATTGGCCGCAAGTGTAAAGCATGCAGAGCGAGCCGAGGCGCGCTCCGTGAACCATTGACGACGATTCTACCCCCGCATATACTCGAATCAGATCAATCCTTCCCCCACATCGATCCCAGTTGGAGGCACGTCAAAATGACAACATCAAAGGTCAAACCTCAGAGCAAGTTTGTCGAGGCCAATGGGCTGAGGCTTCACTATAACGAGTGGTCAACCAAGGGGCCGCCGCTGGTGTTCTTGCACGGAATCACAGGCTCCAGCAATTCGTGGGACGCAATCGCTCCCAGCTTTGTTGATGACTATCGGGTGATGGCATTCGACCTGCGAGGCCATGGTCAGTCCGGTAAGCCTGGTTCTGGGTATGGTTGGGAGACCGACTACGCCAGGGATATCTCGACCTTCATCATCGAGCAGTTAGATGAGCCTGCCATCGTCGTAGGCCACTCGCTGGGTGCCACGGTCAGCGCGCCGGTGGCCGTGCAGGCAGGCGAGGCGGTCCGCGCCATCGTCATGGAGGACCCGCCAGCCTTCGTCCACGACGACGAATCCGCCCCTCGTGCCCGCTTCGCGTCAGTTCTCTCCATAAAAGCGATGCCCCTCGAACAACGGGTCGAGGAATTAATGAAAACAATGAACATCACCCGCGATGCGGCGACCGTCCGTGCGGGGAACTATGGGAACATGAGCGAAGGCGTGATGAACGACCTGTTGGCTGGCGGCTCCGCTTACAGCGCCGACAACCTGCTACCTAAAGTGGCGCGTCCGACGCTGGTTATCCTAGGTAACCCGAACAGGGGAGGCGTGGTGGACTGGGCAGATCGCCCACGGCTTCAGCGGCTTCTCAAAGGCTCGAAAATCCTGGAATGGCCCGAAGTCGGTCACGGCATCCACACAGAGGCACCCGACCGCTTCATCGCAACGGTGTCAGACTTCCTCCGGGGTTTGTCTTAGCATGAGCGCATTGGCTATAATGGGCGGCATCTTCATAAGCTAAGGAGTCGTTACATCATGCCTCAAGAAATGGCCTTTTTCCGCGGAAACATAGTTCCTATTTCTGAGGCCAAGGTAAGTGTAATGACCCACGCTCTACACTACGGCACCGCAGTATTTGAGGGCGTTCGCGGAAACTGGAACGAGGCCCAGAACAAGCTCTTCGTGTTCAGAATGGCCGAGCATTACGACCGCCTGCTCCAGGGTTGCCGCATGATGATGATGGATATTCCGTACAGCACAGAGGACTTGTGCAACATCACCATCGAGCTTCTTCAGAGTTGCGGATACAAGCAGGACCTGTACATCCGACCTCTGGCGTACAAAAGCCAGGAGCTAGTCGCGAATCTGCGGCTTCAAGACCTCGACAGCGATTTCACCCTCATGGCCGTGCCCTTCGGCGCGTACATCGACGCTGAGGGCGCCATCGACTGCACTACTTCATCGTGGAGGCGTATCGACGACACCATCATCCCACCCAGAGTCAAAATCTCTGGTCACTACGTCAACAGCATTCTTGCCAAGACCGAGGCGACGCTGGCAGGGTTCGATGAGGCCATCATGCTCACGCAGGATGGCGATGTGTCTGAAGGATCCGGCGAGAATCTGTTCATGGTCGTCAACGAGTCGATCTTCACGCCACCAGTGGCCGACAACAACCTGACCGGCATCACCCGCGACTCGGCTATCACGTTGGCAAAAGACCTTTTGGGAATCGAGGTGGTGGAGCGCAGGATTCGACGCAGCGAGCTTTACCTGTGCGACGAGGTATTCCTCACAGGCACAGCGGCCCACATCACGCCCGTCGGATCGCTGGATCGTCGGCCCATCGGCGAGGGCGGTGTCGGCCCGATTACGACGAAACTGCGGGACGCGTATGTGAAGGTGATAAAGGGTGGCAACCCCGATTACACTCGCTGGTGCACCGAAGTGCCTTTAGAGGGCTAACCGAGGTTGGCCCTCCTCGCATCGAATGTTCACCTTCGCGACTGATTACTACTTGTGCGTCCTGATAGCCGCCATCGGCGTGCTTCAGATTGCATTCTCCATCGGGAAGATTCGCGGCCTGCTGATATTCAAATCGCCGATCATCGCCCGTGGAGTCGGTCTCGCACTGGCAGTGGCGGCGTTCATCTGGTTCTTCAGCACAGCAACTCGCAACATCAACGACTACGAGGGAGGACTGGACGCCAACACTCAGGCGCTTTTCTTCTTCTTCGGGGCGTTCAGCGCCGTGGTCGTGACATTTGTAGTGGCATCCATAGTCAACTATCGCATGGTAGGGCCGACTGCGCCCCGTGACGCGGGTCTCGATGCAGTTCGGGACACCAACTACGCGAAGGCGCTGGCCCGAAGTCTCTCATACTGGTGGAAGAATTGGCGNACNCAGACGAAAGANTATTTCTCTGGCTGAACGGATTCGTTGGCACGATTCCGGCTCTGGATCGTGTCGTCACNTGGCTNGTCAGTGACTACCTGATTCCAGTGACTCTNGCCCTGGCTCTGGTGATGATGTGGTTCATCAAAACCGACAGAGACNCCAGAGAGAGACACCAAATCGGAGTCTTCGTCGCNCTGACGGCTATGGCGCTGTNCAGCCTNNGNGTGTTCATCGTCAACGCTATGTACTTNCGGNCTCGACCCTTCGAGAGCCTGGACGCAACACTCCTGTTNTANCGACCAACCGATTCGTCGTTCCCGTCCAACGCGGCGGCGGCGGTGTTCGGCATCGCCTTCGCAGTCTGGGGCGTGAACCGTNGGATAGGNTCCATGTTCATCGCGGCGGCGGCAGTGTATGGCTTCTCGCGAGTCTATGCGGGAGTCCATTACCCTCTGGACATCGTAGCCTCAGCCCTCATCGCGGCGCCGGTCGCTTGGCTAACCTTCAGACTCCGTGACCTGCTCATGCCCATCGTCAGACTGGTGATGAAGGCAGTCAGGATTTTGTGTCTGGCATGATGGCTGATAGTTGAATCCGAAATGCCTGCACCCTTGACAGTCTCAACCGTGTTCACACTTCGCAGCTACCAAAACGGGCAGATGAACGACTGATATTCCAGATCAACTCAACCCTAATACTCCAGCGGGTTACGGACGTAGAGGCCGAGATGCACGCCGCCTATGACGTGGAGGTGGCCGTGGTGTTGGCTTTGGACGGCGTCGGCGCCGAAGTTGGCGAGGACTCGATATCCGCGAGGGCAGTGTTCTTCGCCTAGTTCGACGGCTTTCTGTCCCATGCGGCCCAGCAGGTCTCCGCTTTGCCACACTTCCTCCTGGGTCATGTGGACTTTAGGGATTATGAGAAGCATCACGGGGACCCAGTGTAGCTGGTTGTGGAACACGAGGATTTCGTCGTCCTCGTACACTTTGCGTATGGGTAGGTTGCCTGCGACTAGCTGGCAGAACGTGCAATACTGAGAGGTCATGCGGCTAGCGTGAAGCCTTTCGCTGGCCGCGCTTGCTTCCGCCACGAACCTTGACTCGGAAATCCGGGGCGTCCATGTGAATGAGCATGCTGACCGACGGGTCGCGAACGCGGGAGGTTATGGGACCGCTCTCGCCGGTCACGTCGACGGAACTGGACGTGATGATGGTCGGTAGTCGGGCGTTGTGACGGTGGACGATTATCTGGTACAGCTTCTCTACCGCCCAGGGGGTGTTTTGCTCCTGTCCCAGGTCGTCCAGGATGAGCAGAGGCGTGTTCTTGACCTGTTGGAACACCCGGTCGAAGGACATGCCTCTCTCGTGATCGAAAGCGTAGCGTCGCAGGTCTTCTAGTAGCTCCGGCACGAAGGCGAAGAACACGGGCTGGCCCCTCTGCAGTCTCTCTGATGCTATGGCGACGGCCAGATGAGTCTTGCCTACGCCGGTGCCTCCCAGCAACGTCAGCCAGCCATCGGGGTCACGAGCGTACGCCTGGGCCGCGTTAAATGCGGCCTCAAGGCTTGCCCGCTCGTGGGCTGATGGGCTATTGCCTCGTGTGCTAAAGCTCTCAAAGCTCATATGCTTCAGCATCTCAGGCGCGATGCGCCCGACCTGATGGGCGGGGCTTTGCAAACGGCTTCGGGTCTCCAGAACTCGGCATAGGCCAGTGTTCTGAATCCGGCTGGCNAGGTAGGGGTCCAGGTCGTCAAGCCCGGTGGCCGTGGTGATGACGGTGGGAAGTTCTCCCGTGGTGCGGTGATTGAAAATCTGCTGGAGCTTTTCCTGCGCCCAGGGCGTGGCGCTTTGAGCGCCAAGGCCGTCGAGAATGAGCAGCGGAGCGGTCAGCACTTGATCAAACAGGTCAGAGTACGTGATGTCGCTGGTGGGCGCATAACTGGCTCTCAGATGATCGAGAAGGTCGGGGACGTGAACGAAGAAGACGGGCCTGCCACTGTCGATGCACATATTGGCTATCGCCGCCGCCAGATGAGTCTTACCTGAGCCGTGAGGCCCTACCAGAGCCAGCCAGCCCGACGGCTCCTCGGCGTAGGCCTTAGACACAGCAACCGCGGCGCTGAAAAGGTGCTGGCTCTCTGGGTCCTGCGCTCGGCCCTGGATTTCCAGGGTGTCGTAGGTCAGNCGAGTCAGGTAGCCCAGGTTGCTGTACCGNCTGAGCCTCTCNGANCGTTCCCCAACGGTATTGTTGGCCTGGCATGTGCATGCGACCACCTGCCCAAAATNAGGATGCCCTACNNGAACGTCAGGAGTCANCCAGCCCCGACCCTGNCAGTTTGGNCAGACCTCTTCAACNTCCACNGGGTAANCTTCGCCCGTGTTGNAGCCGTTGTCAGACCNTCCGCCGTTCCCGTTGGAAACNCGNTTAGTATCGGACAGNTTTTTTAGNATATCGCCCAGGTTTTCCATGGCCTCTGCCTTCGTGTTCCCATCGTTCCAGTATGCGGGAGATGTATCTCCAGCTTCGTTTGTTGAGTCCCACAGCCTCNCNTATGGCTTCAGATATCCANTCGACGGGGTATAGCTCTTCGGCCTCCCGNAGTTCGTCGGCGATCATGGGACTGAGCATGCCAACGTTCTGTTCGTATAGAGCGAATATGTTCGGCGTGTCTTCCGGCTCGACCCACGGTTCGGACACCGGAAGCGGGGTAACTTGTGTCGCACCTTCAGCGATCTTCTNCAGGGCCGTTCGGTTGACNTCGGTGTTGAGGGTGAACAGTTGCTGACGANNGCCGCTCTCCTCCACCGACGCCACAGCGATTGTGCCACGACGAACGGCTTTCGCCATTCCCTGCTCGATACTCTGGGAGGNGGAANNNCCGTCCTGCCCCAACGANCGAGTCAGTNTCCGGTCAGCCNGAAGCTCACCGAGAGTGACGAATCGGGGATGCCCCTTCTTAACGTGAANCATNGCAATGACCCGCAGTGTGCATTTCAACTCTGCGAGGTCGTCTATTTCCTCTAGGAGAGATTCGAGCAGCGGNGCAGGGACAGGCANGTACCGCACCTTGCGCGGAAAGCCTTTGTATATTGTGTCTTTGGGATTATTCATCAACANTCAATCTGTCATGCTTCGGCTGCGGACTNANAANGGCCATTGATTTGAGGCCTNAAATCCTGACACCTNAAANTCTAACNCAGCGCATACTCATGCGAGCGCGCAGGGCTGCCCTCCAGAGTCTCGAAGCGCACAACGTCGTTGCGGAAGTAGAGCGGCACCGNNCCCGTAGGCCCGTTGCGATGCTTGGCGACGATAATCTCNGCGACGTTCTCCGGNTAGGGTTCGGTGGCCGACTTCGCCTCCCACTCCTCCCTAGTGGTGTAAACGTCCTCACGGTATATGAAGGAGACNACATCAGCATCCTGCTCGATGCTTCCGCTCTCACGCAGGTCCGATAGCAAGGGGCGATGATTGGGCCTCTGNTCCGCCGCCCTGCTTAGCTGAGCGCAGGCAAGCACCGGGATGTCCAGTTCGCGGGCCAGCCCCTTCAGAGATCGAGAAACCTCGCCCAGGGCCACCGCCCGGTTGTCATTATGTCCAGTGTCGATAAGTTGGAGATAGTCAACTATCAGCAANTCCAGCCCACGNTCGGACTGAAGCCNGCGGGATTTGCCTCGAAGCTCCATGATGTTCTGGAACGGCGTTTCGTCGATATACAGAGGCAGGTCAGACAGCGAACCGATGGCGTCNAGCACCCGGGTTTCCTCATCCTCTCTCAGGAGATTCATCCGGAGTCGGTGGCTGTCCACATTGGCCTCTGAGGACACCAATCGCATGGCAATTTGCTCACCGCTCATCTCCAGACTGTACACTCCAATTACGAANCCCTGACTGGCTGCATGTTGGGCCATGTTTAGGGCCAACGTACTCTTGCCCAGACTTGGTCGAGAGGCGAGGATAATGAGGTCGGACCTCTGGAGACCGCCGCCCAGAAGCTCGTCTATCTGAGAGAAGCCGGTAATGACNGGAGCGAGGTTGTTGGCGTCGGTGGCAAGAGNGCCGCTTTCCTCCATATAGATGTCGAGNAAGTGGCGGATGNGGGCGAAGTCGCGAGAACTGCGCCCNGAGCGAACGCCGTAAAGCAGTTCTTCCGCTTTGGACAACGAGNCGTCGGCGTCGGCGCCACCCTCGTACCCGATCTCTGATATGCGNTCGCCAGNCCGGATGATCTGCCGCATNATGGANGTGCGGTGGACAATCTGAGCGTACTGCTCNATATGCACCGACGTTGGGACGTTGGNTACCANATGGGCGATATANGGAACGCCGCCAACGCCCTCCAGATGGTCGTCCTGGAGTGTGAGTTCGTGGGCAACCGTCACCTGGTTTATGGCNTCNCCCCGCTCGAACAGAGAGAGGCAGGCCTCAAAACACCAGCGGTTCTTTTGACCGTAGAAGTCCGACGCTTTGAGGAACGACGTGATTCGCGTCAGCGACTCGCCGTCGATGAGGATGGAGCCGATGACCGACTCCTCCGAACTAATATCGTNGGGAGGAAGAACTTCAGTAACCAATAGCGTCTCCAGATACGNGCNNNCCCCGCTCTNCAGNCCACTAATGGTTGAAGATCGAAGGCCCTAGTTGTCTTCTTCTTGTTCTTCGGGCGACTCTTCGGCATCCNCGTCGTCGGNGGATTCCTCTTCTTCGCCCTCATCGGAGNCGGCNTCGTCCGANTCATCTNCATCCGAGNCTTCCTCGGTGGNNGNTTCGACTGTGGTCTCGGCNACGGCCTCTNCNACCTCTTCGACNTCNGCTGTCGCCTCTTCGCCGGCTTCCTCATCCTCTTCGGATGGAATCATGTCGTCCGGNTCGGTCCCGATGGGATACACCACAACCTGGANCGACGCGGAAACCTCCGGGTGCAGTCTGATANCNAGATCATAAACGCCCANGTCTCGAATGGGTTCGTCGATCTCCACTGTTCGGCGTTCGATCTCGCTCGCCGTCATCTCGGAGAGGGCATCGGCAATTATGGTATTGGTCACCGAGCCATAAAGCCTGCCTGAGCTTCCGGCGCGCATCTCAACGTCCACTCGCCGGC
>PAIW01000071.1 GCA_002710885.1 Chloroflexota bacterium | reverse complement strand
TGACGCTCAACTCAAAATCTTGTCACCGAGTGCTGACTGACGGGCATGGGTGTATACTATTGCCGATTTGCGGGACAGGATAAACGAGCCAGGCGGACTAGAAGTCTTTGACCTTGAAGACCGGACGCACGATCCACAGCCCTGGGACGTTCTAGAGGTCGAAATACAAAAACACCGGAGAATACCATGACTGCTTCGACGTTCAAAACAATCGGAAAGCCAGCAATAGACAAGTTCGACGTTGCGCCGAACCTGGATCGAGATAACGTGAGCGAGTTCGATTGGCAGGATTTGTACTCAGAATTGGACTGGCTCCCGGGGGGAGGCCTGAACAAGGCCCACGAGGCCATCGACCGCCACGCCAACGGCCCCAAACGGGACAAGATCGCCCTCATTTGGGAGGGCAAGAACGGCGAACGGGAAGACTACACGTTCGGACAGATGAAGGAGGAGACGGACAAGTTCGCCAACGTGCTCAAGAGCCTGGGGATCGAAACCGGAGATAGGGTATTTCTGTTTATGGACCGACTGCCGGAGCTGTATTTCGCATTTTTCGGCATTCTCAAGGCGGGCGCTATCGCCGGGCCGCTGTTCTCGGCCTTTGGCCCTGATCCGGTGAAAGACCGGATGATAGACAGCGGCGCGAAAGTGCTGGTCACTCAACCTGATCTGCGTCGCAAAATCGCTGGGATAATCCCTGAACTTTTCGATCTTCAACATATTATCATCGTCAATAAGGACGGACGTGACGGCGCTCCCATCGATACGCAGGACCTGGATTACTACGCTGAGATGGGCAAGGCTCCATCCGAATTCTCCATCGTCAATACTAGCCAGTATGACTATTCCATAATGCATTACACCTCTGGGACGACGGGCAAGCCAAAGGGGGCGGTCCACCGCCACCAGGCGGCTGTTCAGCAGTATGCCACCGGCAAGTGGGCGCTGGACCTGCACGAGGATGACATTTACTGGTGCACGGCAGACCCGGGATGGGTGACGGGAACGTCCTACGGGATGATGGCGCCGTGGACTAACGGGGTGACACAGCTTATCTACGAAGGCGGCTTCCGGGCTAGCGCCTGGTATGAGCAGATTCAAAAGCATAAGGTCACAGTCTGGTACACGGCACCGACAGCCATCCGGATGCTGATGAAGGCGGGAGACGACGTGCCCAAGAGGTATGACCTCTCTACCCTGCGATTCTCCGCCAGCGTGGGCGAGCCTCTAAACCCCGAAGCGGTCGTGTGGGGCGAGAGCGCTATCGGCATGCCTTTCCACGACAACTGGTGGCAGACGGAGACCGGCGCGATAATGTGCGCTAACTACGCCTCGATGGCTATCAAACCCGGCTCGATGGGGAAGCCCATCCCAGGCGTCGATCTTGGCATCGTGGACGATAATTTTGAACGGGTTCCGGCCGGCGTAGATGGGAACCTTGTGGTTCGACCCAACTGGCCGTCTATGTTCCATGGGTATTGGAACAATTCATCGATGTATAATTCGCGATTCAAGGGCGGCTGGTATATGACCGGCGACAACGCCAGCGTGGACGAGGAAGGCTACTTCTGGTTCGTGGGACGCTCTGACGATGTGATTAACACCGCTGGACATCTTGTCGGACCATTCGAGGTGGAGAGCGCGCTTATCGAGCATCCCGCCGTCGCCGAGGCCGGCGTTATAGGAAAACCTGACCCGATAGCTATGGAGATTGTGAAGGCGTTCGTGGCCCTGAATGATGGCTACGAGGAAAGCACAAAGCTTCGCAACGAGATTATGCGCTTCGTTCGCGAGAAACTTTCCACCGGTGTTGCGCCCAGGGAGATCGACTTCATTCCCAGTCTGCCGAAGACTCGAAGCGGCAAGATCATGCGCCGCTTGTTAAAGGCTCGCGAGCTTGGCCTTCCAGAGGGTGACATTAGTGGGTTGGAAGAGGATTAGACTCAAATTACCGGCACTAACCAGATATATCCTGACTGCTGATCGCTGACAGCCAAATCTAGGGAGAACAAAATGAAATTCTGTTGGTTCCATCTGATGCCTTATAGGTACTTGCCTGAGGACTTCGAGGAGAAGTATCGGTCAGTTTGGGTTGATGTGCCCAGCAAACTGTTTGATCCGATCAAAGCCAACGAGCTTTACAACGAATACCTCGACGAGCTTGAATTTGCCGACGAAGTGGGCTTCGATGGCATCTGCGTGAATGAACATCACAATAACGCCTATGGCATCATGCCTTCTCCCAACATCACTGCTGCAACTCTCACGCGACGAACCAGCAACGCGGCGATAATTGTTTTGGGCAACAGCTTGGCGCTTTACAATCCGCCCATCCGAGTGGCTGAAGAGTTCGCTATGCTCGACTGTATCAGCGGCGGCAGATTGGTGGCAGGTTTCCCTGTTGGAACGTCGATGGACACCAACTACGCCTATGGAGTCAATCCAACGACCCTCCGTGAAAAATACTACGAGGCCCACGATTTGGTCATGAAGGCGTGGACCGAGCCGGAGCCATTTGCCTTCAACGGCAAACACAATCAGGTCAGGTACGTGAATATCTGGCCTCGTCCTCTCCAACAGCCGCATCCGCCGGTCTGGATTCCGGGCGGCGGCAGCGTGGAGACGTGGGAGTGGACTGCGGAGAAGAACTATGTCTACTGCTACTTGAGCTACTTCGGCTATAAACGCGGCATCGACGTTATGAACGGGTTTTGGAAGAAGATGGAGGAGTTGGGTGTCGATGACAACCCATACAGGGCTGGTTTCCTCCAGTTGGTGTGCGTAGCTGAGACCGACGAAAAAGCGAAAGAGTTGTATGAAGAGCATGTGGATTACTTCTACAAGAAGTGCCTCCACGTTTACGAAGGCTTCGCCGAGGCCCCTGGTTATCGGACTATTCGGACGATCAAGTCTGGAGCCTTGGCACAGGTTGGGGCTGCCGCCAGTCGGTTTCGCCAGCGGCTGACATGGGAAGANTACATCGAGCAAGGCTACATTATCGCAGGAAGCCCAGAGACGGTTGTAAAAAACCTTCGCAAAGCCGCCGAAGGCCTGCGGGTCGGGCATCTTATGACACTTTTGCAGATCGGCTCCATGCCTCGTGACCTGACGATGAAGAACACAGAGATGTTCGCGACTGAAGTCGCCCCGCACCTTCAAGATATGTGGGACGAGTACGAGGATCACTGGTGGCCGCAGGCGATTCCTGAAGATGAGCGCGCAGCCCCAGACGAAACCCGCGTCATCGCAGCAGATTAGAGGCGNNGCATGACTACTACACAGGAAATGCTGACCGTTCAGGTCGGCCCCATCAGAACGTCGGTTCNGACGGCGGGGAGCGGTGATCCGCTAGTGTATCTCCACGGAGCGTTCGGGTATAAAGACTGGCCGTCGTTTCTGGACACGCTCGCTGAACAATACACTGTTTATGCTCCATTGCACCCAGGATTCCTGGATGCTGAGGGAATCAACGAGATTGACGATCTTCTCGGATTGCTCTTGTACCATCAAGACTTGTTGGACGCTCTAGGCTTGGACAAGCCGAACATCGTAGGGCAGTATTCTGGGGCGATGGTGGCCGCTGAGATGTCGGCGATCTGCACTCACACNACCGGAAAACTCGTGCTGGCCGCGCCTGCAGGTCTGTGGCTGGACGATAACCCTGGCGTCGACTACAATACCACGCCCCATACCGAGTCTCGCAGCATCCTNTTCGTCGATCCGGACTCAGAGATCGCCAAGTCTGTTCTGCCTCACCCCGACTCTGACGAGGAGTTGGGGCTTCAGATTATCGAGCGGGTGCAGTCTCTAAGCGCGGTGGGCAAATTTCTGTGGCCGATACCAGAAAAGGGGCTCCACGGGCGTGCCAGACGGATCAGGAATGAGACTCTAATTGTCGTCGGAGACAACGACAAGATCGTGCCATCAGCCCATGGCGANCTGCTTGCGTCTGAGATCGCCAACTCCAGTGTCCACGTCATGAAAGATGCCGGACACCTGTTTANCTTGGAGCAGCCGGAGGAGTTCGCGAGGGTTGTGTCTGATTTCCTGGGATGATTAAGAAATATGGATAGCGCAGTTGAGCCTTGAGGATNATTAATTGAGNCTGACAACCGAAATTGATAGCCTTTGATTAGATTGCTGCTGTTGGAGAACTGAATGGCGAAACACCAGCATTTGATTGACACTACAAAACTCGACCGTGACTGGGTTGAGGGCGAGTTGTTTTCGCTGTGTGATAAGATTCGGATTCAGTCTGATTTCGAGCCTGCCATGAAAGGGCGGTCGCTGTATTGCCTTTTCTANGAGCCGAGTTTTCTCACCAGAACGTCCTTTGAACAGGCGGCGGGACTGATGGACGGCCAAGCTTTCCATACTGANGACGCTTCGCAGTTCTTCCCTGTGCATACGCCGAATTACATCGACAACATCATCAATATTCTGGCGAGTTTGCACATAAATCTTGTGATTTTGAGGTCAGGGGATCCCGGGGTCGTCGAGCGGGCTGCGTCGGCGGAAGCGATGCCTGTGGTCAACGGCGGCAGTCCAGACGATCATCCGACGCAGGCGNTGGCTGATCTTTATACGATACACAACGAACTCGGCGGCGTGGATGGCAAGACCATCGCGGTTGTGGGACGCTTGGAACATCGAAATGTCAGCGCATTGTTGAAGGGGTTGGCGATGTTCGATGACATCAAGTTGATGCTGGTCCCTTTCAGCGGCCAGGTGCCGGAAGAGGTTATGAGCCATTGTGAGGAAAACGGCGTGACCCTGCAGGAGCATCGAGACGTCGACTCATTGTNTGAGGCGGATGCGATCTACCTCAACGGACCGAGGACCGTCGCGCACGCTCAGTTATTGAGGTCTCGGGGTTCAGGCCACCTTAAGATTGACGACGAGTTCATGTCACGACTCAAGGACAATTGCATTGTGATGGACCCGATGCAGCGTAGCGGCGACTTTTCGATAGAGACGCAAGACGCCAGACTGGCTTTTTACAGGCAGGCGGAGAACGCGCTGTTCGTCCGCATGGCGGTTATTCGGCACGTTCTGGGCTAAGCAGGGTGGTTCTGGGCAAGCCTCAGAATATCGAGGACCGGATGAGGCGTTTGAAAAATGGGGCCACCACAACGCCGAAGGATGTGATGAGCGGACCCAGTTCCTGATGCCGCACCGTTTTCAGAATTGTTTTGCCGTGCCAGTCGAACGAGAAGTCTGAGGACAACACGGTGTCCTGTTGCACTTCCGGCGATAGAAACATTTCCATCATTCGATCTAGCTGAGTATCGTTCATCGACTCGAACAGCAGTCGGGCGTAATATCCGACTTTNAGTTCTTGTCCGAACACTTTTCCCCAGTCGTCTTCGTAGCCCTTGAGCTGGGCCGATGAGAAATCACCGCGCTCGAAGGCTTTGATGGCTGCGGCTGCGGCCATCTGGCCAGAGAGCATGGCATAGTAGATGCCTCCTCCTGTCGTCGGTTTGGCAAATCCTGCGGCGTCGCCGGTGACCAGGGTCCGATCAGCGTATGTGCGAGGGATAGGCTTCAACGGGATGCCCCAGCGCCGAGGANGTGAAATGTCACCCAATATTTTTCCGCACTCTTTGAGGCGGCTTTGGAAATTATCGAGATGGCCGTTTAATGGCTGGCGGGACATGAGGCCAACGTGGGCGCGAGACTCGTCCAGCGGCACGATCCAACCGAAAGCCTCCGGCGCGATTTGATCTCCGACGTAAACCTCCGTGTCGGAGACGTTTCCGATTTCCACCTCCGTCTGGGCGCCCATCATGAAATCGCCCTCCTTGCCCTCTCGAAGACCGGCCATGCGGATNAGAGGGGAGCCGAAACCGCTGGAGAGGATCAACAATTTGGCGGAGAAAATTGTTGAGTTATTAGAAGTCCGAACTCGGACTCGAACACTGGTGTCGTCNAACTCGATCCCCGTCACTCGATGGCCCAGGTGGTAGCTGGCCCCTGCGTTCATGGCAGTCTCGGCTATGTCGTTGATGTATNCNACACGGTCCACGACCAGTGCCTGATCGCCCTTGGAATCGACAACAAATTCTCTGCCGTTTGGGGAGATGAACGTGGCCGAGTTCGCCTGGCGGTAGATCAATTCGCTTGGAATCGGGAACGCTTCGCCGCACTCTGTCCCGACGATGCCTGTGCAGAGTTTGTCCCCAATGTCGAATCGCCAGTCCAGAACGGCGACGCGGTGGCCCTTAGACGATAGTCTCAGGGCGGCCACGTTTCCGGCAGGTCCAGCGCCGACTATGATTGCGTCGTACACTAGTAGTTCCCTGTGTGACGGTCCGCGCTAGTGAATGCGGATGTGGGGTTGATGGTTGTTGCCTAGAAGTTTTCCGTGGGCATGTTAGCTTAATGGCCGGACTGACCGCAAGAANGGAATTAGTGTTGAATTTGAAAATCGTGTCAAAAACTCATCCTAGCGTGGCGGCGCACCTCATTGGAATCCNTCGAACAGACTGTCGGTTTTTGACGCCATGATGAAGTCGTTTCGGTGAAGGCCGCCGATAGCATACGTTGACCANGAAACGGTCAGTCTGCCCCACTCCACNGTGATGCGNGGATGATGCCTTTGCTGTTCGGAGACTCCGACGATGAGGTTCGCGAATTCCATTGGTTTGATGAAGTTTCGGAAAGTAAACTGGCGCTCTAACNTCCGCCGGCCGTTATAGTCGACAATGATGCTCCAGTCGGTANTCTGNGGCAGCAGGTTNGCCGTCTCCTGTTCTGTGATCTCAGGAGACCCAGGCCTGCATGCGACACACCTTTCAGTTTCGAGGGCCAATATCACTCTCCGCACTGGGAAATAGGCTAGTGGGTATTGTTGTTTGGATGGCCAGTTTATTATTTCAAGTATATTCTATGGATGCTCCCGTGACTCCCGTGACTCCCGTGACGCCAGAGATTGCGACTTGAGGTTAGCCACGAACTCGCGTTTGTGACCCTGAAATCGTTCATTCGCGGGCNGCGCTCATCGAGTCAGCCAGTTCTAGCAATGCCTGCGCGCGCTTGACAACCGGCACGTCTACGACCTTGCCATCAAGGGANGTGGAACCCCTGCCCTGCGCCACGGCTTCGTCGAACGCGGCTATCACAGCCTTGGCGTGTTGAATCTCTTCCACGGAAGGGCAATACACCTCGTTTATTATGTCGATTTGGGCCGGATGGATNGCGAACCTGCCCCTGAAACCGTTGCNCTTCGATGTCTGAGAGTTTTCCCGCAGCCCGTCAGGGTCACGGAATGCGAAGTAGGGCGTGTCAAGGGCGAGAACTCCGGCGGCGCGAGCGGCAATGGAAATCGCGCTTCTTGCGAAGGCGAGTTCTTGGTCGTCGTCGCGGCGTTCGATTTCCATGTCGTTGGTAAAGTCCTCGGCGCCGAGCGCGACTCCGACGATTCTGCTGGAGGATCGACAGATATCGAACACATGGACTATTGCGCTTGCAGACTCAATCCACGGAATCAACTTGGTNGTGCCTATGGCCAGTCCTGNTTNGATTTCCAGACGTTGAAGTATCTTGCTGACCTCCGCNGTGTGGGTGGGCGTGTCGATTTTCCCAACGGAAACTCCGAACACATGAGGGCCGACCATGGCTTCGAGGTCGGCTTCCAACAGTCCGGTGTCCAGGGAATTTACCCGTGGGATTACGGGCCGGCCGGTCGATGCGAATCGGTCTAGATATGATGCTGTGACCGCTCTTGCGTTTGATTTTTCGTCGATGGGCACTGAGTCTTCAAGGTCCAAGATGAAGGCGTCGGGTTTCAAAGCCAGCGCCCTGTCGAGCATTCTAGATGTGTTGCCAGGGACGAACAGGAGACTTCTCAGGATTGTCATGCGTTTCCTTCGGGTATCAGGATTCAGGTGTCAGGCGGCTTGGGCGGTCTAGACGCGGAGGTATGCGTTTACGGCCTCGATGAATTCTTGAGGTTTGTCGACTGTTACCACATGACCGGCGTCTGCAACGTCCACCGATGTCAGGTTGTGGCCTCTGGACATCATGCTATCGAGGATTTCGTCGGAAACCAGCGGGCTTTTTGCCCCTCGGACTTCGAGGATGGAACATGTGATTGTGTCGATGGCGCTCCAATAGCGACCTATCAGGCCAGGGTCGGTCATGTCAGTCAGAGGCGTGTTAAACAGCTTGGCGTCGGCCTTCCAGGTCCATTTTCCTGAATCTAGCTGTCGGAGTTTGTCCTGGGCGTCCTGCATGAGCCGGTCGTCGGTGGCCCAAGGGTTGCTCTCGCGCATCCAGTCGAAGGACGCCTGGACTGAGTCGAATTCCATCGGAGTGGGCGCCCGAGGAGGGGCGGTTTTAGACTCCGTGCCTGGCTCAGGGCCGATGTCCACGATCACGATTCGTTCGACGCGGTCCTGATGGTTTGCGGTGTAGAGCAGGGAATGCCACCCGCCCATCGATAGCCCGACGAGGACGAATGTCCTGAGTTCAAGCGCGTCTACAAACGCCGCCAAGTCTTCAACGAATCTGTCTCTAGCGTATCCGTCGTCAGCGTGTCCGCTGAGACCGTGGCCCCGCTGATCGACGGCCATGACGTGGTACTGATCAGACATTGCCTCAGCAAATTCGTCCCAGATGTGGGCCTGTCCGGTGTGTCCGTGGAGGCAGACTAAGGGCGTTTTGGATTCGTTGCCCCAGTCGAGGTATCGGAGGGTGACTCCATTGATGGTGATGTTCTTCGATGTGGGTTGGTTGGAGGTCATATCGAAATCTCCTGTGTTTTGATGGTTCGGGGTGAATTAACAGGGCACATCGGAGTTAATAATGTGTCGAAATATGACCCAGAACAGTGTTATTCGTTGGAGCGTCCGTTAAATATGTCAGTTATGAATCCGTTGATTCTCGAGTTCGCCTGTCCAGCCTGGTCAGTTGGGAAGCCGTCGAAGCCGTGGACGGCTCCCGGGTAGACTTCCAATTCGGACTCGATTCCGGCCGTTGCCCAGCGGGCGTGCATGAACAGCGTATCGTCTAGGAGCGGGTCGAGTGTTCCCACGGTGAACAGCGCTCGAGGCATTCCGGTTAGAGTTGCGTAGATCGGTGACACATCGGGGTCCCGGCGAATGTCTTCAGGCACATAATGGTCGTAGAACCACGCCATGATCGGCGTGCTGAGGATTAGAGTTCGGTCTCCCCAATTTGCCTGACTGGGTGTCATTGACAGGTCGTATACCCCGTACAGGAGATTGGCGCCTTTGAACCCCGTGTAATCGTGTTTGTCCCGCATGCGAAGCATTGTGGACACGGACAGATGCCCGCCTGCGGACTCGCCTCCGATGACGATGTTGTCGGCCCCGAACTCGGATTTGGCGTTCTCGACCAACCAAACAGCCGCTGCCTCACAGTCGTCAGGGCCGGCCGGATAGGGGTGTTCTGGAGCCAGGCGGTAGTCAATGCTAACCACGGCGGCTGAACATTCTTTCGCAATCTCTTCCAAACGTATGTCCTGGTGATGCGCCCTGCCCAGAACCCATCCTCCGCCGTGGATGTGCAAATAGACGCCTTTGACCGTGTCCGGCACGAAGACGCGGACCGACAATCCGCCGCCGGCGGTCTCGATCACCCTCTCTTCGGCCATATCAGAGTAGAATATCGGGCCGGCCGGGCCCGAGCCGTCTTCTCTCGCGGCGCGGATGGTTTCCGGCTCCAGCGTGTGGATGGGCGGAGCCTCGGCGGCGAGCCGTTCAAGTTCTGCATTGAATGCGGCCACGTCTGGATGGATGGAGTTGGCATCAAACAGCGCCGGGTCCGGCATAGGGCGGCTCCTTGGAAAATGATGGGGTCAGGATAGCACAACGGGATGTCGGCTGGCGCTAATGCCCATTGGCGTGCAACTGGCCCGGAAATCGCTGGATATGCCGAAGGGGCAGTTTGGAACGGGTAGGGTATAATATAGGCTGCGGATTAACGCTTTCCGCTTTCGGAAGGTTACAACACTTGAAGCGCAATCCTTTATAGACCCCTACAGACCCCGTAGAGAGGGACGTCAAAATGTTCAAAAGCATCACAAAAATGTTCGGCAACTCTGACGAGAAAGTCATCAAGAAGATGCAGCCGGACGTCGACGAAGTGAATGAGCTAGAGCCTGAATTTCAGCGGCTTAGCGATGACGAACTGCGCGCTGTGACCGTCGAGTTCAAACGACGGATCACCAAGGGCGAAGACCTGGACGATCTGCTCCCAGAGGCGTTTGCCGCCACAAGAGAGGCGGCGATGCGCGCACTGGGCCAGCGGCATTATGATGTTCAGTTGATGGGCGGCGTGGTGCTGCACGAAGGCAAAATCGCGGAGATGAGGACGGGCGAAGGCAAAACGCTGGTGTCAACACTGGCGGCCTATTTGAACTCGCTTGCGGGCGAGGGCGTTCATCTGGTGACAGTGAACGATTATCTGGCTCGGCGTGACGCCCATTGGATGGGCGAAGTGTTTGAACGTCTCGGAGTCTCGGTCGCCACACTGCAGCATGACTCGGCTGAGTTTTACGATCTGTCTCATGACAGCGGAGAGCGTGGCTTCGCGCACATGCGCCCCTGCACTCGGGCCGACGCTTATGCTGCCGACATTACCTACGGCACCAACAATGAGTTCGGGTTCGACTATCTACGCGACAATATGTCGTCGGTGGTCGAGGGTCGGGTTCAGCGACCGCTCGCATACGCCATAGTTGACGAGGTCGACAACATCCTGATCGACGAGGCGCGAACCCCTCTGATTATCAGCGGCCCGGCGGATATGTCGGCCAGGGAGTACCAACGGTTCTCGCGCGTTGTTCCAAGCCTGGATATGGAAGTCGATTACACCATAGACGAAAAGCACAAGAGTGTTGCGTTGACCAATGATGGCATCACAAAGCTGGAGCAACTGCTCAATATCACCAACCTGTACGGACAGGAGAATTTCGGCGTCGTCCATCAATTGGAAAATGCCCTCAAGGCGCAGACGCTGTTTATTCGAGACAAGGAATACGTGGTTCAGGAGGGCCAGGTCATCATCGTGGACGAGTTCACGGGCAGGATGATGGAGGGCCGCCGGTTCTCGGATGGCCTTCATCAGGCTCTTGAGGCCAAGGAGTCGGTGAAGATTCAGGCCGAGTCCATCACATACGCGACAATCACTCTTCAGAACTACTTCCGACTGTACAAGAAGCTGTCTGGCATGACCGGCACAGCCGAGACGGAAGCGGAGGAATTTTTCAAGATTTACAAGCTGGAGGTCGTGGTAGTTCCCACCAACCAACCAATGGTTCGAGATGACCAGCCTGACTTGGTGTATCGTGACCAGAAGGCGAAGTATAACGCGGTGGTTGAGGAGATCGAAGAACGGCATAAGCAAGGCCACCCAGTGCTGGTCGGGACCACTGACATCGACCTGTCGGAGATGCTCAGTGAAATGCTGAAGCGCAGAGGCGTTCCTCACGATGTTCTAAACGCCAAGCAACACGACCGGGAAGCGAGCATTGTTGCCCAGGCTGGAAAACCAGGAGCGGTGACTGTGGCGACCAACATGGCCGGTCGCGGAACTGACATTGTTCTAGGAGGAAACCCGGATGTCGGCGATCAGTCGCCGGAAGAGTGGCAACGAGAACACGATCAGGTTGTTGCCAGCGGCGGACTGAGGATAATCGGCACCGAGCGTCACGAAGCCCGGCGAATTGACAATCAGTTGCGGGGTCGCGCTGGTCGTCAGGGCGATCCTGGGAGCACTAGATTCTACGTAGCTCTGGATGACGAGTTAATGCGGCGATTCGGCGGTGACCGCATTCGGGCGGTGATGGACTGGGCTGGGATGGACGAAAGCATTGCCATCGAAAACAAGATGATAAACAAGTCGATCGAAAACGCGCAGGTGAAGGTCGAAGCACATCACTTCGACATGCGCAAGCACCTGGTTGAGTACGACGACGTCGTGAACACTCACCGCGATGTAATCTACGCTGAGCGGGACAAGATTCTTGCTGGAGCAGACCTCAGAGCCAACATCGAGGAGATGGTCGATTCAGAGTTGAGCGCCATCGGCGAGGAGTGTCTCTCTGACCGCAATTCGGATAATTGGGAAGTGGATGCATTTGTCACCGAAATTGGAACGGTTTTGCCTGTCCCAGAAGACCTGACAGATTGGGATCAGCTTGAGGCGCTCGGCATCGATGGCGTGCAAGACCGATTGGCAGCCCACTCTCGACAGGTATATGACCAGATTGAGCAGGAACTCACGCCAGAGGCGATGCGAGAGGCTGAGCGATGGTTGATGCTACGGTCTGTGGACGCCAACTGGGTCCAGCACTTGACGTCTATGGAGAATCTCCGGCAAGGAATCGGCCTGCACGCGTTCGGGCAGCGCGACCCTCTGGTTATGTACAAGAAGGAGGGCCACGAGCAGTTCCAAGGTCTTCAGGCTAAGATTGAGCATGACATCGTTCACACGCTGTTTAACGCGCGAATTTCCGTGGCTCCGAGAGGCGGCCAACAGGCCAATGGAAGAAATGGGAAGGCAGGGAAGCCGGGTGCACCAAAGAAGGAAACCGTCATGGCCAAGGTGATGGACCCTCGAAGGCGCGAAGCCGTCCCTGCAGGCCAGAAGATCGGACGGAATCAGCAGTGTCCGTGCGGGTCCGGCAAGAAGTATAAACGTTGCCACGGGGGCTAGATGTCCCGGGTGCTTCAGATGGCGATGATCGGGAACTGACAACATATGACGAATGGCGAAATAGCCGAAGTGTTCGAGCGCATCTCCGGGTTGCTGGAGATGAAGAGCGAGAAGTCGTTCACGATTCGCGCCTATCAACGCGCCTCCCGAACCATAGAGCGTCTTCCAACTGAGGTGGACGCGATGGTGAGAAACGGCGAGGATCTNACCGAGATTCCAGGCATNGGCAAGGCGATTTCTGAGAAAATCAGCGAGTTGGTGNACACGGGCGNTCTCCAGTACCTGGTGAGNCTTAAGNACGANTTNCCACCGGGAATCCTGGATCTNATNCANATTCCGGGCCTAGGNCCGAAGACNACTNTGCGCGTTTGGAAGGAACTGGGCGTCACGACGGTTGACCAACTGGAGGCNGTTGTTGATGATGGCTCTCTGGCNGCGCTGCCCCGATTGGGGAAGAAGAGCGCNGAGAACATTNGCAAGAGTATTAAGTTTGCCCGCTCCAAGAGTGACCGCGTGCCCATCGCCAGAGCGACGAGCGTGACGCGGCAATTGACAAATTCGCTCAGAAAGGGTTGTCCTAGCATCAGCCAGTTGATTGTGTGTGGAAGCCTCCGTCGTTTTGAGGAAACGATCGGCGATGTCGATCTGATCTGCGTTACTGAGGACGGTGACAAAGCGTTGAACACACTGGCCGAGCTTCCNGATGTCGCTGACGTNCTGGNACACGGCGGCGCGAAAACTTCNGTGGTCTTGAAATCGGGTTTGCAAGTTGACATGAGGGTGACGCCCGCGGATCAGTTGGGCGCGATGCTNCAGTATTTCACGGGAAATCTTCAGCATAATGTCATGCTCAGAGACCGNGCCAACAGCCTGGGCCTCTCGCTAAACGAGTATGGACTGAAGGACGTCGAGACCGGTGATTTGGAAACGTTTGTCGATGAAGAGTCNCTGTACGATCGTCTGGGAATGCAGTTCGTGCCGCCGGAGATTCGGATGGGCGAATCGGAAGTGAGCGCAGCGATGNCGGGGAATATCCCGAAATTNGTGGATGTTTCCGATCTCAAAGGNGACCTTCACGCCCACACAGACTGGAGCGATGGACGCGACCCTATGGAGACGATGGTGGANGCTGCGAAGGCGCGGGGNCTGGAGTACATCGCGATGACTGATCACTCNGTCGGGCGTGGGATCGCCAACGGNCTGAGCATCGANCGNCTCAAGGGTCACATGGCTNTGGTCAGGGAGNNCGAGGNGGCGGNTGGCGGGATTCGGGTGTTTTGCGGAACGGAGATGGATATTCGGGCTGACGGTTCGCTTGATTACGCAGATGAAATACTGAAAGAGCTTGATTGGGTGGTAGCGTCGGTGCACTCGGCGATGGGCCAAGACGCGGCTGTGATGACGGAGCGAGTTATCGCCGCGATGAAGAATCCGTATGTGTCGGCTATTGGCCATCTCAGCACACGACTGATCGGCGAGCGAAAACCAATAGAAGCAGACTACGAAGCGATATTCAGGGCGGCGTCGGACACAGGAACTGTGCTTGAGATTAACGGTTCTCTGGAGCGGTTGGACCTGAAAGACATCCACATCGCGCGGGCGAGAGAGTTGGGCGCGATGCTTGTCATCTCAACGGACGCGCACATGACTGAATCTCTGCGAAACTTGGAGCACGGAGCCCGTCAGGCGCGCAGAGGATGGTGCGAGTCGAAACACATATTGAACACGCTGGATGCGAGGCAGTTTGGCGCGTGGTTGGCGATGGACAAGTCCGAGCGAAGCATTGAGTCGGCTGCCCATGCCTGAAGAACGGACAATACAGGGCACGGCAGAGCAGGAAGCCATCGAGCATCTCCGCACAGCGCTTCTTGATGGCGACGATTGGCCGCCGGCGTTGCTCAAGGCCATCTCGCTATGGTCTCTACCGGAGGAAACCTTTAAGGGCGCGCGGTTCAATTATTTCATTGGCGGCGAGGCTTTTGATTGGCTTGCCCTGGCGCAGCGGCTCAGTTACGAAGTGGAAGACCTGATTCCGGCTGACGAACTGGAGGAACTGCTGTTCAGAGGTCAGTTGCCAAGTTACTTCAACATGGAGGATTTCAAAGACCTGCTGGGCGCAGAAAAGCATCGAGGGTTTTTGAATTACTTTTACGGTGTCGAAGTTGAGTCGGCATTGCTCCAGGCTGTGACAGCAGAGATCGAAAAGAGGTTCTATGCGAGTGGTCGCCGTTATCACGTGGACCATTCGGATGAGTCGCACTTCCGCATCTATCGCACCACTATGACCGAACTGTTGGAATCCTATCGAGAGGAATGCTCCTTGCCTGACATCGACTCGTTCACCTTAACGGAGCAGAAAGAGTTCACGTACTGGCTTTTCAAGGTGCGGCTGAAAGTGTCCGATAAGGCAAAGATAGCCAGCGACACACGCAAGGGATTGGCGTTCCTTCAGGAGCGCTCTCACGATCTTAAAGATCTGTCAGTGTTGGCTTCCTGAGGATTTTGAGAATCAGGTTTTTTCGCGTCGTTCGTCGGCGTGATTCAGCGCATACTCTTGCGAATTTTCTTGATTTCGCGTACGTTCCGCGTGGCCGGTTTTATTCCACAATTTCCTGAACTTTCTGCAAGGTGAATTATATGAACAACCGCAGCGCTGAATCCAAAAATTTGACACTGATTTCCCAACATNANCTTAACGGGTTTGGGAACGGCGGTGAGGGCATTGGNCTCCANACGACGNCCGACGGTCGGCGCATCATGTATATCGCCCATGAGCAGGCGCCGAAGGATTTCACCTCGGTGGACGTNACTGATCCGAAGAANCCGAAGATGGTGGTTCANACCGACCTGCCCCACAGNGACGTTCGATCCAACTCTCTGACGGTGTANGAGGATTTGCTGTTGGTNGCNTATCAGACCTCACGNCCCGGACTGAAGCCCGCAGGGTTTGGGACTTACGACATCAGCGATCCTGAAAATCCGAGGCAAATCTCTCATTTTGACACCAGNGGGCCGTATTCCAGAGGGGCGCACTGTCTTTGGTTCGTTGACGGCAAGTACGCTCANGTGACCACCGGCGCCGGAGACTTCCAGCCAGGGAATCAAAAAGACGATCAGTTCCACATGATCGTCGATATGAGCAACCCAGAAAAGCCCGAAGAAGCCGGNCGNTGGTGGCTGCCAGGGACGCGGGTCGGCGANTCTGAAGCGGNGCCGGAGCGGCAGGCCATCGACACCGGCTTNAGGCTTCACAACGTCAACGTTTATCCAGACCACCCGGATAGGGCATATATGGGGTACATCGACGGTGGAGCGATCATNGTTGACATATCTGACCTGTCCAACCCCTCGATGTTGAGCAGGGTGGACTATCATCCTCCGTTCCCCGGATTCACNCATACNGCTTTGCCTTTGTTCGACAGGGACTTGATGGTGGTGTCGGATGAGTCAGTGAGAGAGGACGGCTCCGATCATCCAAAATTGGTGTGGATCATGGACATTCGGGACGAATCGAATCCAGTGATTATCAGCACCCTGCCTCTGCCGCCAGCGGACGAATATCTTGGACGTAAGGGCAGGTTTGGGGCGCACAACCTGCACGAGAACCAACCCCTTCCGACGTCGTTTTCATCGGACACTNTGATATTTGGGACATACTTCAACGGCGGTCTCAGGGTTCATGACATCAGCGACCCNTTCAGGCCAGAGGAGGTCGCGTATTTCGTGCCGGAGGAGGCCCANGAGGAGAAGGGGATCAACATCAACGATGTTTATGTTGACGAGAATAGACTTGTGTACGCGATCGACCGATTCGCAGGCGGTCTGTACATCCTGGAGTTGAATGTCTAGGGTTCAAGTTCCTGCGTAGTGATCGGGACAATCGTGCATGGAAAATCGCACGGCGGCATATGCTTCCTAAATCTACACCGAACGTTTGCCTTGTGATGACCTTGAGGCATTGCCGCCCGTCCAAAGCGATGATAAAAATATAGTATCTACTTTGGCACTTGCCCCTGGCTCAACCAGTCAGCCGGAGACTTTTCTTTCGCCAAGATTTCTTCCCTTTTTGCTCTCCCGATGTCAGAATGTCTTCAGATTGTTCCTTAAGCGCAATTTGTGAGGAGTCGAAAATGATAGACCGGATGACCCATTGGGAGAGAGTGAGAGCGTCGCTTACCGGAAGCGCCGTTGATCGGCCTCCCGTGAGCATTTGGAGAGATTTTTACGGCCAGGGAACGACGGCGCAAGGCCTGGCTGACGCAATGCTGGGGTTTCAGAGCCAGTTCGACTGGGATTTCATGAAGATCAGCCCCAGAGCCAGTTACCACGCCGAGGATTGGGGATTGAATATGCGATTCAGCAACTCAGACTCCCAGGGTCACGAGATTGTTGATTGGCCCGTAAAATCGCCGGAGGACTGGGGAAGGATTGAACACCTTGACCCGACTGTTGGCGCGCTCGGAGAACAGCTTAAAGCTCTTGAGCTTATTGCGGCAACGGCAGACGGAGAAGTCCCGTTGTTGATGACGCTGTTCACACCGCTCGCCGTGGCGGCGCAGTTGGCCGGGAGTGCGGATGCCATGTCGCGATTGATCGAGGCCGCACCGGATGCCCTGGCGTCAGCGTTGGATGCGATCACAGAGACGCTGACCGCGTTCGTCTCTGAGGTAATGAACCGGGGCGCTGCGGGGATGTTTTTCGCCACCACACGTTGGGCTTCTTATGATCGACTCTCGGATGATGAATATGCGATTCTTGGCCGTCCGTATGATCTGAGAGTGTTGGAGGCCGCGAAGGGCGCGGAGTTTAATGTATTCCACGTTTGCGGGGGCGACAATATGCTCTCTGAGTTGCGGGATTATCCGGTTCAGGCTTATAGCTGGGACGCTCAGGATGATACCAATTTGTGGCTGTTGGAGGGCGCAAAGTTGACGGGCAAAGC
>PAIW01000070.1 GCA_002710885.1 Chloroflexota bacterium | reverse complement strand
ACTGCAAACCCCAAGTTGCCAGCTTCGGACTGACTGAAGAGCAGGCATCGGAACAAGGGCATTCCATCAAGATCGGAAAGTTTCCCCTGGCCGCAAGCGGCAAAGCGCTCGCCCTGGGCGAATCCGAGGGGCTTGTCAAACTGGTGGTCGACGCTGAAATCGGCGAGATTCTTGGCGCTCACATGATAGGCCCAGAGGTCACAGAACTGCTGGGAGAACTGTCTATGACTCGTCTGCTGGAAGGCACCACAACCGAGCTTGGATGGATGGTGCATCCACATCCCACTATGTCAGAGACCTTGAAAGAGGCCGCGCTAGCCGCGGAGGGCGAAGCCATTCACATTTGAGCCAACGCCTCCTATCTTGAGATGTTGATATAATATGCACGTTGCGAACGCAATATGTGCATTGCTCGAAAATATGCATTATGGATTCTGCCAAAATTTAACACCCGAGATTCGATTACGTAGGTGTACGGGATGGAATTAGCAGTGGATATCGACAAAAATCAGGTGGCCGATTATTACAGACAAATGTTGATGATCCGGCGCTTTGAGGAGGCCGCCGGACGGCTTTACTTGCAGGGTTTGGTTCGTGGGTTCCTGCACCTCTATATCGGCGAGGAAGCGGTGGCCGTTGGCGCCATCCCGGTCCTGGATGTTCAGGACTACGTGATAACCCACTATCGAGACCACGGTCACGCGCTGGCCCGAGGCGTCGACCCCAAAGCCGTGATGGCTGAATTGTGCGGAAAAGCAACTGGCACCAGCGGAGGCAAAGGCGGGTCGATGCACATCTTTGATGTCGACCGTCACTTCATGGGCGGCCATGCTATCGTCGGCGGCCAGCTTCCTATCGCGACGGGCCTCGCTCTCTCCATCAAACAGCGAGGTGGCGATGGCGCAGTGATGTGTTTCTTCGGCGATGGGGCCGTCAACGAAGGCGAGTTCCACGAGTCTCTGAACCTCGCTTCGCTATGGAAACTGCCGGTCATATTCTTTCTTGAAAACAACCTCTANGGCATGGGCTCTCATGTCGATAAAACCCACGCCGCTGGACGCGACATCTATGCTTCCGCCGAGTATTACAAGATTCCCGCGGTGCAGNTTGACGGCATGGATCTGTTNGCTGTGCGTGAAGCGANTGCGGAAGCGTTGAANAAGGTCCGATCTGGCGACGGGCCTGTTTTTCTTGAGGCGATGACCTACCGTTTCCGAGGCCATTCAATGGCCGACCCCGTCGCTTACAGGGAGNCGTCAGAAGTAGANGAATGGCGAGTCAACGACCCGATAGANCNNTTCAAGTNTTTCTCGCTGGCCGAAGGCTTGATGTCCGAAGATGAACTCGCCGAGATCGACCGAGAGGTCATNGAGACCATCGAAGAGGTGGTNGANTTTGCCAAGAATAGCCCGGAACCCGAACTTGACTCGCTCTGGGACAACGTTTACGCCTGAGAATCGGAGNNCCTATTTAATGCCTGANATTATCATCAGAGAAGCGATCGCCCAGGGTCTCCGNGAGGCNTTAGATGAAGACGATAGAGTGTTCATNCTGGGCGAGGATATAGGGGCCTACGATGGCGCATACGCTGTCACCAGAGGTTTCCTGAAACAGTACGGCCCAGACCGAATTCTAGACACGCCGATCTCAGAGTCTGTGATCGTCGGAGCGGCTGTGGGCGCCGCCCTGGCCGGCCTGCGACCGATCGTTGAAATCATGACGATCAACTTCACACTGCTGGCCATCGACCAGATAGTAAACCACGCCGCAAAACTGCGGTATATGTCCAACGGCCAGTTCACAGTGCCCATGATGATGCGGACNGTNACNGGAGGCGGCGGACAGTTAGCCGCCACTCACTCCCAGAGTTTTGAGGGCTGGTACGCGTCGGTTCCCGGCCTCAAGGTATTAACCCCTTCGACGCCATACGANGCTNTGGGNCTNCTCAGAGCTTCNCGNAAAGACCTTAACCCTATCGTTTTCGCTGAACACTCCATGCTTTACGGAACGCGCGGTGAAGTGCCAGAGGAATATTTCGAAGTCCCTCTAGGCAAAGCCGTGGTTCGGCGTCCTGGCAAAGACGTCACCATAATCGGTTATTCCCGCATGGCCCACATCGCCGAGGAGGCCGGAAACAGGCTGGCNGAAAAAGGGGTGGATGCTGAGGTGATCGACCTGAGGTCCCTCCGNCCACTCGACACCGAAACCNTGGTTGAGTCGGTCAAAAAGACNAACCGCGCCGTCGTTGTCGAAGAGGCGTGGAAATTCGGCGGCTTNTCTGGAGAGATCGNCAGCGCAATCCAGGAAGAAGCCTTCGATTACCTCGACGGCCCTGTGGCNCGGGTCAATGGGCTGGACGTTCCAGCGCCATATAACGGAACGCTGGANGCNGCCACCATACCGACGGCCCAGAGAGTGTTGGACACTATTGAAGAAAAATTTGGAATATAACGAGGGCTCCTGTGGCTACTGAACTCACTATGCCCCAAATGGGCTATGACATGCAAGAAGGCACCGTGGTGCGGTGGCTTAAAACCGAAGGCTCGCNGGTGCANATGGGCGANGCTGTCGCNGAAATCGAGACCGATAAAGCNGTCGTCGAGTTTGAGTCATACGGCGAAGGGATCCTGCTCCAGATACTTGTGGCCGAGGGCACGACCGTCCCCGTAGGCGAGACCATCGCCATCGTGGGCGCCGAGTCCGAGGNTCCAGTTGCGTCGACTCCANACGAGCCNACTCCGGCAGTTGAGGCCGAGCCTCCGGTGTCGACCGCGATCCCGNTGGACCCTCCAGCTCAGCCGGTGTCCACANACGGCGNAGTGGTTGTTGAAGACGNGNCNCNNCCCGCGCCTNAANGCCGGCTATTCGCCACCCCTGCCGCCAGAAAGATCGCAGAGGAACAGGCCATCGATCTCAAGCAGATCGANGGAACNGGCCCACGAGGCAGAATCACAAAGGACGACGTGTTAAGCTTCGCGAGCCANCCNNTTGAANCCGNGGCAGANGCTCCAGTGACGCCGGTAATAGAAGATGCGCCCGTTCACGAAGCNGTACCNGAGCCANAGNNNGAGTCAGTTGCGACTNCTGAACCGGTGNCCGCCGGTGCCCCTNNCGCTCCGGCGGCAGAGTCAGTGAGCGAAGACGNNCTTATTCCCCTCAGCCGCATGCGCCAGCAGATCGCTCGTGTGACCGTCAAAAGCAAGTCAGAGAAACCCCACTTCTACGTCAACACNGACATAGACATGACTCAANTGATGNCCCTGCGCGGNCAGATAAACCAGTCGCTGTCNGACGAAGNCATCCGGGTNACGGTGAACGACCTGATCGTAAAAGCCTGCGTTATGACTCTCAAGAAATACCCAAANTTCAACAGCTTCTACCAGGAGAACGGCATCAAGACGAACGACGCCATCAACATTGGCGTCGCCATCGCAATTGAGGAAGGATTGATCGTTCCGGCGCTACTGGACTGCGGCGATAAGTCACTCAGGGATCTGGCAACGGCCAGCAAGGATCTCGCAGAGCGCTCGGCGAACGGGGCCCTTTCGAATCAGGAGTACGCCGGCGGAACTTTCGCCATAAGCAATCTGGGAATGTTCGGAGTTACCAGTTTCGTCGCGATAATCCAGCCGCCCCAGTCAGCGGTGCTGGCGGTCGGGGCAGTGGCAAAGCGTCCTGTGGTTGGAGAGGACGACCAGATAAAAGTGGCCCAAATTATGACAGCTACCATATCCGGCGACCATCGTATCGTCGACGGCGCAGAAGGCGCGCAATTCGTGAACGAAGTCAAACGACTGTTGGAGAATCCGCTGTCGTTACTAGTGTAATCGAAGTTTAGCCATGGGCCGGTGACGACACATTCTTGTCGGCTCATCAGGCCCGGTTCGTTACAGATTAATCAGTGTTCCCGCTGAATGGTCAAAGGCGTTGCGGATTGGCTATTTTTTATTCTTTTTCTTCAGAATATTTGCAGTTTTCGAATTCATTTTACTGCCCTTGCCTGGTTTGCTTGAACCATCCCCAATACCCTCTGCGGCGACTTTCTTTTGGTTCGAGGTCATGTTCTTAGCTTTGTATCCCGAATACGAGGCGAACGCATTAACTTCTCTGGCTGACTTACTTTCAGCTTTCCTCCTTCGCAATTCTTTTTCAGATACCCCTGTCGTATTTTTGTTCTTCGTTTTTTTGCCCAATTGAATGACGCCGCCAGCGTCATTCGGCTGACCCAATTCGGCGATATTCACATTTCGTGCTACGGGAAGGTTCCCGAACTCCGTATGCTCTCCGCAAACAGCTTGTTCACCTAGAGAGTCAGCCTGATTTTCAAAAACGGAGCCAGAATTGACCAGGCTTTGTTGATCATGTGGCAAAGACACGATTTTTCGTCGCTGTCTACGACATGGGACAGTCCATGGCCGATATTTGGCGGTCTGGCCCTTTTGATGATCGTATCGTTTATCGTGGTCGGCTTCCTCTTCCCTAGCAACAACGACTGTCCGCTGACTATGAAATTCGTTGATTGCGATGTAATTGTGGATGAGATTTGAACGCTACCTCACCACGATGTTCACGCGATGCACCATATTATTGCCCATACCCTGGTAGTTCCAAGGCTGGTCGGTAGGCTGGATATTGCCTTCTGAATCGGTGGCTCTGACGCTCAGGATGTGATTCCCTGGCGTCGCATCCCAGTCACGCGACCATGCGCGCCATGCGTATTTGCCGACCGGTTCTTCCAAGCTGGCATCTTCCCATGACTCGCCGTTGTTGACGCTAACCTCTACCCTGTCCACACCCAGCCTACCCGCCCATGCGCGGCCTTCCAGTGTCGCCGGCCCAGCATCTAACAGGCGGGTCCGAGTCAGAAAATCTGGAATCCCTGGAGGAATCATCAGCGCCCGAACTCGGATCAAGTCGACCGGTTCCCCAGGGTCGTGGGCGTCTTGTTTGTAACGGTACGTCTGGTCCATCTGGAATCCGTCGAAATGTTCGGAAATGGCCTCAATTTTCGTCAACCATTTTACCGATGTCATGCCGTACCATCCGGGAACAATCAGGCGCATCGGGAATCCGTGTTGGGGTTGAAGCGGCTGGCCGTTCATCTCGTAAACCAGCATCACTTCGTTGCGGTTTGCGTCTTCCAACGTCAGGCTGCGCTGGTAATCTTGAATTTCGTCGCCTTGCACTCCCCTGTCCTGTCCCGTGAAAAGTATCTCGACAGCGCTGGGATCAACGCCTGCATCTTCGAGCATTGGGCCGAGAGGTGTTCCAGTCCATTCAGCGGTGCCAATGGCCTCCAGACCCCAGGGTTGGCTGATAGACCGAGGCTCCAGCAACGTTCGCCCGTTGCCGGCGCACTCCATAGTGACGGGCATCGTGACAGACTGACGGCTCTTGATATCATCCAGTGACAGGGAGACTGGATTCGCCACAAGCCCCCCAACCTCCAGGTTCCATGTGTCGGCATCCACGTACGGGATATCGAAATGGATCAACAGATAGTGCATGCCAGCAGGAGTGATGTTGTACTTGAGAGCCTCCAGAGGCATGCCTCTATTTCGGGAGGCTAATTGGACCTCCTCTCGATGGAACATATCGGTGGACGCCATCCGGTCGCCGCCACCGACTGCGTGAAACAGTCCTTCGACCCTCTCGTTGATCATCTTTCACCTGCCATTTGATTGTAAGGTTTTGCCGAGTGACAACTGTACACTCCCACCCTAAATTGTCGCAACTGGCTAGGAAGNTTCGAGAATCTTGTCCACTANGGCCGCCAAACGNAACTCGTTCATCGCGCCNTCGACACGATCAACCAATTTCCCCGTGGCGTCAAAGAAAACCGTGGTTGGCATGCTGCGAACTGAATAGCTGACAACCACCGACCGGCTGGAAGGAGCACCGATGGGGTAGGTTATTCTAAGCTCGTCCAACAATCTTCTAGCGCTAGCTTTAGTGCCCAGACCCGTGAACACGCCGACGTCCAAACCCAGGAACAACACGTCTCCANCGTTCTCCTCGTGAACTCGCTGNAATGCTGGCATCTCTGCGCGGCACGGCGGGCAATCTCCAGCCCAGAAGTTCAGCACAAGTGGTTTGCTCAGAGCCAGAACCTCATCGAGGGTGACCTTGTCGCCGCCCAGGATGTTGTTTCCCTGGTAGACGTCAAATTCGAAATTGGAACCACTACCCGACGAGTTCACCGNCACAAAGAGCGCGTATCCAACGAGGACGATCAGGCCAATGGCCGCCGCNNCAAGTATCANGGGTATACNCTNTTGNATGNCNCTCTGATTCGGTGATCNGCGNCTCTGTCNCTGNGACTTGNTCCACTTTCGTTTCTTTGACAGCATATTCTTCCCCTNATAGACCANTGGTCGCCGGTGTATGGCACGCTGAGTATTTGATGCAGNGNACGAAGGACCGATNCGCCTGGATCAAGACTCAGACTTCNCCGGCTTCCANACCATGAACACGGCGACNCCAATAGCGACTATGCACACAACCATCGCGATGGAGAAGAAATCGCTGAACAGAGACAATCCAGCGTCGGACAGGCCAGTTTCAAAGTCAGCGAGCCGCTNTGCTGACTGCTCGGAGGTGTCACTCGGCAATGGGAAGGGCAGCGCCATTCCAGCCACCAGGTCTTGGAACCGACCAGTGCCCCANGCGGTGAGCATTGCGAGACCAATTGTCATCCCCACNACTCTTGAGGCAGTAATAAGNCCCGCCGCAGCGCCACGCAGNCCAGGNTCCACGGAGTTGGTCGCTGCCAGCGCGATTGGCGCTATCAGTANACCGAACCCGAATCCCACGATTGCNAGATGCACCGTCATTGNTGGGTCGCCGATGCCCANTCCCCATTGGCTCATCAGTCCGAATCCCAGCGCAGCCAACGCGAGTCCAATAACCGTNGGCGCTCGATAATCTAACCTTTGGCACGCGAAACCGCCTAACAATGCTCCNAAAGGTATCGCCGCCGTCATCCTCATGAGCATAAGGCCGCCACTCAATGGAGTCTGGCCCAGCGCTGTGTTCGCCATCAGCGGAACCGTCACCATCCCTATTATCAGAGCGCCGCCTACCAGCACGTGGACGCCGTTGGCCGCCGAGAAAGCCTGTATACGNAACATTGACGNCGGCAAAANAGGATCGTCGGCCTTCTTGANTCGAACNACAAACAAGACCANCGTAGCCAGCGATGCGGCGAAGTACGCCAGCATGANNAGATCAAAGGAGTCAATTCTAGCCATGCCTAGCGTAAGAGTCGATAAGCTGACCGCTAGCAACCCNCCTCCCAAGTAGTCCACCTTTGCGGAGAATCTTGGGCTGGATTTCACTAAGGGAATCATCGACAACAGCACTGCGGCTCCGAGCGGAATGTTTATCCAGAACACCCAGGGCCAGTCGAGGTATCGTATGATCAACCCNCCCCACAACGGCCCTATGACGCCCCCTGCTTCGGCGGACGCGCCCATAATGCCCAGCGGGACGCCCCGCTCTCCAGGTGGGAATAGATCGCCAACCATCGCGATGGATATGGGGACGAGCGCCCCGGCCCCGACCGCCTGAAACACCCTAGCCGCGATTAACGCTGTCAGGTCCGTNGTNAGGGCTGCCAAAGCCGAGCCAACCATGAACANCAGCATNGAAGCGATGTATATGTTTCGATGNCCCCACACATCCGATAGTCGGCCTATCAGCGGCATCGCTGCCACGTAACCAAGAAGGTATCCTGTGATCGTCCACGAGGCNCGGNTAAGNTCGGTTATCTGGACCTTGAGGTCCAGCATGATCTGTGGAAGCACGGTGACGATNACAGTCTGGTCGTCCGCCGCGATGAACACTCCAACGCATATGGGCGCGAGAGCAAGGTAAGGGGGGATTCTTCGTCGGGGCGTNTCGATGCCGGTGTCCAAGAGGAGCGTCTCCTATTGGGGAGCGACGATGGTTAGCGGTTGGTTGAATTTTGACAGCGTGATCGTGCGTATCACACCGTCAGGNTCCGTGGCCGTCACCCTACCGGTGAGTATGGCCTCGGTCAGGAATAGCGTTTTTGCGTCGATGGTCAACTCCGCCTCCACTGTCGTGCCGTCGGTGGCGCTCCCCAGGATCGACTCTAACGCAGCNACGGGCAGGCTTCCGCCGACGCGAATTTCTCCTTCTCGGATGGCCAGCAGATTCGGGTTCACCACCTGGGTCATGATCGCGCCTATTCCAGATTGGGGATCGAAGAATCCTAGTGGGCTGACCTCTTTGGGCACGCTTTCCCAGGCGCCGGTCAGAGGGTTGGTCATATAGCTTTCATCTCCCAGGGTGATGAGGCTCGACCTCACCGCAAACGCTCCTAACGTGCCTGCAAATTCCGTGGAAATCCCGTCTGGATTCACGATATTGCCTTTGGCCTCGGTAACGGTGAGATTAGGCGCCAGGGGTGTCCCGCCCGTGTTGTGCTCGAGGAGAAAGTGGAACGTGTCGAGACCAGACGTCGCCGCTCCTGCGTCTCTCAGCAACTGCTCAACATTCACAGGCGTTGGAGTAGAAAC
>PAIW01000069.1 GCA_002710885.1 Chloroflexota bacterium | reverse complement strand
ATCGCCTTTTTTAGCGTATTTCGACCGTATCGTAACGCCGGATTTAGTATTCGCATTTCCAGGAGTGTGATAACGCATGACCTCAACCGCTTTGCAGGTATCCAACGGTCACAACGGAAGCCCAGTTAAACGATCCTACGCAAAGATACCGGCCATCATTGATGTGCCAAACCTGATACAAGTTCAACTAGACTCCTTTAACGCCCTTAAAGGTCAGGGACTAAAGGAGCTTTTTGACGAAATCTCCCCCATTGAAGACTTCCCTGGCGGCAGATTCGAGTTGAGCTTCCTCGACCACTATTTCGAGGGCCCCAAGAACACCGAGGAGGTTTGTAGAGAGAAGGAGATCACATTCTCGGCTCCCTTGCACGTCACCGTTCAATTGAAAATCAAGGCAGGNGGCCCCGGACAGGGNGAAATTAAAGAGCAGACNCTGTTTATNGGCGACATCCCGATGATGACCTCCACTGGAACATTCATCATCAACGGCGCNGAGCGCGTGGTGGTCAGCCAGTTGGTCAGGTCACCGGGCGTGTATTTCACGACNGATTCAGACCCCNNCACCGGACGCCCCCTCGCCGCCGCNAAGCTCATCCCGTATAGGGGAGCNTGGATGGAGTTCGAAACCTCCAACCGCGANATNNTNTCTGTCAAGGTGGACCGCAAGCGCAAAACTCCCGTCACCACACTGCTGAGGGCAATGGGTTTTGNGACTGACACAGANCTCATGGANCTGTTTGAAGATGTGGACACNAGCGAAGAACACCAGTACATGCGGACCACCATNGACAAGGACTCCGGCGTNACNNNTAAGGAAGANGCGCTNCTGGAGTTCTATCGACGGCTNCGCCCCGGCGANCCTCCCAACGTGGAGAACGCCAAGAACCTGNTGGAAAATCTGTTCTTCAACCCCAGGCGATACGACCTGGGCAGAGTGGGACGNTACAAGCTNAACCGNAAGCTTCACGTTGACGANGCTGACGACTTCCGGGAACTGACTCTCNCGCCCGGCGACATCGTTGCCCTGCTGCGGAGGATGGTCGANATTAACAACAGCGTCATCGGCCCTGACGACATCGACCATCTGGGCAACCGCCGAGTCCGAGCAGTGGGCGAGCTTATCCAGAATCAGGTTCGTGTCGGACTGCTCAGGATGGAGCGCGTTATCAAGGAACGCATGACCACTCAGATGGACCCNGCCACCACNACGCCCGCCGCGCTGATNAACATCAGGCCGGTGGTCGCNGCTGTGCGGGAGTTCTTCGGNGGCTCCCAGCTTTCCCAATTCATGGACCAGACCAACCCNCTGGCNGAGTTGACCCACAAGCGCCGCCTNTCAGCCCTGGGGCCTGGCGGTCTTTCCAGAGAGCGCGCAGGCTTCGACGTCCGCGACGTNCACCACTCCCACTACGGCAGAATCTGCCCAATCGAGACACCAGAAGGCCCGAACATCGGCCTACTGGGTTCGTTGGCGACGTACGCGCGAACAAACGAATATGGGTTCATNGAAACCCCCTATCGAATGATATTNCAGTCGATGATGAACACCGACCCTCGGCTGGACGGTCGAACCATCACTGNGGACGTAAAAGGCCCNGATGGCAGGAACNTNCTCAGAGCCGGAGGNGTTGTCCGAAAGAGTTCCGGCACCCTNACTCGTATTGCCGCGTTGGAAGAACAGCCGGTTGCCGTTAAGCCCTTCATCTCGGCAAACCCAACCGACATCGAGTATCTATCTGCCGANGCAGAGGAAACAGTATTCATCGCCCAGGCCAACTCNACAGTTGACGAGTTGGGNCAGTTCCTNGANGACAGGGTNGANACCCGNAAGGGNGACCAGGTCGGCAAGGAACCGCCTGAAGTCGTGGAATACGCCGACGTNNCCCCAATTCAGTTGGTCAGTGTCTCCACGGCGTTGATACCGTTCCTGGAGCATGACGACGCCAACCGCGCCCTCATGGGATCAAACATGCAGAGNCAGGCAGTCCCTCTGTTGCGTCCTGACCCGCCCCTGGTGGGCACAGGCATGGAGGGCCGTGTNGCCAGAGANAGCGGCCAGGTGATCATATCCCGCACCGATGGCGTAGTCACGCTCTCCACCGGAGATATGATCATTGTGACCGACTCCGAGGGAGAAAACCACACCTACAAGCTNCTGAANTTCGTTCGCTCCAACCAGGGGACNTGTATCAACCAGCGNCCCATCGTCACNAGNGGCGATCTNGTGAAANAAGGCCAAGTGATGGCCGATAGCTCGTCCACCGGACAGGGCGAATTGGCGCTGGGCCAGAACGTTCTCGTNGCCTTCATGAGTTGGGAAGGNTACAACTTCGAGGACGCCATCATCATCAGCAACAAGATGGTCAAAGAGGACANATTCACCTCNATTCACATTGAAAAGCACGAGGTNGAAGCCCGAGACACCAAGCTGGGCGCCGAGGAGATAACACGAGACATCCCCAACGTTGGCGAGGACAGTCTGCGGAACCTTGACGAGGAAGGCATCATCCGAATCGGCGCAGAGATCGGCCCTGGCGATATTCTCGTCGGAAAGATCACACCCAAAGGCGAGACCGAGTTGAGCGCAGAGGAGAAACTCCTCCGGGCCATCTTCGGCGAGAAGGCCCGCGACGTTAAGGATACCTCTCTAAGAGTGCCCCACGGGCAGCGCGGCAAGATCATCGACGTCAAGGTGTTGAGCCGAATTAACAAAGACGAGCTGCCTCCAGGCGTTAACAAACTGGTGCGCCTGTGGGTCGCTCAGACTCGCAAAGTCACCGAAGGCGACAAGATGGCCGGACGCCACGGCAACAAGGGCGTCATCGCCCGAATCCTGCCAGAAGAGGACATGCCCTTCCTGGCGGACGGCACGCCTATCGACATCATCCTCAACCCCATCGGAGTGCCTTCACGCATGAACCTGGGGCAGGTGCTGGAGACCCATCTGGGTTGGGCTGCCAAAGCGCTGGGCTTTAGAGCCGTCACGCCCGTGTTCGACGGAGCCCCCGACACCGCTATCGAAGACGCCCTGGCTCAGGCCTGGATGGTTGAAGNGTCCGGCGCCATNGACCCCAGGAANTCNNGCCACAACGNTGAANCCCAGATGGACGAAGATGTCCTGAAAAGCTGGATTGCCGAGCGCGGCTACGATTACGATAANCTGTTCGGCGACACCGAACTTGGNGTGCCTCGCAATGCCTGCAACGAAATCTGGCTCAAAGAAGAGATGGGACAGGACGTCACAGGCATGTCCGAAGANGACATGATNGTCGAGGTCCTGAGACTCAATCGTGAGGAGCAAAAGNCCGCCCCTATCATCGGNAAAGCTANCTTGTTCGACGGNCGCACCGGCGAACAATTCAACCAGCCGATCACCGTGGGCTACATATACATGCTCAAACTGATCCATCTGGTCGAGGACAAGATTCATGCTCGCTCCACCGGACCGTACTCGCTGATAACTCAACAGCCNCTGGGCGGNAAGGCCCAGTTCGGAGGCCAGAGGTTCGGCGAGATGGAGGTCTGGGCGCTGGAGGCTTACTCCGCCGCCTATAACCTCCAGGAAATGCTGACCGTCAAGTCNGACGATGTTGTNGGCAGAGTCAAGACCTACGAAGCNATCGTNAAGGGCGAAGANGTTATCCAGCCCGGCATACCGGAGTCCTTCCACGTTCTGCTNAAAGAGCTTCAGAGCCTGGGACTGTCNGTCGAACTGCTTCACGAAACGCCCGACGATCTTGAACTGCCNGACATGGACGACGAATACNCCTCAGAGCAAATCGCCNCCCTGGACATAGTCGAAGACACCGACGACGGCGTTGCCCAAATTCCTGTGACANTAGGCGCAGGTGTCNCTGAGGAANCCCAGGCANAGGCGCCTGTCAACGAAGCGCCTGCGCCAACGGACATCACTGACCAGNCAGTCGCTTCNGTCGAGNATGTTGCAAGCTCTGACGACAACGGCGCAAGCGAGCCAGTCGGANTCGTTGAAGACAGCCAGGCGNCCGAGATGGAGACGGCGACCNGCGAACAGGTNGAAGAAGAAACCGGGTCCCCNGAATCTGCGGGTGACGACGACTAACATTCAGAACAATNTGNGTATATGTGCGAAGGNAGNCCANNCNNTGAATATTCAGTNGCTGTGACTCNTTCGCANCCTCAATNGGANCGCTNNGATTGACANCTNTAGTACCGGCAAGTACGCATCGGAGATAACACTATCAGCTTGATGGAGTTTGACATATGGCCCTCGGCGGTAACGACTTCAATGCAATCAGAATCTCATTGGCCTCACCAGANCAGATCAAAATCTGGTCCTATGGCGAGGTAACCAAGCCAGAGACCATTAACTATCGGACACTTCGCCCTGAAAAGGANGGCCTGTTCTGCGAGCGCATTTTCGGTCCCACNAAGGACTGGGAGTGTTATTGTGGTAAATACAAGAAAATTCGCTATAAGGGCGTCATCTGCGACCGNTGCGGTGTCGAGGTGGCCCGTTCCAAAGTGCGGCGCGAGCGCATGGGGCATATCGCTCTGGCCGCTCCCGTTGCCCATATATGGTTNTCCAAAGGGACACCCAGNAGGCTGGGNCTGNTGCTAGACCTGTCTCCNAGAAACCTCGACAGNGTANTGTATTTCGCCCAGTANCTCGTGACCGAACTCGACATCGAACTTCGCACCACCAGGGTCGACCAACTCCAGGTAGAGTTGGACGAAGGTTTGGAGAAGATCGAACTGGAAATGATGGCGGAGATNGAAAAGCTCCAAAATCAGNTGGCCGAACTGGGCGAGCCTCCCGAGGACTCGGAAGAGTCCGAGNACAGCGAGGATGGCGAGGAGAAAACGCCGGANNCGCGCGTTGANCTTNAGACNGAAATCNCGAAACTCCANGCGCAGTTNGACGANGGCAAATCCAACTTNGAAAACGACGTAATGACCCANATNGACGATCTGGAAGGTTTGTACGTCGGCCAACTTCTGACCGAAACTCGGTTCAGGGANCTTCGAGACCAGTCCTCGGGCATCTTCAAAGCGGGAATGGGCGCCGAGGCAGTGCTGAAAGTGCTAAACGGCGTGGANCTCGAAGNGGTTCGCGANGGACTGCAAGACGAAATGCAGTCCACNTCCGGACAGCGCCGCAAGAAGGCNATNAAGCGCCTTCGTGTCATCGAGTCCTTCCGCAAGAGTGGAAACAAGCCCGACTGGATGGTTCTGACAACTCTNCCGGTCNTGCCTCCTGAACTGCGCCCGATGGTGCANCTTGACGGCGGNCGATTCGCCACCAGCGACCTNAACGACCTGTATCGNAGGGTAATCAACCGAAACAACCGGCTCAAGAGGCTCATCGAGCTTATGGCNCCGGAGATCATCGTNCGTAACGAAAAGCGCATGCTCCAGGAGGCNGTGGACGCCCTGATCGACAACGGACGTCGCGGACGCCCAGTNTCAGGCAGCCANAACCATCGGCTCAAGTCACTGTCCGACCTCCTGAGAGGCAAGCAGGGCCGCTTCCGCCAGAACCTGCTGGGCAAGCGCGTGGACTACAGCGGCCGCTCGGTCATCATCGCCGGGCCGGACCTGAAGCTCCACCAGTGCGGCCTGCCAAGGCGCATGGCGCTGGAACTATTCAAGCCCTTCGTTATGAACAGGCTTGTCATGAAAGGCTATGCACACAANATCAAGAGCGCAAAACGAATGGCTGAGCGCATCAGGCCAGAGGTCTGGGACATCCTCGAAGAGGTCGTCAAGGACAGGCCAGTGCTTCTCAACCGAGCGCCCACGCTGCACCGTCTTGGCATTCAGGCATTCGAGCCGGTGCTGATCGACGGCGCGGCTATCCAGGTGCATCCTCTGGTCTGCACGGCCTTCAACGCTGACTTCGATGGCGACCAGATGGCCGTCCACGTGCCACTGTCCAGAGAGGCGGTCGCAGAGGCTCGGCGCATGATGCTCAGCACATTCAACATGCTCTCGCCTAGCTCTGGTGAGCCTATCGTGGCTCCAACCCAGGACATCGTTCTGGGAACCTATTACATGACCATCGTTGACGAGAAAGCCAAGGGCACCGGGCGCAGATTCAACAACTTCAACGGCGCCCGCCTGGCCTATGACATGGAAATCATCGGACTTCGAGCGCTTATTAGCGTTCGCCATACACTGCCCAATGGAGAGGTTGTCACACTGGACACCACAATGGGGCGCATCCTTCTCAATGACGAATTGCCAGATGTAATCCCCTTCCAGAATATGGAGATTGAAAAGGGCACGCTCAAAGACATCGTGGCACAGTGCTACAAGTTGACAGGCAACGAAGAAACCTCAGAGGTCCTCGACGCAATCAAAGACCTGGGCTTCCGTCACGCCACCATGTCTGGCGTCACCATCGCCATCAACGACGTGGAGGTCCCCAGTGAGAAGGCCGGCATCATAGCCGACGCCGAAAACAAGGTGGAAACGCTTGAACATCAGTACCAGGACGGCCTCATCACCGAGGAAGAGCGTGACCAGAACGCTGTCCAGGTATGGACTGACACCAACGAAGCACTTACCAAGGTGATCGAGGAGAACCTCCGAAACTACGGTGGAATCTACCTGATGGCGAACTCAGGGGCGAAGGGAAACATCGCCCAGATAAAGCAGATGGCAGGCATGCGTGGACTGATGTCCGATCCGAAGGGCCGTATTATTCCCCGCCCGATCAAAGCCAACTTCCGCGAGGGACTCAGCGTGCTGGAGTATTTCATCTCCACTCACGGCGCCCGAAAGGGCCTGGCTGACACCGCCCTGAGAACAGCCGACAGTGGATACCTGACCAGGCGACTGATCGATGTGTCCCAGGAAGTCATCATCATGCTGGATGACTGCGAGACCCCCTCCGGCATCTGGGTCGACTCTTCTAATGAAGACGACATGGCAACGTCGTTCCGCGAGCAGGCCAGGTCTCGGTACATGGCGGCACCTGTTGGCGATCCTGAAACAGGCGAGATAATTTTGGACCGTAATGACGTCATCGACGACGATGCCGTCGACAAGCTGGAAGCCGCTAACGTCGAAGCCGTAATGGTCAGGTCTCCGATGAACTGCGAGGCGCAGAAGGGCGTTTGCCAAAAGTGTTACGGCACGTCTCTCGCCACAATGCGACCTGCGATGCAGGGCGAAGCTGTCGGTATCATAGCCGCCCAGAGCATTGGTGAGCCTGGAACACAGCTAACCATGCGAACGTTCCACACAGGCGGCATCGTGGGCGCCGATATCACGTCTGGCCTGCCCAGGGTTGAGGAACTCTTCGAGGCCCGTGCGCCCAAGGGGGAAGCCGTGCTGTCAGAGATCTCAGGCGACGTAGAAGTCACTGAACTTCCAGAGGGCCGAAGCATCCGCATAGTCAGCACGGAAGAATACAGCGACGAATACGTCCTGCCAGAGGGCTTCTCGTCCATCGTGCAAGACGGCGACATGGTGTCGATCGGTGAGAGGCTTGCCGAACCGGAAGACACGTCAAAAGAGGATGAGGGAGTCACGGCGCTTCAGTCCTCAGACCTCATCGCCCGGGTCTCAGGAGTCGTTAGGGCCGATGGAGACGTTCTTACGATATCCTGGAGCGACGAGGAACAGCGCGAGTATGTCATACCCGCCGCTGCCCATATCATCGTCCGGTCCAGCGACACTGTGATCGCAGGACAAGCGCTGACCTCTGGTCCCAAAAACCCTCAGCAAATTCTGAGCATTCAGGGCCGAGACGCAGTGCGGCTGTACCTCATCGAAGAGGTTCAGGCGGTCTATAAGTCTCAGGGCGTGCCAATCCACAACAAGCATGTGGAACTGATAATTTCCCAGATGCTCCGTAAGGTCCGCATCGACGACCCCGGCGACACCGACCTGCTGCCAGCAGAGTTGATTGACCGCCAGGACTACGAAGAGACTAACGAAGGCATTCTGGCCGAGGGCGGCGAGCCTGCCACAGCCACGCCAGTGCTATTGGGCATTACAAGGGCATCGTTGAACATGGACAGCTTCCTTGCGGCGGCCTCCTTCCAGGAGACCACCCGCGTGCTGACCGAGTCCGCCGTTAACGGCGAGATCGACTATCTGCGCGGCCTCAAGGAAAATGTCATTATCGGAAGGCTGATACCCGCCCGTCTCGACCTCAGTGGAGACGAGATTAAAGGATTGGAAGAAGGCTCGCTCCCCAAACCGCTTGACATCATGTCCGGCGGAACCCAGCCTCAGGATGTGCTGTTAGCCGGCGACCCACAGCCTCCAGCGCAGGAACCGAACGCCGATTTCGTCGTCGAAGAGAGCATCGTGAACGATGCCTTCGAGCAGATTCCGTCTAGCGACGACTAAGTTTATTGAAAACCCAGGGCCCCGCGAACCGGGTCAGAGCATCGCATCCAACAAAAGATGCGGAAGATTTGACCCGGTTCTCGGGGCCTTGATAGACTTGATTTAATCGACGTGTAACTTGCAGAGCGTCGGTCCTCAGGAACAAACGGGCGGTTAGCTCAGTGGTTTAGAGCGCTGCGTTGACATCGCAGAGGTCACCGGTTCAAATCCAGTACCGCCCACCACTATAGGTAAATTGGACTCATCCCCGGCCCCGTATTGGATCAGGGGTGTTTACAAGAGCCTCGTAACGCCTCCTCAATTATTCAGGCCATTTTCTTTTCCCAATAAGACACAGAAAAATTCTTCACAGCTAGTAAATCG
>PAIW01000068.1 GCA_002710885.1 Chloroflexota bacterium | reverse complement strand
CGTGATTGCCGCGCCCCGTCGTAACTCTGTTTTGCCATGTCTGGTTCGCCGTCGCTCGCTATAAAACCATCTCCCCACTTTCCGACACGCGCCATCTCCCTAGGAGAGTTTGCGCCTATCAGCAACACGGGGCCACCTTCTCGGACGGGTGGTGCCCCGATTGCTCCCGCGTTCTCGCCCGCTGGCACGCCTGCCCAGGTGCGTTTCATCGTCTCCAACTGTTCGTCAGCGAAAGGTCCGGTTTCGGCCTTCTGCGCCCACTTGATGGCACTCGCACCTGAAACGCCTGGGATAGCCGCCGGAAGTCCGATACCCACGTCCATATGAATCTCCTTTTGAATGTGTTACTTATGATAATAGCGCCTCTGACAGGGAGTGCTCACATTGGTTCATGGCTCGGCTCATTACGGTTTGTGATACATTACGCCTGATACCAAAGAGGCGATAGTTTATGAATCCGTCGCCGGGGAGAAGGAAATATGCCCGAATACAACCCCAATCTGGTGCTGTCTAACAAAGAATTTAATGTCGTAGGCACTCGTCCGGTCCGGCACGATGGCCCGGACAAGGTCACTGGAAGAGCGCGATATAGTGCTGACACNTANGTTCCGGGGATGCTCTACGGTAAGACATTGCGAAGNCCCCACGCCCACGCTCGAATCATCTCGATTGACGCTAGCCGAGCGCTGGCGATTCCGGGAGTTAAGGCNGTCGTGACCGCCGATGACCTACCAGAGGTTTCGGCTGAGGTCACAGATCAGGCTGAGGGCGCAACGGTCAACTACGGATTTTACAGCCGAAACGTTATCGCCAGGGAGAAGGCCCTCTACAGAGGTCACGTCGTCGCGGCGGTGGCGGCCACAACTGGGGAAATCGCCGAGGAGGCGCTCTCCCTCATCGACGTCGANTACGATGTGCTAACACCTGTCATGAACGCTGAGGATGCGGCCAAAGATGACGCCCCAATCCTCCACGAACGTTTGCTGACAATGCACAGTCCAGCGTTCCGGTCCGGCGGGTGGGGACAAGGAGAAAAGCCTACCAACGTCGCCAATCATTTTGAATTTAGAATGGGAGACATTGAACAGGGATTCTCGGAAGCCGACGAGATTGTCGAAGAGGAGTACCGCACCGAAGCAGTTCACCAGGGATACATCGAGCCTCACGCCGCCACGGCGTTGTGGGGGTCNGACGGTTACATAACAATCTGGTGTTCCAGCCAAGGGCAGTTCGCTATTCGAGACCACGCATCGGCGATTCTCGATGTGCCGGTGTCGATGATAAAAGTGGTGCCTATGGAAATCGGCGGTGGTTTCGGAGGGAAGGGGCAAGGCGGCGTTTATCTAGAGCCGTTGGCGGCCACACTGTCCAAGAAATCAGGCAAACCGGTGAAGATCGTCATGACCAGAACCGAAGTGTTTATCGGATCTGGTCCGACCTCAGGGACGCATATCACAGTTAAGCTTGGCGCGACTCGGGACGGTCGGATAACCGCAGTTGAATCACACCTGACATANGAGGCCGGCGCGTTCCCCGGCTCGCCGGTGCCNTCGGGTTGCCGGACGATGTGGGGGCCGTACGATGTCCCAAATGGNTACATCACGGGCACTGACGTGCTGGTCAACAAACAGAAAGCAGCGGCNTACCGCGCGCCTGGCTCGCCGGCGGCTGCCTACGCGGCTGAGCAGGCGGTTGACGAGATGTGCAAGCGATTGGGTATGGACCCGATNGAATTTCGATTGCTGAACGCGTCGAAAGAGGGAACCCGGCAAATCGCAGGNCCGACGTATCGGCGNGTCGGAAACATCGANACCCTTGAGGCCGCACGAGACCACGATCACATGAAAAAACCCTTAGAAGGTAAATTCCNAGGCCGTGGCGTCGCNAGCGGAGCGTGGTTCAACGGCTCTGGGCCAGCAACTGCGGTNGCCAGTATCAACCCCGACGGCACAATTGCCCTGATCGAAGGCTCGGCTGANATCGGAGGAAGCCGCGCCGCGATGGCTATGCATGTGGCCGAAGTCCTGGGCGTTTCCGCCGAGTCNGTCAAGCCGTCAGTGGTCGACACTGATTCCATTGGATACAGCTCCGGAGCTGGCGGGAGCGGTGTCACGTTNAAGATGGGAACGGCGGTCTACAACGCCGCTGANGACGCTCGCCAACAGATGATCGAGCGTGCGGCNCGAATCTGGGACGTGGATNCNTCGGTAGTGGAGTATGACAACGCGGTCCTTCGCCACAAGGAAGACTCCGAATTGAGTATGCCNATTCAAGAACTGGCAGGCATGCTCAATGGGACAGGCGGCCCCATTGTCGGCAGGGCTACTGTCAATCCAGCAGGCGTCGGCAACGCCTTTGGCATGCATATGGTGGACGTCGAGGTGGACCCGGAAACTGGAAAAGTGGACATCCTTCGGTATACCGCAATCCAAGATGTGGGCAAGGCAATCCATCCNAGCTATGCAGAAGGCCAGCTTCAGGGCGGCGCGGTTCAGGGAATCGGTTGGGCGCTCAACGAGGAATACTATTTCAACGAAGAGGGCCAGATGATGAACTCGACGTTCCTAGACTACCGAATGCCGACATCGCTTGACCTGCCGATGATCGACACGGTTCTGGTGGAAGTCGCCAACCCAGGCCATCCCTTTGGAGTTCGAGGAGTGGGCGAAGCGTGCATAGTGCCTCCACTCGCGGCGGTTGCNAATGCGGTGGCGGANGCTATCGGAGTGCGGCTCACCGAGCTTCCGATGACTCCCGCCCGGATCGTTGCGGCGATTAAGGCCAAGTAAATTGTATTTGTTGCGGGGGACAATAGAGTCCCCCGCGTCTTAATTTCGAGCGGATTAGCGGCGGAAGTATATCTTCTTGAACGCTTCGGCGTACTGCATGCCTCTGCCTACACCGGTGCGTCTGCGCCATTCTTGCATGCGTTCCATCATCTGGTCTGCGCTGCGCCCATCAACTTGTGAGACGTGAGCGGCAATTGCATTGACCGCGGTATTCACATTGTCCGTGATGTCAACGTAGTGGTCAGGCTCAGGGTGTCCCATCACCCAGACCTCGGCGACCTTGTGAGGCTCGAAACCGTCTTCCAACAGGTCGGGGAACGTCATATGGTCACGGGCGGTTGGGAACACCGCTGACAGCGCGGCCTCGCCNGCCGCCAGATGGTCTGGGTGCCCGACGCCAAACCCTCCGTCAAGGTTTCTCATTGGGTACTGGCAGATCANGACATCGGGTTGGTAGCGNCTGATCTCTCTGGCGATGTCTTTGCGGAGGTCCAGTGTGGGCTGGAGATAGCTGTCCGGGTAGTCGAGAAACACCACGTCCTTCAATCCCAAGACCTTGCCAGCGTTTATCTGTTCCTCGCGTCGAGTCGCTGCCAGTTCTTCTTCAGTAACTTCGCGGTCGCTGCTGCCTTTGGAGCCGTCCGTGCACATCACGTAAACCATCTCCCACCCCTCGGCGCACAGCTTNGCGACTGTGCCGGAGCANCCGAACTCGGCGTCATCGGCATGGGCAACGACGACCATGCCTCGGNAGAATTTTTCTTCTTCTGTCATTTAAGTCCCTTCTGTTTCGCGGGTGGATTCNGTCCGGCGAATTCTNATCAACANAGGCCGAANTCTCNACCTTTAAGTCTATGACTTGTGGCTTGACGGCGCAACTTTGTCAGCCGAGATCAGCGAANACCCTGNCTTAAACCTATAGGNGATTCCGANGACATNAGCGCGTCGCTGGCGTGCTGGATGGCTTCCATNANCGGCACNGGGTAGACACCCAGGAAGATGATCGCCAAGAACAGAACGCCCATCACTCCGACCGTCAGTTTTGGCATGANTATGGGCGTGGGGTCAGAAGCGTCTTCGATGTACATCTGCCGCACCACATTCAGGTAATAATAGAGGGAAATCAAGCTAGTGAAGATCGCAAGCGCTGCCAGCCAAAGCAGGCCCTGAAGCGCGACGGCATTAAACAGGTAGAATTTTGAAACAAATCCTGCGAATATCGGAAGTCCTGCAAGAGAGAAAAAAGAGACAGCCATCACTGCTGACAGGAATGGGGCTCGGCGGGATAGGCCAGCCAGGTTAGCTATATCGTCTTTGCCAGTGGCGTTATACACAACAGCTATGCCCAGGAACACCGCCATGTTCGTGACGCCGTAGGCCACCAGATGAAGCATTAAGCCATTGGACGCGAGATGCGATAGCTGGAGTTGAACTCTTCCATCGTCTCCCACGGCGGCGAGCGCGGCGACTCCCATCAAAAGGTATCCCACGTGCCCGATGCTGGAGTAGGCTAGCAGGCGCTTCAAATTACTTTGGGCAAGCGCCACGAGGTTTCCGACGGTCATGGTCAGCGCGGCCATTATCACGATTATCATCTGCCAGTCATCTACAGCAGGCATCAGAGCTTCGACGAAGAATCGAAGCACGAGAGCGAACGCCGCCGCTTTGGAGCCAACAGCCAGGTATGCTGTCACGGGGATCGGAGCGCCTTCGTAGGCATCTGGCGCCCACATATGGAAGGGCACCGAGGCGACCTTGAAACCCAGGCCTGCGATTATCAAGACAAGTCCTACCAGAACGCCGGGGCTAATGTCCGGTGTAGCGCTCAGAGCCTCGGCGATGCCGTCGAAACGGGTTGTTCCCAACAATCCGTAAATCTGGCTTATTCCGTAGAGCATGAGGGCAGATGAGAACGCCCCCAACAGAATGTACTTGGTCCCAGCTTCGTTAGATTTCGCGCCGTACCGGTCGAATGAAACCAGCACGTACAGTCCGAAACTCAAAAGTTCCAGCGAGATGTAGGCCGTCAACAACTCGCCGGATGCCGCCATGAGCATCATGCCGACGATTGTGAAAATCAGGATTCCGTAGTATTCGCCAGGGTTGTCAAGATTTCGTTTGACATATTCAACCGACGACAACACAACGATCACACCCAACACCAGGAAGAACGCCTTGAAGAACAATGCGTAGCCGTCAATGAGGATCAACCCCTCGTAGAGATGGTCGACACGATCCCATTGGTCAATCAGCGTAAATGTTAGCGCGCCGATCAGTCCAAGAACGGCTAAGTAGGGAAGGAAATTTTTGCGGTCGCCCCTCAGGAAGAAGTCGGCGGTCAGCACCAGGAACGCGAGTCCTGTCACGAGAAATTCCGGCATCAAGAGGAGGAAGTTATTGTTCATCCTGCCTCCGGGAATTTTTGTAGAATTTCAAGTACCCCGGTGTTGATGACCCTTATGAATGGGAACGGGAAAAGGCCAACAAGCAAGATGAATCCCGCCAATATGAGAGTGGAAAATCTTTCGAGACCGGAGGCGTCAGTTTCGTCCTGCCACCGTTCGCCCAACGGGCCGAAGAACACTTTCGCCATCAGCCTCAGAATGTAGACGGCGGTTATCGCAGCGCCGATGATTCCGAGCACGCCCAGGATCGGATACGTTTGGAACAGTCCCAAGAACACTAATAATTCGGCCACGAATCCGCTGAGTCCCGGAAGTCCCAGAGACGCAAATCCCGCTATGGCGAATAGGGCCGCAGTGAAACCCATACGTTTCGAGAGACCCTCCAACACGTTGATGTTGCGGGTATGCGTCTTGTCATATACAACCCCGACGACCGCGAAGAAGAGCGCTGTCATCAGTCCGTGAGACAACATCTGAAGCACGGCGCCGGTGACGCCCAGAGAATTTAGCGTCGCTATTCCCATCAACACATAACCCATGTGACTGACGCTTGAGTACCCGATCACATATTTCAGGTCTGTTTGGCCCAAAGCGGACCATGCACCGTAGAGCACGTTCACCGTGCCGAGGCCGATCAGCACTGGCATCCAATCCTGCGCGCCTTCGGGCATCAGCAGTATGCCGACGCGGATTATGCCGAAGGCTCCCAGCTTCATCAGCACGCCCGCGTGAACCATGCTCACCGCTGTGGGCGCAGCGACGTGGCCGTCAGGAGACCATGTGTGGAAGGGCCACAAGCCTGCAAGCACTCCGAACCCGAACATCAGGAAAGGGAAGAACACCCGTTGGAAATTATCTGAGAATGTGACGTTTTGAAGCTCTAGCAGATTGAAGCTCCCGATGCCACTCTCGACGAATATCGCCATGATGGCGATCCAGATCAGCACGCTGCCAGCAACCAGGAATATCATGAGCTTCATAGCCCCGTATTCTTTGGCGCGTGAGAACGTAGGAAACTCGGAACTGCTGCCCCAGACGCCGATCAGAAGGTACATGGGCAAAACGGCAAGCTCGTAAAAGAAAAAAAAGAAGAACAGGTCCAACGACACGAACACGCCGAACACGCCCGACAGCAACAGCTGGTAAAGAACGAAAAATTCTTTGTTCCGATCAGCAATCTTCCAGGATATTAGAACGCCGGTGAACATCACGATGCCGGTTAGCAGTATCATAGGCGCTGCAATTCCATCTATGCCTAGCGCCAGTGTGATTGCCTTGTCGCTGAGAGGCCCGGTTCCCGGCATCGCCAGCCAGTCCCATGTGCGCTGGAACTGGAAACCGCCCGCTTCGTGGTCATAGGCCCAGAACACGTAGAACGACACAAGCAAAGTGCTCAGCGCGAAGGCAGATGAAACCCATCGGATTTGCTGTTTGAGAGCGCCTGGGATGAGCATAACGACCACAGCGCCGGCCATCGGTATGACGACCAGAAGAAACAGCGCGTATGAGTCGAAGTTATCCATGATTTTTGTATTTTACGCGGCTTGCTTGTGTAGCGCCGCAAGAACCCAGTTCAGGTTTGGACGATCCACCAGACGAGGGCAAGACCAACGACTCCGCCGGCCATCAGCATTCCGTAATTGTAGAATCTCCCCGTCTGGACCAACCTGACCTTCATCGCTGACAGCCATACTGTGTAGGCNGAACCGTCGGCGCCAGTGTCATTAATCACAACTCTGTCGAAGACACCGACGAACGCTCCGAAAGTCAAAACGAGTTTGTCGATGGTCCACTGGATGGCGTCGTCCAGATAGTATTTGTTTATCACAAGTTTGTGGATCCAGGCATATCGCTCAGACAGCCTCCGATGAGATATTGTGCCGCGTATGTACGTCATCCATCCCAACGTCACGCCTCCAACAGCAAGAGCCAGCGAGGCAACAGTGAGCCAGATGTTCAACTTGAACTCTCCGTGTCCTTCCAGGAAACCGCCGAACCCGGGATAGTCATTCGTGTAGTTGAAGGCCAGGAATCCCACGGTCGCTGCGAAGAACGCCAGCAGGATTAGCGGCAGAGTCATGACCAGCGGAGATTCGTGGGCCGACTCATTCTCTACTTTCGGAGGGCCAAAAAATACTACAAGAACAATNCGAGCCATGTACAACGCGCTCAACACAACCCCAAGCAATGCCAGCACGATGAACACCGGATTCAAGTGGTCGAGGACGTGCAACAATATTTCGTCTTTGCTGAAGAAACCTGCCAGTGGAATGATGCCGGCCAAAGACGCGGCGCCAATCACGAACGTCCAGCCTGTTATCGGCAGTCTGCGTCGGAGTCCACCCATTTTCCACATATCGGTCTCATCGTTCATGGAGTGCATAACGCTGCCTGCGCCCAGGAACAGCAAGGCTTTGGAGACTCCGTGGGCGACGAGGTGGAATATCGCCGCGCCCAGGCCTCCGGCGCCCAACGCCAGCATCATCAGCCCGAGATGGCTGATCGTGGAATAGGCGAGAACGCGTTTGATGTCGTTCATCACCAGCGCCAGCGTCCCAGCGAATATGAAAGTGAATAATCCCACCGATGCGACTATCAACAAGACCGTGGGCGCCAGTTCATACAATGGCAATAGCCGAGCAACAAGATAGACGCCAGCTGCGACCATTGTGGCGGCGTGAATTAACGCGCTGACTGGCGTTGGGCCTTCCATCGCGTCAGGGAGCCATACGTGAAAGGGGAACTGGGCAGACTTGCCCATCGCGCCCAAAAATATTAGGAACACGGAAATATTGAGCGTGGCCTGATTGATGCCGTCTGGTTGCGAGGCCACGTGGATTATTGTCGAGATGTCGAACGTTCCGGTGGCTTTGAACAGCATGATTATGCCGATGAACAGACCGACGTCGCCTATGCGAGTCGTAACAAAGGCTTTCTTCGCGGCCTCTGCCGCCGACCTGCGCTCGTGCCAAAATCCGATGAGCAGATAGGAACCAAGCCCCACCAACTCCCATGCGATGTAGAGGAACAGTAGATTATCTGCCAAAACCAACGTCAGCATCGCCGCTGCGAACAATGAGTGAAATGCGAAGTATCGCCCGAATCCGGGGTCTCGCTCTCCGTGGTGAGTTAGATATGCGAGAGAGTACACCTGCACCAGCAACGCAACGAATGTGACCAAACCCAACATCGTCACTGAGAGTCGATCAACAACGACCCCCCATTTCAGCGTCGTGTCACCCACCGTCAGCCAATTGATGCTGTACGCCCCTGGCCCGTCGGATAGCAGTCCAACCAGCACGAACCAAAAAAGCGCAAATCCTAGCAGTATCGCGAGTATCGAAACCGCCGCTCCGATCCGGGGAACAAGTCGTCTTATCGGGAAAATTATGAAGAATGCTGACGCACAAAGAGCCGGGATGACCCAGGCCCAATTGGTTCCTATGGAGTCGGTCAGCGACATGAAATGTGTGTTGGAAGGATTACCATTTCATCAGGTCGATTTCGTCGACGTTAACGGTAGACCGGTTGCGATACAGCCGCAAGATTATAGCAATAGCCAGCGCAAGCTCTGCCGCGGCGATGGTGATCACGAAGATCACAAGAACCTGCCCAAAGGATCGGGTTGCCTCATCGAAATCCACAAAAGCGGCGTACCCGATCAGGTTGATGTTGACGGCGTTGAGCATGAGTTCGATGGACATCAAGATCAGCACAGCGCTGCGCCGGGCCAACACGCCGTAGGTTCCGATAGCGAATAACCCCGCGCTCAAGATTTGAAGATGAGCAAGCTCGATCAATCGCGGTCTCCATCAGTTCTCACCAACACGATAGAGCCGATAAGGGCGACCAACAACACGAGCGACGCCACTTCGAAAGGTATGGCCCATTGAGTGAATAAAGTCTCGCCCAGAGTCTCGAAATCGATGCTCTGGGGCTCAGTGGTGCGAACCGAAGTGGTCACGATTGCCGTGACTAACAGCGCGAACAAACCAATCGAGATAACCGCGGCGATAGGCCACTGTCGATGGTCGGTTAAATTCTGGAAATCTTCCAGACGTGTGAGCATGAGGGCGAACAATAGCACGATGACCACCGCGCCGCCGTAAATGAGTATCTGCACGAGGGCTAGGAATTCGGCGAACACCAGAAGAAACACGCCTGCGACTCCCATCATCGCAGCCAGAAGGGCAAAGGATGCGTACACGATGTTTCGTGTCATGACCACGCCTAACGCGCCTCCCAGCGTTATCGCTGAGGCAACGTAGAACAGCACAAGCGANGGNTCCACCATCATGACNGGGTCTNGGCCTTCTCGCCAGCNTCTTCGGTCGGTNTCTCGACTTCGACAGNANNCNGTGTGTTTGNGGGAGTCGTCGTTTTCTTTGGAGCGCGCTTCCTNANNGNCNTGGGTTTGTCNTCCTTCTTGATTGGGATGCCGCTGTTTTTCTCAGGNNGCTTGGGAGNCCAACCGGTCTTCTCCNGGTATTCCNNGCCCATNTTTAGAAGTTGGGCCAGATCAACNCGATTGTCGTTGCGNTGGAACTTGCTCAACTCGTGNTCGTGGCTCATCTCGATGGCGTCGAAATTGCAAACATCAACGCAAATCTGGCAGAGNATNCACCGGCCAAGATTTATTTCAAAGTAGTCGACAATCTTGCGNCGCCNGCTGGTGTCATCGGCGAATTTTGGGTTGTCCTTCATCTCAGCAGTCATACATTGAGTGGGACAATNCCGAATGCAGACCATNCAACCCGTNCAGTACGGCTCGNCAACNTCCTCATCCCACAGGAGCGCGGGAAAACCCATGTANCGTTTGGCAACCGCCAGGCGTTTTTTAGGGTCTGGNTATTGGGCTGTGACAGGTTTGCGGAACGNCGTTTTCAGCGTCACCACAAGCCCTTCTAGGAAACCAATCATTCGTTTTTTCTATCAGCTTTCAGCGATCAGTTTTCTGTCCCNGGCGCCGTCTCAGGAACCGGTGGTTGCNCGGTTGCCCTGATCGCATGCACTGTCACCGTATTNCGNTCTATGNTCGTTCCGGGGTTTTTGACGATCAGATAAAATGTCCCGCCCAATAGTACCAGAGATAATACCGTAAGCGTCCATAACGGCCANCNGTAAAATAGAACGATTCCCGTGATTACGATGTTAATNAACGATAACGGCACCAANATNTTCCATCCGAAAGACATAAGTTGGTCGATNCNCAGCCTCGGNTACGTGCCNCTTATCCAGAANATTACNCATATGACCAATGCCGTTTTGAACAAGAACCACAGCGCGGACAGAGCCGACAGCGCCGNGCCACTGAAGGGCATCTCTGGCCATCGCCAACCACCCAGGAACAGCAATACAATTAAGACTGCCACTGTGAACGTGTTGATGTACTCNGCCAGGAANAACACCGCCCAGTGTGCGCCGCTGTATTCTANGAATGGGCCTCCGACCAACTCGGATTCGGCGTGGTGGATGTCGAATGGCGTTCGCCCCAACTCTGCCAGCCCTGCCATCAGGAATATAAACAGACCCAGGGGTTGAACTAACGCGTAGCCATAGTTTGCCTGCCCGTCGACGATTGTGATGAGGTTTAGCGACTGGACCAGCATTGCAACGCCGAGTATCGACATNATGAACGGNATTTCGTAGCTGATGAGCTGNCCAGCCGCCCTCAACCCGCCNAGCATCGCGTACTTATTCGCAGANCCCCAACCTGCCATCAACAANCCCATCACCGACAACACCGAGATTGCGGTTATGTAGAAAAGGCCTAATTCGAGGTTACGCAGGACCAGATCTCTGCTTAGCGGAATTGTGACCCATAATAACAGCGCAGGCAAAAACACGGCCACCGGCGCGATCCAATATACTCTACGGTCCGCCCACGAGGGCAGGATGTCCTCTTTGGTTACTAGTTTTATTGTGTCCGCCAAGGGTTGGAGCGTCCCTTGGAATCCGACCCGCATCGGACCCATTCGCATGTGTATGCGTGCCAGGGCTTTGCGTTCTCCCCAGGTCAGNATTAGCACTATCACGGATAGGAAAACGAATANTCCNAGCCCGCCTAACGCATAGTAAACACCNTGCTCNACNGTCACCGGTCCACNTCCCCTAACACGATATCTGTGGAGCCGAGGATGATTACNGCNTCCGCGATGTACGCTTCCCGAAGCATGTGTTGAAGGGATTGAAGATTGCAGAACGACGGNGCTCTTACCTTCACTCNGTAAGGCTTGTCGGTGCCGTCGCTNACCAGGAACACGCCGAAGTCGCCTCTNGGAGATTCAGTTCTGATGTANACTTCTCCTTTGGGTGGTCTNGCGATGCGTCGGACGTTGGCCTGGATCTCTCCGGCCTCCATNTGGTTGACCGCTTGANCTATTATGCTGAGAGATTGCCGCATTTCCTCAACNCNAACGTAATACCTGTCCCAGCAATCGCCCTGANTGCCNANAGGGATTCCGTAATCGAATCGGTCGTANATGCCGTAGGGTTCTGATATTCGCACGTCCTCAAGAACGCCGCTTGCTCTCAGAGCGGGGCCCGTGACTCCGAAGGCGATGGCATCANGGCCGCTGATCGTGCCAATGCCTTTGGTTCGGGCCAGGAACATCTCGTTNTGAGACAGCAAATCGTCGCACTCATCTATGCCTTGTTTCAACTNGTCGGTGAGTTTCGACANTCGNTGNTCGAAATCGTCGGGCANTTCTTCGTTGACNCCGCCGACTCGAAAGTAGTTGTGCATCATTCGGGCGCCTGTNACCGANTCGAACAACGACTGGATGCGTTCCCGNTCTCTNAATCCGTAGAGGATGGGTGTCACAGCGCCNGCGTCCATGCCATAGACACCGTAGAACAGCATGTGACTGGCAATGCGGTTGAGCTCGCAGAAAATCGTGCGGATGTACTGCGCACGCTCTGGAACCTCGATCTCCATCAGTTTTTCGACAGCCATGCAGAACGCCAACTCGCAATTGAGATTGGCTACATAATCCAGCCTATCGAAAAGGGTAATTACCTGACTGTATAGCTCGTCTTCGCAAAGCTTTTCTGACCCACGATGAAGGTATCCGATATGGGGCTCTGCCTTCACAATGCGTTCGCCATCAACCCAAATGACCAGACGAAAAACGCCATGAGTGCTGGGGTGTTGAGGCCCCATATTGATCATGAGATCAATCGCGTTGTCCTGGTTTGTTGGCTGTTGTTGTACTTGCATGATTGTTTATTCGTGAGGTTCAGACGAAATTACCATTCGTCATAATCGTGGAACGGAAAATTTTTGCGGCCTGGGAAACCCTCGAATCCNTCATAGAGAAGCAGCGGGACCAGGTTCGGGTGTCCGGNGAACGAAACGCCGAACAGATCGTGGCTCTCGCGTTCNTACCANTTGGCNCCGCGCCACACGTCGATCAACGACGGGACAANAGGGTCGTCAGGCGACACATTCGCCTTCACTACCAACTTGTGGCGCTTGTCCAATGAGAACAGGTGGTAGTTGACCTCCAGCCGATCCTCGTAATCTACGACGGACAGGCAACGGAGGTAGTCGAAGTCGAATCTCGGGTCATCTCGCAGTAATCGGCAGATGTCGGGGAGAGAGGTTGGCTGAACAGTGAGGGTGACTTCATCCACCGCTGCGCCGACTTTGACGTCGTGGCCTTCGGAGAATACCTCACTGACGAGGGCGGTTAAAGATTCGCCCTTTGCGTCCAGCGCTTCTTTCGCCAGAGGGATTGCGGGTTCGCGTCTATGACGCTGTGCCACGTTGTTGGGCGTCCTTTGTGATCTTCTCTTGGAGTTGCAGGATGCCGTGCATCAGCGCCTCAGGGCGTGGGGGGCATCCTGGAACGTAAACGTCAACTGGGATGAGGTGGTCGACACCCATTACCACGGAGTATGACTTGTAGTACGGGCCGCCGTTGGTTGCGCAACTGCCCATCGCAATAACCCATTTGGGATCGGGCATCTGTTCGTAAAGCAATTTTATGGGGTCGGCCATCTTCTTGACCACTGTTCCGGCCACGATCATGACGTCAGCCTGTCTCGGAGACGGCCATGTGACGATGCCAAATCGGTCCAGATCGTGGTGAGACATATGGGCGCTCATCATCTCGATAGCGCAGCACGCCAGCCCGAATGACAGCGTCCAAAGCGACGACTTTCTCGCCAGAGCGAACAATTCGTTAGACTTGGCAGTCAGCGCATTGGGAAGCGCCCGCTCGAACACACTGCTGGCAGGTGTGTTGCCCTGGTTAGGCTTGTATCCTTCTCCGAAGTTCATCTCCACTGGAGCACCCCTTTTCTCCATCCGTACACCACTCCGAAGAATAGAATGCCGATGAATATCATCATCTCGTAGAACACCGCGGGCACAGTTTTCATAAAGATCACAGCCCACGGGAAAAGAAACACAGCTTCGACATCAAAAATGATGAATAGAATTGCAAACACATAGTAACGAATCTGAATCTGAGACCAGTTAAACGGCCCTGGAGGTATGCCACATTCGTAAGGGGTGTCTTTGGCTTCTGAGGGNCGTTTCGGAGCCACCAGATACGAAGTCAAGAACATNCCNCCNACCGCGGTGAGTCCCACGGCGGCAACNAGCAAAACCGTGATCCAATTNAGGTCGAATCCTTCCGGCAATTANGCCCCCATTTCATTGANTAGTGCGNCANTTTNNAGTCTAGCAAGGCCGCCTTTTGAGTGTCAATTTATTTCGCGCCTGGTCACTACTATNAANNGNTAGTTCAATTNCACCNANNATGCAGTNNNAGACTTCGCCATACTGAGTTTGCNATTGATAAATCTCTGGCNCCGATACTGCAATACATCGTAATCGTTCGCAGGGTATTCTGAAACTCCTTGACGGCGGATTCAGGTGAGGAATATGGGAAAATACTGGATAATTGGTGGCGCTGCCGTTCTTGCGCTTCTGCTGGTCGCCAGCGTGATAGTGGCGCTTTCAGAGTCTGAAGAGACTTTCGCGGCGGGAACCCCAGAAAGCGCCGTGCAGTCGTTTATTAAGGCGTTCGACGACGAAGATTTCCAGGCCAGCTACGAACTTTTGTCGAATGGCCTCAAAGACAGGTGCACCGTTGATCAGATGTTCGGTTGGCAGGGCGGCTTCAACGACAGGTTTCGCGATAGCCGCATCACACTTGAGGACACCACGGTGGTCGCGTCCACTACCGTTGTAGCCGTCCGGATTACGGAGTTCCGAAACGGCGGTCCGTTCGACACTTCGGAATCATCTTACGTCCAACGCTACACGCTACGTCAGGAAGAAGGCCAGTGGCGGTTCTCTCAATTTCCATGGCCCATGTTCAATTGTGGCCCGGTCAAAATCCCGGCGCCAGCGCCTGCAGTCGTTGAACCAACGCCTGCGCCAACCTCTCAAGCGAAGCAATAAAGTCGGCTGAAAGGCCCTGTGATGGATTTTTTCAACATACTTTTCTTTTTTCCGCCAATCATATTTCTCGTGGTGATCGCGAGTGTGATTTTCCTGGTAGTTAACCTTCGGCGGCGCAGGTCGCGAATTGACGATGGCGTCGGGACCGTTCGTAGGCTTTATTTCTACACGGTTTCTTTCGTTGCGCTCATGATGACGGCTAACGGAGTCATGTTAGTCGGGATGGACGTGCTGGAAAGGCTGTTTGTCGGTTCAACGTTGTCCGACTCGACCACACGACTCGCCTGGGGGCTGGCGCTAATCATAGTCGGCCTTCCGTTGTGGGCGTTCCACTGGCGAACGATGGTCCGGCAAGTCTCAACAATCCCGGTTGAAATCCAATCCGAACTTCGGAAGATATATCTGTATCTCGTGCTTGGTGTCGCTCTGGCATTCGTGATGATTGGAGCGATGGCCGTGCTGGGGCAGATTTTCAGCATAGACGAATTCAAAGGATTCCCCTGGGCGGCCGTTGTCGTTTGGTCGGTCGTTTGGGCGCTGCATTGGCGGCTTGAAGCTAGAGAAGGACAACTCACTCTTGAGACGGTCGGAATCAGGCGTTTTTATTTATACGTCGTTTCGCTGGCAACGCTTGTGCTTCTTGCGCTTGGGGTTGGCCGAGTTGTGCACATTATACTGATTGAAGGCTATTCATCCGCCTTCTCGGTGTCCGTTGTCATGCCAGAGAATTCCGGAATCTGGACACCTGCTTTGAGAACAGCCCTCGGAGTAGGTATTGTTGGTGGCGTGGCGTGGGCGGCTCACTGGTTGATATTCGCTGCCAGGGACTTTGAGTCGGCGTTGAGGTGGGCGTACCTTTACGTGTTTGCCATTCTGGGCGGCATCGTCACTTCGATGGTTGCCCTGGGCCTGATAATTGCTGGCGTCTTGACGTGGGCGTTGCGAGCGTCAGGAGCCGATTCGGCCGTCGATCATTTTGAATACTTGTCAGGCGCGATAGCCTCTCTGGCCGTGGGTATCGCGATGTGGTCGTACCATTGGTGGAGAGCGCAGGCCGAAGCTGACTTTTCCCCGACATTGAAGGTGAGCGCAAATAGAGCTTACGAATATATCGTGGCTGCGCTGGGGTTGGGCGCGCTGTCTGTGGCCTCGTTCGTAATTATCGATACTGCTCTGGTAGTGGTCACTGAACGATCTAAAGAACTGATATCAGGAGTTGATCTGTGGAGAGAACCGGTTGCGGTGGCGCTGACGCTTGCGCTAATCGGCGGCTCATTGTGGGGTTACTATTGGACAAGCGTTCAGCGCAGAATAACGCCGAATGGTGCCCACAGCGAACGAGCGTCCCTATCAAGAAAAATATTCACCTTCGTTGTGTTGGGAATAGGAATCATGGCCCTTTTGGGCAGCGTCAGCGCAACTCTGTTCGTTTTCTTGCGCGATGCGCTGGATGCCAGCCTATCTTTGGACACCCTCAGAGATATTCGCCCTGCGATAGGAGTCGCGTTGACCGCGGTATTTATCCTGCCATATCAGTGGTCGGTGTACAGGGCCGACAGACTTGCGGAACCAAAAGATGATGCTGACACTGTCAGACGTAAGCGTGTTTCGGTGTTGGCCCAAGTGGGCGCCCACGAGCTTATTCGCCGGATCGAGGACGCACTCGGGTATTCTGTGGATACGTTAAATTGGACTGACGACGAAGCGGTGACCCCTTCACTGTCGACAGAAGCCCTAACAGAATTGGCCGACAAGATCGCAGTCTCACCCGGCGGAAGAGTCTTGATAGTGCTCGACACAGCAGGCGCCAAAGTCCTTTCTTACGACTAACGTATTCAATTCCGATATCACCTAATTGCGCCTAAGCAACCGAATGCTTGATTTAATCATTCGGCACATCCGATTCAACACCTCAAACTTGGAGAGATTCGCCTGGATGCAACGTTGTTACCAGTTGGTCAGAGCCCCGTCGTTGCGCCTCAGTAGGGGTGTCCAGCCGTTGAGAGGCGCGGGGTTAGCCTGAGCCACCGCCTCGTCGAAATCGACNCCGAGACCGGGGCGGTCCGAGGGGGTCCATGCGTATCCGTCCTCCCATTCGATTTGCACCGGGAACAGGTCCGTCGCGAAAGTGCCTGGTTGACGGGGCATCTCTTGGACTCCGACGTTAGTCGAGGCCATGCACAGGTTTACGCACGCCGCCGCGCTGACAGGCCCTAGGGGGTTATGTGGCACGATGTCGATGTAGTGAGTCTCGGCCCAGTGAGTGATCTTAAGGGCTTCGGTCAGCCCCCCGACGATGCAGAGGTCGATGCGGGCGTAGTTTATAAGCTCCTCTTCGATCACTTCCCTGAAGGACCATTTCGTCGCCCACTGCTCGCCCGCCGCGATGGGGAGTGAGACGTGGCGAGCCAGGGTCCGGTAGCTGGCAGGATTCTCCGACCTTAGTGGGTCCTCAATGAAGTAGGGCTTGAATTGCTCCAGCGCCTTGCACATCTGGACTGCGTGCGCCGTGTCCAGACGTGTGTGAATATCGAAGCATATCTGGATGTCCGGCCCCACGGCATCCCGAACCATGCCCATCTGGTTTTCGGCAATACGCACGGACTCTACAGGCTCCAGCAGGCCGTCGGTTCCAAGATACTCGAACTCGCCGCTTGTCTCAGGCTGGCCCCATCGGACAAATTTCCAGCCCTCCTCGACCGCCTTCACNGAGTTTTCGACCAACTCCTCGTTAGTCCGGCCCTGCGTGTGGGGATAACAGACCACCTTGTCCCTCACAGGTCCGCCCAACAGCTTGTAAACAGGCATATTGACGGCTTTGCCCTTTATGTCCCAAAGAGCGATGTCGATGGCACTGATCGCACAGCAATATACCTTGTCGGCGGGGAAGAATCCGCCACGGAACATGTGCTGCCACAGCCGTTCGGTGCTCCACGGGTCCTGACCTATCACGACTTCGGACAGGTGTTTTATGGCCTCGGTGATGGCGCCGCCCCAATTGCGAATCCCGATCTCGCCCAGGCCGTAGATACCCTCGTCAGTCTCTACCTTCACTAGGAAATAGGGCCGTCCGTCGCCGCTGGAGACGGAATAGCTTTTGATTTCAGTGATTTTCATTAAATCCTCCGGAGTGTTTTTATTGAGTAAGTTCGGGGACAACCTTTTTGGCTATCCGTTCCAGGTGGCCGACATCCAAATTTGGAACTCCGAGCATGAACGTACCAACCCCTGCGTCGGCGAATTTTCTCAGATGCGTCGCAACTTGTTCTGGCGTTCCCACGGCGGACATGCGTCGAACATCGGCCCGGTCGCCATAGTAGCCGCGCAGGAAATTGCCCATGGCATCGTATGCCGAATCAGGNTTGTCGTCCACTGACGCGTAAATAAGCTTGCCATATTGAAGCTGGCTCGGGTCTTTGCCTGCTTTCTCGGCGCCCTGTCGCACGATGGTCNANGATTTACGGAANTCATCTGGCGAGGCGAAGGGACTCTGTATCCAGCCGTCGGTTAANTCGCCGGCNCGAAGGAGCGCGGAGTCTGCCTGNCCACCCATNTATATCGGGATGCCTGGGGNCCTGACGGCGGCGGGGCGAACGATCGCGTTCTCCAGNTTGTAGAATTGCCCTGAATGAGTGACGGGTTCTCCGGTCATTAGCTCGCGCAGCACAGATATGTTTTCTCTCAGCAGGGAAACTCGACTGTTCATCGGCAATCCCATGCCCANATACTCNGCAGGGCTTCCGCCTATNGATANGCCCAGATGAATCCGNCCTGCNGACAGATGATCCAGCGTCGAAAGNTGGCGNGCAAGAAGAGGCGCGTTNCTAAGTGCCAANACCANCACCGCAGTTCCAAGTTGAATCGANCCGGTGACAGCAGCGGCCCAGGTCATCAGGGTCGTCGAATCCAGAAAGTTCGACGAATGGAATATCCGGTCCTCGGTCCAGAGNGAATGGAANCCTAACGACTCGGCCGNCTGGAAGAANTCTTTATACTGTCCTGTGTCGGGCGGTGTGTCTGGAAATGCCGCCGGGATGTGAATGCCGATATTGACTGACATTAGNGTCCTCCTTCTAAGCGGCTGTCAGTGTAGGAACGAGCCTGTTCGGTGTCAACATACTCCGGCAGATCAGTCTAAATAATGCTCAAGAATTTTGATACACTTATTGAGCTATGGAAACATCAAAGTTTGAGCAGCTTGTACGTCAGGCGTTAAACGAGCTTCCCAATGAATTTCACTCGCGCATGGAAAATGTGGACATTGTGGTTGAAGATCACCCGACGAGAGACCAGTTGATAGGCTCTGGGTTGGATGAAGATGAGNGTCTCCTNGGCCTCTACGAGGGTATCCCTCTTCCAGACCGGTATAATTACGACTTGGTTTTGCCCGACAAGATCACTCTTTTTCAGGTCTCNATAGAGAGCATGTGTGANACNGAAGAGGATGTTATTCGAGAGATACAGGANACTGTTGTCCACGAAGTGGCTCACCACTTTGGAATNGNCGACGACGACTTGGACGCGATGGGAGNGAGATANCNTCGCGCTGATCTCGATTGGCGNCAGGNATAANNCNCCTTTCGGTGAAAAATAATNGTAGGCCAGNATGTAGTTGCTGNCGACCGAANCGACTNCTTTCTGGCCCGTTAGGCGTTTGACCGTTTTGTTATTNGAGACTGTATCCGACTGTCCAAAAGGAGCNTCATGAACCTCGCTGNGCTGTCATCATTTCTGGAACCGGTNCCACAATTCCAACAACTCAGGGACGATCTGAAGCGGNNTCAAGTCTCGACTACCACTCAAGTGGTCTCGGACGGACTGCCCTATGTGCTNGCCACGCTCTGGAAGGTTTTGGAAACNCCGATGCTTATCGTGGTCCCCAGACCTGAGCANGCGAGTCGTCTCCACGAGCAATTGCAAGCTTGGNCCGGCGCGGAGGATTCTATCCATCACTTCCCAGAAACCGAAACGCAGCCATTCGAGCGGCAGGTCACCGACATNGAGACCGTNCAACAACGGATTCGCGCNCTCCACGCNCTAAATTCAACGGAGGGTNGTNNGCCTATCGTGGTGACGTCGGCTGTCGCGTTGGCGCAGAGGACGTTGAGCCAGGAAACATTCGAGAATATCGAACACACCATCAGCGCCGGAGATCAGGTGGACCTCGAAGACACACTGGACCTGTGGAGGCGCATGGGTTACAGATTCGAGGCATCTGTGTACCAACCAGGATTCGNCAGCCGTCGGGGCGGAATTATAGACGTGTTCCCNGTCGGCGCGTCNCTNCCTGCTCGTGTCGAGTTGTGGGGCAACGAAATCGACAGCATCCGACTGTTCGACCCCAACACCCAACGGTCNATCGAGATCGTCGATCATGTGGATATCATGCCCGCCCACGANACGCTTCCAGCCATGACAGACCATGATCAAATTGACGCTCAGATGTCCCGAATCGNCATATCAAACTGCACNCAAGCGTACCAAGAACGGATTCAAGAGGAGTTCAGCCAGCTTTTGGACGGACACGAGGTTGATGACCTGAACCTTTATGCTGGGTTCTTCAATCATGGCACGCTGCTGGACTACTTCCCGAAAGACGGACTCGTGGTCACCCATCGGCCTACGGATATCGCCAGCGTTGCCTGGGAGACCGAGGAGCGGATCCACGAGCTTCGCNAAGTCAAAGAACAGCGNGGCGAGTTGCCGGCTAACTTTCCGTCATTTCACGAACCCTGGGTCGAGATGGGCAGCCGTCTTGACGCGGTNNCCCGCAGGTTGCAAACGACAATCTGGGGGGAAGACGANCTCACATATCGTCAGGTCCACCGCATCCCNATTAGCTCTGCTCCAACTTTCCTGGGAAAGCTGGACACGTTCGTCGAAGAGGTGACGGAGTTGACTGGAGACGGACATGCTGTCGTCGCCATCACGTCTCACTCTAAAAGGTTAACGCAAATTCTAGAGGATTACGGGGCGTCTGCCAACCTGCCGNCGTCANTCGACAAATCGCCCGGACCTGGAACCCTGACGGTTTTGCAGTCAGAGGGAGCCAGTTTTGGCGATGGTTTCACATTGCCCTCTGTGGGCCACAAGCTGATTGTGTTGGGCGACACCGAGATATTCGGAGTTGCGAAACAGAGNCGGACGGCCAGGCGCACNGGAGTTNGNTGGGACGCATTCCTNGAAGAAATATCACCTGGAGACCACGTTGTTCACGTTGAACATGGCATCGGCAGATTCGTGGGNACAGGGCGTCCCACCGAAAACACAGACCCGACCGCCGAGTACCTNATTCTACAGTACGCCCAGGGCGACAAGCTGTATGTCCCGATGGAACATCTGGATCGTGTGACGNCCTACATCGCGCCCAGCGACAATCCGCCCCATCTGACTCGGCTGGGAACTCAGGAGTGGTCAAGAGCCAAAGCCAAAGCCGAGCGCTCGACCCGTGAGATGGCGGCGGAGCTTCTGTCGCTCTACGCCGCCAGGGAATTAGTGGAAGGGTACGCTCACGGCCCGGACTCGCCGTGGCAGGCTGAATTGGAGGAGTCGTTCCCATTCGAGGAGACTCCAGACCAACTTGCCACCATCGCCGAAGTGAAGGCAGATATGGAGAACACCAAGCCGATGGACCGCCTGGTCTGTGGCGACGTGGGGTACGGCAAGACAGAAATCGCTTTGCGGGCCGCATTCAAGACTGTCATGGACGGCAAACAGGTAGCCGTGCTTGTTCCCACGACAGTTCTGGCTCAACAACACTATGTCACATTCTCTCAAAGGCTCAGCGCGTACCCAACGAAGATAGACGTTCTGAGTAGGTTCCGCACGGCTAAAGAACAGTCGAACATCGTGGATGCGCTGGCCTCGGGCCAAATCGACATCTGCATCGGAACCCATCGAATTATCCAAAAGGACGTTCGATTCAAGGACCTGGGGTTGGTCATAGTGGATGAGGAGCAGCGTTTCGGAGTGGGTCACAAGGAACGGCTGAAACGGCTGCGCCAAGAGGTGGATGTGCTGACGCTGACTGCCACGCCCATCCCTCGCACCCTTCATATGTCTCTGGCCGGAGTCCGTGACATGAGCACGATGGAGACTCCGCCGGAGGAACGCTTGCCCATCAAGACTTATGTGTCTGAATTCAGCGACGAGTTAATCCGGGAAGCCATCCTGAGAGAGCTGGACCGAGAGGGTCAGATCTATTTCCTGCACAATCGCGTTTATAACATCGCTTACATGGCTGACTATATCAGGCGAATTGTTCCAGAAGCGGAGGTCGGAATCGCCCATGGTCAGATGGGCGAGCGAGGGCTCGAGGAAGCGATGGCCGATTTCGCCAAAGGCAAGTTCGACGTTCTGGTATGCACCACGATAATCGAATCCGGTCTGGACATCCAAAACGTAAACACTCTGATCGTCAATCGGGCGGACGCTTTTGGGTTGGCCCAGCTTTACCAGCTTCGCGGTCGGGTGGGACGCAGCGCGCGTCGAGCATACACATATCTCCTGATTCCAAAAACCCAATCGCTTTCCGAAACTGCCGAGCGCAGGTTGAAGGCCATGATGGCCGCAACTGAACTTGGGGCCGGTTTCCGTATTGCGATGAAAGACTTGGAAATCCGGGGAGCAGGAAACATCTTGGGCGCCGAGCAGTCGGGCAACATCCACGCAGTGGGATTTGACCTATACACCAAGCTTTTAGCGACGGCGGTAGAGGAACTCAGGGCCCAAAGAGACAGTAGACAGAACGAGACCTCCCCGGTCGCCGGAGGCCTCAGCGTCCAAGAACTCGGAGATGCAGTCGACGGGAAAATTTCCGAAGTCATGTCGCCCGATCCCGGCGTCGGCGTTGACATCGGGATTCCAGCCAGCCTCCCAGCGGAGTATATTGCGGACCTGCCGGTTCGTTTGATTCTGTACCAGCGCTTAATCAAGATGACCGACATCAGCATAATCACCGAGATGGAAGACGAGCTTCGAGACAGGTTTGGCCCGTTGCCCTGGCAGGCACAGAATCTTTTGTACATGACTCGGCTGAAACTTGAGGCTGGAAACGCCGGCATCGAAGCCATCGTTCGGGAGTCGGACCGAATTGTGCTCAGACTTCGAGACGAGGTGGGCGGGGGGCGTCGCGCCCTCCAGAGGCATCTCGGACGCAACGCAGAGGTCGGCAACTTGCAGATACGTCTCGACCTCGACCGGATGGGCGCTGATTGGGAGAAGCCGCTTATGGAAACCGTCCAGAGCATGGCCGAGTTCCGCCGCCAGTTGGTTGAAGAGTTTGTAGGGGCGGCATCGGGAAGCTAATATGCTGACAGCAGGGCTGGTAGCTCCATTAGAGTTTCGATGCGGGGGCATAAGGTCGTGCTGGGGTGGTTGCCGTCGCGGTCTACCAACACTGGATTGATGCCTACGTTGGCGGCTCCTTTGATGTCGGATGTTATCTGGTCGCCGACGTGGATGCTTTCGGTGGGTTGAGTGCCGGCTTTGTCCAGCGCAGCCAGAAATATAGGAGCGTGGGGCTTCTCCGAGCCGATTTCCGCTGACGTCACAGCGAAGTCCAGGCAGGCTGTCAGGCCCATAGTCTCAGCGAGTTCGTCACCGTTCTGGTTCATGTTGGAGATCAAACCCAGGGTCAGCCCCTGTTGCTTTAGAATGTCCATCGTGGGCAAAACGTCGTCAAACCGTTCCATTTGGTAAGGGACTTGCCGGATGCGACGCCAAATCTCCATCGCTTGATCTGTCGACACCTCAACACCACAACCATTCAGCACTCGTTTCTCATACTCGGCGAAAAACTCGCGCTGGCCCTGACGGTCGCGAGTGCGCACCGGCATGACGGCGTTCTGCTCGGCCATGTAGGCATCGGCGGTCGCGTAGCCTCGGAGAATCCCGTCTGGAGTCACCGAGATTCCGAACGTCGCGCACGCTTCGGACTGAATCTCAAATCGGGATGGCTGGAATCCAGCGAGAGTGCCGTACAGGTCGAAGAAAACTGCTTTTATCATGATTCAGGTATGATAGCATTGCCGTTCGCCAAATGTCAGTCGAGCGATCTTTGAGGCAGTCAAATGCTTAATTCAACCGGACACCACAAGTCTGAAACATGACAGATCTGAAAAAACTGAAGGCAGGAAAGCTTCCGCTCGATCTACTGGACAGTCTTCTGAGCGGTATCGAGATCAATGATCCCAGAGTCGTTCTGGGGCCGAAGGCGGGCGAGGATGCGGCGTTGATCGACTTCGGCGACCGCTATCTGGTAACCAAAACTGACCCTATCACCTTCGCAACAGACCTCATCGGGTGGTACGTGGTGCAGGTCAACGCCAACGACCTGGCGGTGATGGGCGCGACGCCGAAGTGGCTGATGGTCACAATGCTACTTCCTGAAGGAACCACAACCGAAGAGGTGTCGCGTATCTTCGAGCAGCTGACCGAGGCGTGCAAAGAGCGAGACATCACGTTGGTGGGCGGTCATACAGAAGTGACATACGGCCTGAGCAGACCCATCGCCGTCGGATCCATGCTAGGAGAGGTTTCCAAAGATAAGGTCGTGATGACCTCTGGCGCTAAGGTGGGCGACTCGATTATCCTCACGAAAGGATCGCCGATCGAAGGCGCGGCCATACTGGCGCGAGAGGCTTCAGAGGAACTTATCGCGGCCGGCGTATCGAGCGAAATCATAGAGAGGGCGAAAAATTTCCTGTTTGTCCCTGGAATCAGCGTTGCGCGAGACGCTGAGATCGCGACCAGTGCCGCCAAAGTCCA